>NZ_CP087176.1:3737028-4038656 GCF_024748695.1 Pseudomonas sp. B21-040
TCTGCTCCTACAGGTTTTGTGTCAGGAACGGGTTGCGCCGCGCGCACTGGCGGCAAACTGATCAGCCGGCAGCACATGCTTGCGCTCCAGCAACCGATAGACCACGCCGGTCAGCACCAACCCGAACACCATCACGCAGGACAGGAAATACAGCCCCGACGCGAGGTTGCCGGTGTACTCCTTCAGCGCACCGATCACGAACGGACCGATGTAACCGCCGAGGTTGCCCACCGAGTTGATCAGGGCGATACCGGCCGCCGCGCTGGCGCCGGCAAAGAAACGCCCCGGCAAGGTCCAGAACACCGCCGTGCAGGAAAACAGCGCAAACGCCACCAGGCACAGGGCCGCCAGTTGCAGCACCGGCACGGTCAGCCAGGCGCTGAGGAACAGGCCGATGGCACCCAGCACATACAAGACGGCCAGATGTCCGTAGCGATCATTCAAACGGTCGGAACTGCGCGGAATGATCAGCAGGCCGACGATCCCGAAGATGTACGGCACCGCCGAAACGAAACCGGTGACCAGGTCGCTGCCGCCAAACTGCTTGATCAAGGTCGGCAACCACAGGCCCAGGCCATAGATGCTCAACGTCACCGGCAGATAAAACAGCGCCAGCAGCAAGACTCGCTTGTCTTTGAGCGCATGCAACGGGTTGCCGTGGCGGGTCTGGCCGTATTCCTCAAGGTCTTTTTTCAGCTCGCCGGCGAGCCAGTCCTTCTCGGCCTGGTCCATCCATTTCACTTGCTGCGGGCCATCAGGCAGGTAACGCAGCACCGGCCAGGTCAGCAGGATCGCCGGCGTGCCAATGACGATGAACAACCACTGCCAGCCGTGCAAACCGAGCGTGCCGTCCATGCCCAGCAAACCGCCGGACACCGGGCCGGTGACCATCATTGCGATCGGTTGGGAAAGGATGAACAGGCCGAGGATTTTGCCGCGATGGCGAATCGGGAACCACTGAGTGATGTAGTACAGAACACCCGGAAAGAACCCGGCTTCCGCCGCACCGAGCAGAAAGCGCATCACATAGAAGCTGTTCGGCCCCTGGACGAACGCCATGCCGATGGTGATGGCGCCCCAGGTGACCATGATCCGCGCAAACCAGCGTCTCGCGCCGAAACGGTCGAGCATCAGGTTGCTGGGAATTTCCAGCAGGAAGTAGCCGATGAAAAACAACCCGGCACCGAGACCGTAAGCGGCATCACCGAGGCCAATGTCGGCGCCCATGTGCAACTTGGCAAACCCCACTGCGGAGCGATCCACATAGGCGATCAGGTACAGCAGGATCAGGAAGGGAATCAGTTTCAGCGTGATGCGGCGGATAAGCCGCAGTTCCTGGCTCATGAGATCGGTCTCCGATTGTTGTTGTTATAGAACCTCGGAGGACGCCTCTCGCCAAAAATCGCCAGGACCATCCCTCCGTTGAAAACGACTATATAGTAATACTAATTACCCGACAACACTTCCAAACCCGCGAATTTGAGCTTATGTTACGCCTCATCCAGAACCATATAGTCATACAATAAGAGAATCGATCATGTCTGATAAGAAACCCACCCTGCGCTCCGCCCAATGGTTTGGTACCGCCGACAAGAACGGCTTCATGTACCGCAGCTGGATGAAGAATCAGGGCATCGCCGACCACCAATTCCAAGGTAAGCCGATTATCGGCATCTGCAACACCTGGTCGGAACTGACCCCGTGCAACGCGCACTTCCGTCAGATTGCGGAGCACGTCAAACGCGGGGTGATCGAAGCCGGGGGCTTTCCAGTGGAATTCCCGGTGTTCTCCAACGGCGAATCCAACCTGCGCCCTACCGCCATGTTCACCCGTAACCTCACGAGCATGGACGTCGAAGAAGCCATTCGCGGCAACCCGATTGATGGCGTGGTGCTGCTGACCGGTTGCGACAAAACCACCCCGGCCCTGCTGATGGGCGCAGCCAGTTGCGACGTGCCAGCCATCGTCGTCACTGGCGGACCGATGCTCAATGGCAAGCACAAGGGTCAGGACATCGGCTCGGGCACTGTGGTCTGGCAGCTCAGCGAGCAGGTCAAGGCCGGCACCATCACCCTCGACGATTTCCTCGCGGCCGAGGGCGGCATGTCCCGCTCGGCCGGCACCTGCAACACCATGGGCACGGCCTCCACCATGGCGTGCATGGCCGAAGCACTGGGCACGTCCCTGCCCCACAACGCAGCCATTCCGGCGGTCGACTCACGCCGCTATGTACTGGCGCACATGTCCGGCATGCGCGCGGTGGAGATGGTCCGCGAAGACTTGAAGCTGTCGAAAATCCTCACCAAGGAAGCCTTCGAAAACGCCATCCGTGTCAACGCGGCAATCGGTGGTTCCACCAACGCGGTGATCCATTTGAAAGCCATTGCCGGCCGTATTGGCGTGCAACTGGACCTGGATGACTGGACCCGCATCGGTCGTGGCATGCCGACCATTGTCGACCTGCAACCGTCCGGGCGCTTCCTGATGGAAGAGTTCTACTACGCCGGTGGCTTGCCCGCCGTGCTGCGTCGCCTGGGCGAAGCGAACCTGATTCCCAACCCGAACGCCTTGACCGTCAACGGCAAGACCCTCGGCGAGAACACCAAGGACGCGCCTATTTATGGTCAGGATGAAGTGATCCGCACCCTCGACAACCCGATCCGCGCCGACGGCGGCATCTGTGTCTTGCGCGGCAACCTGGCCCCCCTGGGCGCAGTGCTCAAGCCGTCCGCCGCCACGCCGCAATTGATGCAACATCGTGGGCGCGCAGTGGTGTTTGAAAACTTCGACATGTACAAGGCACGGATCAACGATCCGGAACTCGACGTCGACGCCAACTCGATTCTGGTCATGAAAAACTGCGGACCCAAGGGTTATCCGGGCATGGCCGAAGTCGGCAACATGGGCTTGCCGGCCAAGTTACTGGCCCAGGGCGTGACGGACATGGTGCGTATTTCCGATGCGCGCATGAGTGGCACCGCGTATGGCACCGTGGTGCTGCACGTCGCGCCAGAAGCGGCGGCTGGCGGACCATTGGCCGCGGTAAAAGAAGGCGACTGGATCGAACTGGACTGCGCCAGCGGCCGTTTGCACCTGGACATTCCGGACCCCGAACTGGCGGCGCGCATGGCCGACCTGCAACCACCGCAACAGATGATCCTTGGCGGATATCGTCAGTTGTACATCGACCATGTGCTGCAGGCGGATCAGGGTTGCGACTTTGACTTCCTGGTGGGCTGCCGCGGGGCTGAAGTGCCGCGCCATTCTCACTGACCCACCCGACCGATCGTTCCCGCGCTCTGCGTGGGAACGCCTCAAGGGACGCTCCGCGTCCCCCCCGAAACAAGTGACGCAGAGCGTCACGAGCGGCATTCCCACGCGGAGCGTTGGAACGATCATGAACAAGGCATTCGCTGACTTCTGATCTGATGAATGCCCGTCGTGCCTGTTATCATGCGCGACACCTCCATCGCACAGGATCGCGCCGTTCCCCATGGATTACCGCAAACCCTCCGACCGTAAAAGCATGCACTCGCGCATTGTCCAGGAGCTGGGCATGCAGATCGTTTCCGGGCGCTTCAAACCGGACGACAAACTGCCCGCCGAAGCCCTGCTGTGTGAGGAGTACGCGGTCAGCCGCCCGGTACTGCGAGAGGCCACCCGGGTATTGGTCGCCAAAGGCCTGGTGTATTCGCGTCCACGCGTCGGCACTGTGGTCAAGCCGCGCAAAGACTGGCACATGCTCGACCCCGACGTGCTGCATTGGCTGATGCAGAGCAGCCCGCAGAATCAATTTTTCGACCTGCTGACCAGTGTTCGCGCCATCATCGAACCCGCTGCAGCTGCCCTCGCCGCGCAGTTCGCGACCGATGCGGACATCGCCGCCATCGGTGAAGCCTACCAACGCATGGAAGCCGCCCCGACTCCGGAAGCACTGCTGCAACCCGATCTGGATTTCCACAGCCGAATCGCCGACGCCACCCACAACGATCTGTTGGCCAACCTGTGCAACATGCTGTCAGTGGCGATTGCCGAAGCGTTGAAGCATTCCAACCAGCGGCCGAACCTGCATGAACTGGCGCTGCCCCGGCACAAGGCAATCCTCACCGCCATCGAGAATCGCGATGCGCTCGGCGCACGGCACGCGACGCTGGTGCAGCTCGATGATGCACGCAGTGCGTTGAATGTGGTCTTGGGTAGCGATCCCAACTGACCCAACACATTCCAACTGTTGGAGAAATCCCCTGTAGGAGCAGAGCTTGCTCGCGATGTCGGAGTGTCAGTCAACATAGATGTTGAATGTTCTACCGCCATCGCGAGCAAGCTCTGCTCCTACAGGGTTTAGTGTTGAATTCGGGATGAAAAAAGCCGCAACCAAGGTTGCGGCTTTTTTATTTCAGGCAAGGATCAGTGAGCGAACAGCGAGTTGCCCTTCTGCCCGGCCAGTTTCTCCGGTTTGATCAGGAAACGGGCCAGCGCAGGCAGCAGCCACAGCGCACCGAACATGTTCCAGAGCAGCATGAAGGTCAGCATCAGGCCCATGTCAGCCTGGAACTTGATGGCCGAGAAGATCCAGGTGCACACACCGATGGCCAGGCACAAACCGGTGAACAGCACGGCTTTACCGGTGGACTTGAGCGTCTGGTAATAGGCTTCCTGCAACGGCAGGCCGGCACGCAGGAAACTTTCCAGGCGGCTGTAGATGTAGATGCCGTAGTCCACGCCAATCCCCACACCCAGCGCCACCACCGGCAGGGTCGCGACTTTCACGCCGATGCCCATGAAGGCCATCAGGGCGTTGCCGAGTACCGACGTCAACACCAGAGGCAAGACGATGCACAAGGTCGCCGCCCACGAGCGGAAGGTGATCATGCACATGGTCGCAACGCAGATGTAGACGAGGATCAGGATGGTCAGCTCGGACTCCTTGATCACCTCGTTGGTGGCCGCTTCGATCCCTGCGTTACCGGCGGCGAGGATGAATTCCAGGCCGTCCTTGTTGTTCTCCTTGGCGAAGTCCTGCACCGCATGGACGGCGCGATCAAGGGTCGCCGCCTTGTGATCGTTGAGGAACACCAGCACGGGTGCCAGGGAGCAGCTGTTGTTGTACAGGCCATCGGCACGGGCGATGGAGTTGTTCAACACGTCCGGGTTACGCGACAGGGTTTCCCATTTCAGGTTGCCCTCGTTCATGCCCTTGATCATCTGCTTGGACACGGTCACCAGAGAGATCGCCGACTGCACGCCCTCGGTGTTCTGCATCTTCCACATCAGCTCGTCGATGGGCCTCATGGCTTCGTAGCGCGAGCAGCCTTCAGCCTTGGTCTTGACCATCACCACCAACACGTCGGAACTGGTGGAGTAGTTGCTGATGATGAAGTTGTTGTCCTTGTTGTAGCGCGAATCCGGACGCAGTTCAGGTGCGCCCTGATCGAGGTCACCGATTTTCAGGTTCTGGCTGTACCAGAGGCCGCCACCAAAGGCCAGCAAGGCCAGCACGATGGACACCGGCGCAACTTTCGGGCTGGCAAAGTTCGACAGCAGGCGCCAGAACGGGTGCTCGCGGTGTGCGTCTTTCTTGCTACGTTCAACGGCGCGCTTGCTGATACCGACGTAGGAAATCGCCACCGGCAGCAGGATCAGGTTGGTAAACACGATCACCGCCACGCCGATGGACGCGCCGATGGCCAGTTCACGAATCACACCGATATCAATGATCAGCAGCGTGATGAAACCCACCGCATCCGCAAGGATCGCGATCATCCCCGGCAGGAACAGTTGACGGAACGTGCGTCGCGCAGCGGTCAGCGCGTTGTCGGCCTCGCTGGATTGCAAGGCAATACCGTTGATCTTCTGTACGCCGTGGGAAATACCAATGGCGAAGATCAGGAACGGCACCAGCATCGAATACGGGTCAAGCCCGAAGCCGAAGAAGTGCATCAACCCAAGCTGCCAGACCACCGCCACCAGCGTGGTACTGAGTACCGCCACGGTGCTGCGCATGCAGTTGGTGAACCAGTAGAGCAGGATCAGCGTGATGATGAAGGCAACGCCAAAGAACATCACCACCATGACCAGGCCATCGATCAGATCGCCGACTTTCTTGGCGAAACCGACGATGTGGACCTGCACGTTAGGGTTCTGCTTTTCAAACTTGTCGCGGATCTTTTCTTCCAGCTGGTGGGAGAACTGACGGTAGTCCAGTGCCAGCAACTTGCCCTGGTCCTGCGGGTCCGGGTAGGACTCCAGCAGCGGGATATCGACAATGCTCGATTTGAAGTCGTTGGCCACCAGACGCCCGACCTGACCGGACTTGAGGACGTTATTGCGCAGCAGATCAAGGCTTTGCTGCGACCCGTTATAGCTCTGCGGGATCACTTCACCACCGGCGAAGCCCTCCTCTGTCACCTCGGTCCAGCGCACGCTCGGACTCCACAGCGACTTGAGGCCGGAACGGTCGACGCCGGAAATGTAGAACACCTCGTCGTTGATCTGACGCAGGGTCTCCATGTACTCCTTGGAGAAGATATCGCCGTCAGTGGCTTCTACGGAAATTCGTACCGTGTTGCCCAGGTTCGCCAGATCGTTGCGGTGCTCCATCATCTTTTGAATGAAGGGATGCTCCAGCGGGATCATTTTTTCGAAACTGGTGGATGGCCGGATCAGCGTCGCCTGCCAGAACAGGAAAATGCTGACCAACAGGCAGATCGTGATCACTGCCGGGCGGTTGTTGAAAATCAGGCGCTCAAGAAACGTCGCCTTGTCTTGGTGATGACTTGTCATGGATGTCATAGCTCCGCCCTTCTTATTATTTGCCCAGCTCTGAGCCGGTTGGCGAAGTAGCGCGAACGCCGCCCTGTCCTGCCAGAATCAGATTACCGTTGCCCGCCGCCGTGACTGCCGAAACGGAAATGCGATCCGGACGGTTGAACACGCTGAAGGTTTCGCCGTTGTCGTTGCTGCGGATCACCGAGCCGCCGTTGCCGACGATCACGATGGAGCCGTCGTCGAGCAGCGTTGCGCCCGACAACCCGAACTCCAGCGCGCCGCGAGCGGCTTTCAGCTCAACCTGTTCCCAGGTGCTGCCGAAATCCGTGGAGCGGTAGAGATTGCCGCGCAGGCCGTAAGCCAGCAGCGTATTGGCTTGCGCCGTACCGATCACGCCGAACAGCGAGCCTTGGTACGGGCCTTCAAGTTTTTCCCAGGTCTGGCCCCAATCGGCGGAGCGGAACATGCTGCCCTGTTCGCCTACGATGAACAGCCCGGCATCTTTTACAGATGCGATGCCATTGAGGTGGTACTGGTCTTCGTTATCCAGGCGGTCACTGGCGTCTTCCCAGTGTTTGCCGCCGTCGGTGGTTTCCAGCAGTGCGCCATACGCGCCCACGGCAAAGCCGCTGTTGACGTCCTTGAACCAGACGTCGAGCAACGGCGCTTCGCGTTTCAAATCTTCGAATTGCTTGGTCCAGGTGACGCCGCCGTCCTCGCTGGCGAGGATCTGTGCGTCATGACCGACGGCCCAACCGTGTTTGTCATCGACGAAAAACACCGACGTCAGCAGTGCGCGGGTCGGCACCTTGGCTTGAGCCCAGGTCGCGCCCTGGTCATCGGAATACAAAATATGCCCACGATCCCCGACCGCCACCAGGCGCTTGCCGGCGTGGACGACATCGAGCATCAGACTTTTGGCAGCCTTGGCCGATTCGATGGCATATACGGTATCGGATGCTGGCGCTGCGGCGGCCAGCACTGGTGCCGACAACACGGCACAGCCCAACAGCGAGAGCGCTGTAGCCAGCAACGCGATTTTGCGTAATGCCGGCGGGCGGCAGATACCCACACCCATGACAGGCTCACTCATAGACCTTCCCCCATTATTATTGTTAGGTCATTCAACCTTTCAGGGCGCCGTAAGGGTGCTTGTTGCGATTGGCTGTTTTGGAGTTGAGTCCTGAAACGCGCAATCTAGAGCCCCTTCGGAAGCTGGCTTATCCTATCGGGGTTTGGAAAGGTCTGACAATCGACGCCACGTTATGTTTTGTTAACCTGAGGGGGATGGGTGGCTGCTGAATAGCAAAGCATTCGGATGCGTGATTTCGATGTGTGTACATATCCGTTGCTGCGGTAACGGCTTCTGGCGGTTTCGCTCTTACAGCGACTCACTTTTCCAGACGCCGAAAAGTAAGCAAAAGGCTTCGTCCCGGCGTACGGCACTTCGCTAAAGCTCAGTGTTCCCTCGCTACGATGTCCATCAGGGGGCATCGCCTACGGTCTGCTTCGCGACGACCTCCTCTCGATGTGTGCGGCTTCGCCGCACGGCGCTACGCGCCTAACCCCCTGATGAACACCTACGCTCGGCCTGCCGAAGGGGCGAAAGATCAAAAGCAGATCAAGATCAAGATCAAGATCAAAAGCCAAAAGCCAAAAGCATCGCGAGCAGGCTCGCTCCTACAATTGGACCGGGGGTCGTCTGTTAGAGACTGGTCTGCCGGCAGGTCGCCATCGCTGGCAAGCCTGAACTGGCCTAATAATTTCGGACACCTCTTAAGGGCGATATGATTTCGCCAACTTGGAGGCTCCATGAACGAAAGAAAGGTCTATACGCGCGAGTTCAAGCTTCATGCTGCCAGCATGGTGCTTGATGATAACTGCCCGGTTTCAGATGTTTGTGCATCGCTGGATATCGGGCCCACCGCTTTACGGCGCTGGGTCGATCAGGTTCGTAAGGAACGTGAAGGGCAGCCAGTCAAAGGCACCAAGGCAATCACCGAAGATCAGCGCCAGATCCAGGAACTAAAAGCCAAGATCAAGCGCATGGAGATGGAAGCCGATATCCTAAAAAAGGCTACCGCTCTCTTGATGTCGGATCCCGATCGTTTTCGATGATCGCAGAGCTAAGAGAGTCATTCCCGACGGCTGTGGTGTGTCGTGTTTTCGGTGTGAAGCGCAGCAGCTTTTATGAGTGGATTCAGCGACGCGCCAAACCGAGGCGCAAACGCGAAGAGCTCAAGCTGAAAGTAGTTGAGCTGCACAGCGAAAGCCGCGAAGCCATGGGCTCCAGAATGATCAGTAAAGGCCTGAAATCCCAAAGCATTACAGCTGGAAGGAGTCTTGTCAGAGCGCTGATGAGAGAGGCCAATATCGTCAGTAAACAACGCCAGCCTCACCCTTTCAGATCCAAAGGAGTGGAAGCATTTGTCGCGCCCAATCGGCTCAAGCGCAACTTCAAACCGACTGCAATCGATCAGGTTTGGTGTGGCGACGTCACCAGTTTGATGGTGGGCAAACGTTGGGTTCATCTGGCCATCGTGATCGATCTGTATGCCCGAAGGGTTATTGGCTGGGCATTTTCTCTGGTCAATGACGCCAACTTGGTCAGCAAAGCGCTGCGTATGGCGACAGAGGTACGAACGTGTCCTCCTGGGCTGATGTTTCACTCAGATCAGGGATGTCAGTACACCAGTCGCAAGTTTCAAGAAGAGCTGCTGCAACACGACATTTTGCAAAGCATGAGTCATCGCGGGCAGTGCTGGGATAATGCGCCGACAGAACGCTTTTTCGGCACGCTCAAGTCAGAGTGGGTGCCTCGTGGCGGTTACAGCCTGATCGAGGAAGCCAAAACCGATATCGTGCGCTTCTTCATGTACTACAACCGCACCAGACTCCATAGCTATAACGACTACCTGTCGCCAATAGCCATGGAGCAAAAAGCGGCATAAACACCGTAATCGGTGTCCGAGATTACTTGACCAGTTCAAGCCAGGCTCCTACAGGGACTGGGTACATCTGGAAGAGATTGGTCGGCTGTCAGGCCGCCATCGCTGGCAAGCCAGGCTCCTACAGGGAATGAGTCCGCGGGTAATAGATCGGTCGGCTGGCAGGCCGCCATCGCTGGCAAGCCCGCTCCCACAAAAAGCAAAACACCCCACACCCGCTCTTGCCCCTCACCACTCACCAGGCCGAGCGTTAGCTCGCCTGCAGCTTTTGATCTTGATCCACCCGCCCCTTCGGGAGGCTGAGTGGAGGTGTTCATCCGGGGAGTGGCGCGTAGCGCCGTTCGACGCAGTCGAACACGCTGCATGTAGGTCGTAGCGAAGCAGACCGGAGGGCAGTGTCCCCGGAGGGATACCGGAGCGAAGGAACGCCGAGCTTTAGCGAGGGGCCGGACGCTCGGGGCGAGCCTTTTTTTGCTTACTTTTTTTTGGCGTTTGAAAAAAAAGTGAGTCGCCGTAAGGGCGAAACCCTAAGTGGCCGTTACCGCAGCAACGGATATGTACACAACGAACAAGAACATGGTCGGCCCAAAGGCCGCCACGGCAGAAAAGCCAGCCCCACAGGTTCCGAGTGAACCCGTGGGATCAAAGCCAGCCTCAAGCCAGGCTTTTGCTGACCACTTCAAACACATCGCTGGACAGCTGACCCGAAGCACGAATGCGCTCCAGCTCACCTTTCATCAACGCCTGACGCGCATCGTCATACTTGCGCCAGCGAGTCAGCGGCGCCAACTGGCGCGAAGCGATCTGCGGATTAAACCCGTTCAACTCGATCACCAGATCCGCGAGGAAGCGATACCCCGAACCATCCGCCGCATGGAAGTTGATCAGGTTCTGCCCGGCAAACGCACCGACCAGCGCCCGCACCTTGTTCGGGTTCTTCATGTTGAACGCCGGATGCTGCATCAACTGACGCACACGCTCCAGACCACCCGGCAACGCACTGCCCGCCTGAACGCTGAACCACTGATCCATGACCAGCGGATTGTCCTTGAAGTGCTCGGCAAAACTCGCCAGCGCCTTGGCTTTCTCTGCTTCAAACGACGAATTGACCAGCACCGCCAACGCCGTCAGGCGCTCGGTCATGTTGTCGCTCGCCTCGAACTGTTCAAGCGTCGCCGCCAACACTTGCGGTTTAGCGCTCAACATCAGGTACGACAGCGCAATGTTCTGCAACGCGCGACGAGCGAAGTGCTCGGCCTCGGCCACGTACGGGGTTTTCTTCGACAGCTCGCGATTGGCCTGATAACGCAGCCACAACGCCTCGAACAACCCTTCAGCCAATTGCTTGCGAGCAAACTCACGGGCAATGTGAATCGCATCGACATCAGCCACTTCGCTGATTTCAGTCAGGTACGCCTCACCCGGCAACGAAAGCATTTCCGCGACCATGGCCTGGTCCAGCGTCTCGTCGGACAGCACGGTGCGCAACGCCGACACCAGGCGCTGATCCAGCACCAAGGCTTCGCCGGCCTGGTGTTGGGCGATCAGCTCTTGCAGCACTTGCACCGACAATTGCTGGCCCGCATCCCAGCGGTTGAAGCCGTCGCTGTCATGCTGCATCAGGAACATCAGTTGATCGCGGTTGTACGGGAAGCTCAGTTTGACCGGCGCCGAGAAACCACGCAGCAATGAAGGCAACGGCTGTTCAGCGATGTCGACGAAGGTGAAGGTCTGCTCGGCTTCAATCACCGAGATCACCCGCGACGTGCCCTGAGCGCAGGCTTCGCCGGACAGGCGCAAGGCAATCGCCGCACCTTTGGCGTCCAGCAGGCCCAATTCCACAGGAATCACGAACGGCAGTTTTTCAACCTTGTCCGGGGTCGCCGGGCAGCTTTGACGGAACGTCAGGCTGTAGGTTTTCGCCGCCGCATCGTACGACTCGCTAACGACCAGACGCGGGGTACCGGCCTGGCTGTACCAGCGCTTGAACTGGGTCAGGTCGACACCGTTGGCGTCCTCCATCGCCTTGATGAAGTCGTCGCAGGTCACGGCCTGGCCGTCGTGGCGGTCGAAATACAGGTCGCTGCCCTTACGGAAACCTTCGGCGCCGAGCAAGGTGTGGATCATGCCGACCACTTCCGAACCCTTTTCGTACACGGTCAGGGTGTAGAAGTTGGAAATTTCGATGAAGCTGTCCGGCCGCACGGCGTGAGCCATGGGGCCTGCGTCTTCGGCGAACTGGTGCGTGCGCAGGTAAGCCACGTCCTGGATGCGCTTGACCGTGGCCGAGTTCATGTCCGAGGAGAACCCGGCATCGCGGAACACGGTGAAGCCTTCCTTCAGCGACAACTGGAACCAGTCGCGGCAGGTCACGCGGTTGCCCGACCAGTTGTGGAAGTATTCGTGGGCGACAATGGCTTCGACGCGCTGGTGCGCGGCGTCGGTTGCGGTTTCGGCGCGGGCCAGCACGGCGCTGGAGTTGAAGATGTTGAGGCCCTTGTTCTCCATGGCGCCCATGTTGAAGTCGTTGACCGCGACAATCATGAAGATGTCCAGGTCGTACTCGCGACCGTACACTTCTTCATCCCAGCGCATCGACTTCTTCAGGCTGTTCATGGCGTGCTGGCACTTGTCGATGTTTTCCGGCTCGACGTAGATACGCAATGCCACGGAACGCTCGGTCATGGTGGTGAAGGTGTCTTCGACGCACCACAAATCACCGGCCACCAGCGCGAACAGGTACGCCGGTTTCATGAACGGGTCTTCCCAGGTCGCCCAGTGCCGGCCGTCTTCGCCGGGACCGCTGGAAATTGGATTGCCGTTGGACAGCAGCACCGGATAGCTGTGTTGTTCGGCGACGACCGTGGTGGTGAACTTGCTCATCACGTCCGGGCGGTCGAGGTAATAGGTGATCTTGCGGAAGCCTTCGGCTTCGCACTGGGTGCAGAACATGCCGCTGGATTTATACAAACCTTCCAGCGCGGTGTTGGTTTCCGGGTGGATCTTGACGCTGGTATCGACCGTGAAGGTGGTGCTGGTCGGGTGCAGGGTCAGATGATTTTCCGTCAACTGATAGTCGCTTTCGCTCAGCTCGCGATCAGCCAGGGTCACCGATAGCAGCTCCAACTGCTGGCCGTCCAGTACCAGCGGCGGCAGGCCCGGGCCGCGCTCGGGATTGCGGCGCATCACCAGTTGCGCATGGACCAGGCTGTGGTCCTCGAACAACTCGAAGGTCAGGTGCGTCTCGTCGATCAGGTACTCGGGCGCCTGATAGTCTTTCAGGTAAATCATCTTCGGTTGTTCGGTGCGCATGCTGGAGTCCTTACTGATGCACGGCGAGCTGATAAGCCGTGTATTTACGAATATTGATCACGCCAGTGTCGAAGATCAGGTATTGGCCCTTGACCCCCAGCAGCGTGCCTTCGGCAATCGGGTTCTTGTCCAGGTTGAAGCTGACGATCTTGGCCGGGTACTGCTCGACCGGATAACGGATCTCGAGCGTTTCTACGTCGGCAATGGTCTGGATCGCTTGCAGGCCAAATCGTTCCTGCAATGTTTTCAAGCCCTCGGCGCAGCTATCAAACAGTTGGTCGCGAACCTCGGCCAGGTCCACCGACGCCGCCTCGCCCTTGAGCAACGCACGCCAGTTGGTTTTGTCCGCCACTTGACTGCGGAACAGGTCTTCGACGAACCCCGACTGCTGACGGGTCGACACGCGCATGATCGGCAACGCCTGACGGGCGCCCTGATCGATCCAGCGGGTCGGCAGTTGGGTAGCGCGGGTAATCCCGACTTTCACCCCCGACGAATTGGACAGGTACACGATGTGATCGGTCATGCAGAACTGTTCGCCCCATGCCGGCTCACGGCAAGTACCAGCGTCGTAATGGCAACGCTCCGGGCTCATGATGCAGAGGTCGCACTGCGCCAGTTTGGTCATGCACGGGTAGCAATACCCTTGGCTGAAACTGGTTTTGGTCTTGCGTCCGCAATGGGTGCAATGAATCGCCCCCAGGTATTCCAGGCGCACGGTAGTGCCGATCAATGGATTGACCGGCACCTCGACATCACCCAGACGCAATGCGTACTGCACGTCGGACCCGTCAAGACGCGCCGACATTTTACTGATTGCACCACGGCCAATCTCGATCAATGGACGGCATCCGATTTGAACAGAATATTGGGTATTTCAATCGATTTGGAGCCGCATTCCTGCACCCCCATGAAGCCCGTCCGCTCTTCTTCGGGCAGGTTCTGGATTTCCCAGGCGATCATCGCTTGCAACGACAGCTCGCGTTGTTCGGCGGTGAGTTTGCCACCGTCGGACCATTTGCCGATTTCCACCGCCAGTTTCAGGCTCTGGTAGATATCGGGGGTGATGTTTTTGATCATTTCGTTAAAAGAGGACATCAGGGTCTCCGCGCGATTGAATACGTAACTTGTTTAGACGGCCAGTTTACGGCGGTTGTACAAACCACCCAACAAACCGGTCAGGCATCCGACGAGCAACCCGCTGACGTGGGCCGCATTGGCGATCTCACCGAAACCGATCATCGAGATCAGCCCGGACATACACAGCACCAGCCACACCAACATCATCACCAACACACCACGCGGCAGGCGATAAGCCGGGTTCGGCGACAACAACTGGAAGATCCAGCAATGCCCGAGCAGGCCGTACAGTACGCCGGACAAGCCGCCGAACAAGGTCGGGCCGCTGAAAAAATACTGCGCGTAGTTGGACACCAGGCTGAACAGCAGCGTCAGGCCGATCAGGTTGATGCTGCCCTGTCGCGATTCGATACGCCGACCCAGTTCCCAGTACCACATGCCGTTCATGGCCAGGTGCAAGATGCCGAAGTGGATCAGCATCGGCGTCATCAGGCGCCACCACTGCCCCGCCGCCAGGCTGTCGGCCAACGGGACGAAATGGATGTATTCGCCCACCACGCGGAAATCGAGGAAGGTCAGCCAGCGCATCGTGTCGAGGTTTTCGCCCAACAACGTCACCGCGCCGACGAGGATGCTCAGCAGCAAAACCGCCGCGGTGGCCTTGGCATAGCGAAGTTGTTCGACGAAACCGGGGCGTTGGGTCGTTTGCGCCACCGGAATGTCCAGTTGCTGATCGGGATCACCGGCCGGAAAGCGTTCGTACAACGAGCGCACGTCTTCGCTGATATTGGCCGGCACCCAGAGCACCTGTTCGCCCGACTCTTCGCTGACGCGATGCGGCACCTGCATGCGCTGCAGCAATTTGACGAACCCGCTCAAGTCCACCGCCAGTGGCAGACGCAATACGGCAACAGCACTCATTGCAGCACCTCCGGCCGTTCGACATCGACCCAGACAAATTTGTGCGGATCGAGACGGGTCTCCTGATCCAGGCGATAGGCGACCAGTTTGCCGTAGAGCACTGCGCTGTAATCCAGACAGGCCAGGTTCGGGCGAATCGGTGCCGGTTTGCCGCTGCGCCAGTAGTGGCCAACGAACAACAGTGGCTCATCGATCCCATAGCGCAGCAACGTGTTCTTTTCCGTGGAAGACAGTGGCGTCTGCGCCACCGGCTCAGGCAATGCGTCCGGTTGGAACACGATGTCTCCGTAGGTTTGCGGGTCGTCTTCCCAGAACTTGGTGCGAAAGAACGAACGCACCAGACCGTCGCCGCTGGTCATGGTCAAGCCATGGGGCAAGCGCATGTCGGTGCCGCGCAGCAGCCGGTCGAACACGGTGCAGGCGAAACTGCCGGGCACGGCCGATGCCTGAAGGAAATGCTCATCGACGCAGCCATTGGGGAACAGCCCGCGCAACGGCTCGATCAGGCCCGAATCCCAGCAGGCATGCACCACCCGGAAGCGCCCGGCATCGATAAACAACGGCAACTCGTAGAACCATTGCAGGAAGTCATGCCAGTCGCCGGGATGATCTTCGAACTGGCTGAGGGTTTCGCCCAGTAACCGGGCATGGCGCGGCGTGTGCTCACGGACAAACTGTTTGCCGCTGCCCGGTGGCGCCGGGGTGCTCCAGCCCAGCGCGTTGAATTCATGGTTGCCCATGATGCACAGCGCCTGGCCGGCCTCGACCATGTCATGGACGATGTGCAGCGCCTCGCGAATGCGCGGGCCGCGGTCGATGATGTCGCCGACGAACACGGCCATGCGCGATGGATGCCGCCAGACGCCACCTTGTTTGTGATAACCGAGCCGGTCGAGCAAGTGCTCAAGGGTCAGAGCGCAACCGTGCACGTCACCGATCAGGTCGTAGCTACGCGCGGGATCGAGCATCAGTCGCCTCCACCACCCAATCGGCTGCCCCAACCGAGCTTGGTCCGGCAGACTTCATAGTAATTGTGGTCAAGGGGGTGGATCAGCCGCAACTTCTGCGCTTTTTTGCTGATGGTGATGGTGTCACCCGGTGCGCAGGTGAAGTGGTTCTGCCCGTCACAGGAGACTTGCGGGTAAATCTGCATATCTTTGGACACGACGATTTTCAGCTCACTGTTGCCATCGACCACTATCGGCCTACCCGACAAGGTATGGGGGTACATCGGCACAATCACAATAGCGTCAAGCTTGGGATGCATGATCGGTCCACCCGCTGACAGCGCGTAGGCGGTCGAACCGGTAGGCGTCGCGACGATCAGGCCGTCGGCCTTCTGGCTGCAAACGAACTGGCCGTCGATGTACAGCTCGAACTCGATCATCCGCGTCGATTTGCCGGGGTGCAGCACCACGTCGTTCAGCGCATCACCCTGGCCGATGGCTTCAGCGTGACGGCGGACTTCGGCTTGCAGCAGGAAGCGGTTTTCCACCAGGTAGTGCCCGTCGAGCACTTCGGCGACTTTGACTTCCAGTTCATCAGGGCGAATATCGGTCAGGAAACCGAGGCTGCCACGGTTGATGCCAAGCACCGGGATATTGTGCTTGGCCAGCGCCCGGGCGGCGCCCAGCAGGCTGCCGTCACCGCCGACCACAATCACCATGTCACAGACTTCGCCGAGCATCTTGCGTGACGAGGTTTGCAGGCCATGCCCCGGAAGGACTTCGGCGATGGTGTCCTCAAGGATCACGTGCAAGTGACGATCGAGCAGAAACCGTTTCAGTCGGCGGACGGTATCCAGCACCTGAGAACTGCCCAGGCGACCGATGATGCCAATATTACGAAATTGCTCCATGGTGTTCCTGCAAGGACGGCGAAAAAGGCGATTATGGGCGAAAGCGCGGGATAGACAAAATCCTTTCAGCCACAAGGGTGTACTCATGTTTAGGGCTATGCTCGCAAGATGATCCTATTTCCCGATTTGCTCACGTTGCCCCATCAGTTGCGCCACCCCGAAGTGCGCGACCTGGCGTGGGTCATCCTCGCACCGCCGATGCTCCTCGATACGCCGTGGCCGCAACGTCATCCGCTGGCCGGCAGCGAGTGGGTGCAACAACCGGAACACCTGGAGCGCTGGTTGCGGCAACTGGACCGCGACAGTTATGACTTGTTGCACTGGCTGTCCCAGGCCCGAACCCGGCGTTTAGGCCTGTACTACGAACGGTTATGGCAATACGCGGTGCGGCACGCCCCGGGGATCGAGCTGATTGCCGCCAACCTGCCGATCAGACGTGAAGGGCATACGCTGGGCGAGCTGGACATGTTGCTGCGCGACCGCGACGGTGTGCATCACCTGGAACTGGCGATCAAGCTCTATCTCGGACCGCAAAATGGTAACGGGCAAGACACCGCGCAGTGGCTCGGTCCCGGTTGTCATGATCGGCTGGACCGCAAACTGGCGCACCTGACTCAGCATCAACTGCCCATTTCTGCCCGTACCGACAGTCGCGAAGTGCTCGCGGCCCTCGATATCCAGCAGTTCAGTGCGCACTTGTGGCTCGGCGGTTACCTGTTGTATCCGTGGCCCGGACACGCCGAGCCACCCGACGGTGCGCATCCGCAGCATTTGCGCGGTAGCTGGCTGCATCAGAAAGACTGGGCAGACTTTGTCGTGCGACGGCCTTACGGCCGATGGCAACCCCTGCCCCGCCATGCCTGGCTGGCGCCGGCGCATTATCCCGCAGAACAGACATGGAGCCCGGAACAACTGAGCGCCTGGCTGAGCGACCTCCAACCCCAGGCCCCGGCGCAGTTGATGGTGCGCCTGACCGAAAATACCGAAGGGGATTGGGAGGAAGCGGAACGGTTGTTTCTGGTGGCGGATCTTTGGCCGAATGTGCCGGGCAGTGGTTGAGATTGGTAGTGGCAGATATGGCCCCATCGCGGGCAAGCCTTGCTCGTACGGGTCGTGTGTCAATCGCAAAATTCGTGATCGACCCGATCCTGTAGGAGCAAGGCTTGCCCGCGATGAGGCCAACTCGATTTAAATCGTCAACCGCACCGCCAGCGCCGCCAACGTCACCAACAACACCGGCACCGTCAGAACAATCCCGACCTTGAAGTAATAACCCCAGCCGATCCGGATACTCTTGCGCTCCAGCACATGCAGCCACAATAACGTCGCCAGACTGCCAATCGGCGTGATTTTCGGCCCCAGATCGCTACCAATGACGTTGGCATAAATCATCGCCTCCTTCACCACGCCGCTGGCCTGGCTCGCATCGATCGACAGCAAACCGATCAGTACCGTCGGCAAATTGTTCATGATCGACGACAAAATTGCCGTCAGCACACCCGTGCCCAGGGCCGCGCCCCAGACACCGTACTGTGCAAACCCGTCCAGCCAGCCCGCCAGATACCCGGTCAGCCCGGCATTTCGCAAGCCATACACCACGAGGTACATGCCCAGCGAGAAAATCACGATCTGCCACGGTGCTTCTTTCATCACCTTGCGCGTGGAAATTTTGTGGCCACGGGCAGCGATTGCCAGCAGCAGCGCGGCGCACACCGCAGAAATGGCGCTGATCGGAATGCCCAGCGGTTCCAGGGCAAAACACCCCACTAACAGAATCACCAGCACCGCCCATCCGGCGTAAAACGTCGCCTTGTCATGGATCGCAGTGGCGGGATGATCCAATTGCTCGGGGTCGTAATTCCTGGGAATGTCTCTGCGAAAGAACCACATCAGCATCGCCAACGTTGCCGCGACGCTCACCAGGTTGACCGGGATCATCACCGCCGCATACCGATTGAAGGTGATATGGAAGAAGTCGGCGGACACAATGTTCACCAGGTTCGACACCACCAGCGGCAGGCTCGCCGTGTCGGCGATGAAACCGGCGCCCATCACGAACGCCAGCGTCGCCGCCGGAGAAAATCGCAATGCCAACAGCATCGAGATCACGATGGGTGTGAGAATCAACGCCGCGCCATCATTGGCGAACAATGCCGACACCAACGCACCAAGCAGCACCATATAAGCAAAAAGCTTGCGTCCACTGCCCCGCCCCCAGCGGGCCACATGCAAGGCAGCCCAGGCAAAAAAGCCCGCCTCGTCCAGCAACAGGCTGATGATGATCAGCGCGACGAAGGTGCCGGTGGCGTTCCAGATGATCTGCCACACAATGGGGATATCGCTTAGCTGCACGACACCAAATATCAGTGCCAGCACCGCCCCGAAGACTGCACTCCAGCCGACACCCAGGCCTTTGGGTTGCCAGATCACCAGCGTGATGGTCAGCAGGAAAATCAGTGAAGCAGTCAGCATGCAAAGCAACCTTGTGCGCAAAAAACAAACCGCGATTCAGCCGCAACACACGAACAGAGTAAAGCCCCCATTTTCTACACAACGAATCCCGTAGCAGCTGTCGAGCAGCACGAGGCTGCGTCCGAGCGCGGACCGAGCCGGACGCAGCCTCGCGCTGCTCGTCAGCTGCTACACAGGTTACAAACGGATGACATGCCCTTGCACTGGCGCGACCTGGCCGTTGAACAACCGCGTAATCACCGTCTGCGCCGCCTCATAACCGTCGCTTTGCACCACCTCAAGCAGCGGGTTGGCGGATGCGGTCACTTGCCCATAAAACCGCTGCAAGCCATCGCCGATATGTTGGCTGACTCGCTCTGGCCCCCACTCGGCATTGCGCTTGCGCAACTGGATCGGCGCAAAAAAGAACACCGGTTGCGGGCCCTCGATGGCGCTCAGTTGTGCTTCATCCGTGCTTTGTGCCGAACCGGCGAAGCAGCTGTAAACCAGTTGTCCGGCGAATTGCTGATGCACACGATCACGCAAACCCAGGTCGCCAGAAAAATCCACGTACAGAACAGGACGGTCATTGGCCAGGCTCGGCAGCTCCTCGTAAGACACTGTTCGCTCATAACAGCCGAGCGCTTCGACGAAGGACGTGTTACCGGCCGAGGTCAGCGCAACCCGCTCGATATCGGGGTAGTTTTCCAGACACACAGCGGTGCCATAGGCGGTTTTGCTCGAAGCGCTGGAAAACACCAGCCGGGTCGCACCGAAGAATTGGTTGTCTTGCAGGAAATCCGCCAGCATTGATGAGGTCAGAAACAGCGGTTTGAGCAAGATCTGCAGGTTTTCGGTGTCATGGCTGTAGTACGGATCCCAACTGCACCGGGTGTACTGGTTATAGGCCGAGGTCAGTGCCTGCCGGTGTTCGGCGCCATCATAGAAACCTCGCTCGGTGACCCGCTCGGGGCGCATCCACAGGTGACTGGCAATCGGAAAATAGCCGTAGAAGCGCTCCCCCACCGCAACCCCTTCAACCGTCGAAGCGATCACATCGGCGAAGCCCCAGGCCGGAATGTGCCCCATTTCCGCATTCCCGGTAGGGAAAAAACCCCAGTAATTCATCGAATCGCCATACGCGGCATAAGTGATGTTGTTGGTGGTCAGCGCACAGCGGTCGATTTTCACAATCACCTCCCCTTCAGACGGAGTCAGACTGCGCTGCTCCTGCTCGATTCGACTCTGGTCGAGGGCGTTTTTGCGGGTGATCAGCCGTGTTACCGTGATCGGACTTTGCATCTTTCAGACTCCTGCTGCGAGTGAGTGGCGGGTAGCACCAGAGTAGTGGCAGCCGATGAAGAGCGGGTTCGGAAACACCAAGGGCACTGCGCCTACCCTCAATCCCCGCGCCAAACCGCTGAAACGGCCGAGCCAGTCTCGGGCGATCTTCACCGTGGATGCGATTTACGAGGCGTTTGTTCGGATTTGGCGACGTGATGGCTGGTCGGGGCTGACCACGCGCGCGGTGGCGCTGGAAGCCGGCGTTGCCATCGGTACGTTGTACGATTATTTCCCGAGCAAGGAAGCGCTGCTGTCCGGTTATGTCCGCCATTGCCTGGAGAATCTGTTGCAGCACATCGATGACCAGGTTGTACGGCCCACGCATCTGGACTGGCAAGCGCGAATCAATCGTTTGATCCGTATGACCTGCGACCCGACCGATGCTGATCAGCCGTTGTTCGACTATGAGCTGATGACCCATGAACACCAGATCGCCGAACCCAAACACCACCGGCGGGTGTTCCAGGAGCTGTCGCAGAAGTGGCGCGAAGCGTTTGCGGCGTGTAGCGATTTACCTGAGCAGCCATCAGAAACAACCATCGATGCCTGGCTGATCACCGCCTGGGGTGGCCGCCGTTATTGCGTTACCGCACAACCGGCGGCAGCGCAAACGGCTGCGTGGCTGGCGGAGATCGAGTCGATGATCCGTGGCCGATTGCTGCACACCCCCTAACCCCCAATACCCTGTAGGAGCGAGCCTGCTCGCGATAGCAGTGTGTCAGGCAAATCAATGCCAACTGACATACCGCTATCGCGAGCAGGCTCACTCCTACAGGGGGACGGTGTTGTCACTCTTTTTTGTGTTGCTCGACCCATTTTGCATAAGCGTTGATAAAACTCTGCAGGAACGGCCTGACCGACTCGGACAGCTTGCCCGCCTCGTCGAACGCCGCGCCGGCGCCTCCAAGGTAGGCTTCGGGTTGCTGCATGCATGGCACATCCAGAAACACCATGGACTGGCGCAAGTGGTGGTTCGCGCCGAATCCGCCGACAGCACCCGGCGAAGCACTGATTACCGCACCCGGTTTGCCGCTCCAGGCGCTCTGGCCATAGGGCCGCGAACCCACATCGATGGCATTCTTCAAAGGCGCCGGTACCGAACGGTTATATTCCGGGGTGACGAACAGCACTGCGTCGGATGAACGCACCTGTTGGCGGAAAGTGCTGTAGGCTGCCGGCGGTGAAGCACCATCGATGTCTTCGTTGTAGAGCGGCAGGTCGCCGATTTCAACGATTTCAAGCCTGAGATTGGCCGGTGCGAGATCGGCCAGGGCCAGCGCCACCTTGCGATTGATCGATGCCTTTCTCAAGCTGCCGACCACAACGGCGATCTTGTAGACGTTGCTCATGGAAGATGTCTCGACTGTGCGATGGAAAGAACTTGTAGTTATAGATGACGAATTACCCAGCGGGCCCTGAATTTCATCGCCCCTGACTATTTTTTTCCTGTAGGAAAACTTACTTCACCCAACCACGGTCTACAGAACCGAAAATTGAGTGATTTATCTCCAGAGGTTCTAAACAGATGGCAGCAGTACTTGTCGGTCAGTTCCATGCAAGAGATGCGGAAGGCCGTGTTTATTCAGTGCATGAGTTCCAGGAATCCACCCTGTCGGCGGACGGCCTTGGCGGCACGGAGCCTGTCACCACCTACAAACTGGCCATTGGCGATCGTGTCAAGAAGCTCGATGAAAACCAATTCCTGCTGGTGCAAGCGGACGTGACCATCGTCCGTGAACCCGACACGTATGTCGGCAGCCTGCCAGAAGTCAACGTCGCCTCATAACCGCGTGTTATGAGCAGAAGTCATATGCGCGCACTTGAGTTAGGATTCAGTCACTGATCCTCTCACCTGCTGAACATGGACTTCACGCATGCGTTTACGCCATATCGAAGTGATCCACGCGCTTGTGCAGACTGGCCACCTGGGCACCGCCGCCGAATGGCTGCAGTTGCCGGTGGCCGAGGTTGAACGCCTTTTGCGTGAGGCCGAGGGTCAGTTGGGTTTCATGCTGTTTTCCAGCGTGCGTGGACGCTTGCAGGCGACCCGCGAAGCGCGGGAACTCCAGGTCGAAATTGCCCACGTTTACGAAGCGCTTGAGCCCGTCCAGCGGCTGGCCTCCAGCCTCAAGCATTACCAGGCAGCCCCCCTTCGCATTATCTGCACCCCGCCCCTGGCCCAACAATTGTTGCCTCAAGGCATCGCTGCCCTGCGCCGACGCTTGCCCGATGCGCCGTGCAACCTGCTGAGCCAACCGACCCGCGAGATCATCAAGACCTTGTTGTTGCGCGAAAGCGACCTGGGGTTGAGCCTGCATGATCCCGATCACGCGGACATCCATTGCCAGGTCATTGCCCAAGGCAAGCTCCAGCTTCTGGCGCCCCACGGCTGGCTGCAACCCAAGCAGAAATACATTTCGTTGCAGGATCTGGCAGGTCAGTCGATGGTCGGTCTGGAAGGTCATGACCCGCTAAGCCCGGCACTGGAGAACAAACTGCAGGCCTTGCGCCCTGCCCCGGTCGTACATATCCGGGTCCAGACGCATCAGATGATGCGCAGCATGGTCGAGGCCGGTGAAGGTCTGGCGATTGTCGACCCGTTTACCGCCCTCGGCGCCAAATCCAGCGGACTGGATGTGTGTCCGCTGGCCCCGGCAGTACCGATCAGCCTCTACGCCCTGACCCTGAAAAACGGCGAACCCAACGCCGCTATTCAGACACTGCTGGACATCATTACGGAACAAGCCGCGGCGATGCTGGCGAACTGAGCGAGTCTTCCAGCGAGTTATCGAACAACCGATACCAGAACAGCGCCACTTCGGCGGTGTTCGGGTCAATCCCGCGATAACGCAAATGATCGATCCCGCCAATCACATACCCGCACCGCTCATAGAGCCGACAGGCGCCCAGATTGTTGTTCTGGGTTTCGAGCATGATGCCGGGCAGTTTTTTCTTGCGGCTCCAGAACTGGGCCACATCCAGCAGCGCTTTGGCCACGCCATGGTGCCGCGCCGGGGCATGCACCGCTAACTCGTCGATATGCGCAAAACCGTTCCAGTTGGTGCTGACCACCAGATGGCCGACCGGCTCATCGTCGAGATACGCCATGAAAATCGCGCTGTCAGCGGCATCACGGAAACTGCTGAACTCCTCCGGGTCAATGCCGTAGCACTTTCGATAAGGGATGATCGGCGTCACCGACCACTGTTCGACCGGTTTGCCAATTTCGGCAGCACCATAGGCGGCGACTTCAAAACTGAAGTCACTGCCCCAGATATAGGCCGCAAAGCCGTCATCGGCGACACGCACCGACAGGCCCGGGAACTTGGGATTGATCACAGGTTGCATGCTGGGAAAGGTCCTCACTCCTTGATGCAATCGACGGTGTAGTGCCGTCCATTGCCCTCGTCTTCGTGTTGCAAGCCATGCACATCGACGATAAATCCTGGGAAGCTACTGTCAAAAGTACGCGCAAATGAAAGGTAGTCAATGATTGACCGGGTCGCCTCGGTGAACCGCTCGCCAGGCATGATGAGCGGAATACCTGGCGGATACGGCACCAGCATGACCGCAGCGATTCGTCCGTCCAGAGCATCGATGGACACCGCCTCCACCTCGCCTCTCACTAAATGATCATAGGCGTGAGCGGGCTTCATGACGACTTCCGGCAGCACGGTGTACATGCGCTTGAGGTGCTTGGCCGTGGCATTGCTGCGATAACAGGCGTGCAATTGATCACATAAGTCGCGCAAACCCATGCCTTGATAGCGCCCGCCGCTCTGTTGTGCCACGCACGGCAGGCAGGCTGCCAGGCTGACGTTGGCGTCGTAGCTGCGCTTGAACTCCAGCAACTCGGTCAACAACGTGCTCCACTTGCCTTTGGTGATGCCCATCGAGAACAGCACGAGGAACGAATACAACCCGGTCTTCTCGACCACCAGCCCACGCTCCCAGAGGAATTTACTGACCACGGCCGCCGGAATCCCGCGCTCACTTAGCGCGCCACCTGCCGTCAAGCCTGGCATCACCAGAGTGACTTTGATCGGATCGAGCAGCACGTAATCGTCGGTCACACCGCCAAAGCCATGCCAGTCGGCGTCGGGTTGCAGCAGCCAATCCTCGGTGACCACGCGATCAATGCCTTCCACCGATGGCGGCTGCCAGATGGAAAACCACCAGTCGTCCGCCGCGATGTGCTGGCGTAGATTGGCCAGGGCGCGACGAAAGCTCAGGGCTTCGTCGAACATTTCCTGCAACAGCGAACGCCCGGCCGGCCCTTCCATCATCGCCGAGGCCACGTCCAGCGATGCAATGATGCTGTACTGCGGCGAAGTGGAGATGTGCATCATGAACGCTTCGTTGAACCGGTCGCGATCCAGTTGCCGTGCGCCACCGTCCTGGACATGAATCATCGACGCCTGGCTGAACGCTGCCAGCAACTTGTGCGTGGAGTGCGTGGTAAACACCAGCGGGCTGTCTTCGCTGCGTGAAGTACCCATGCCGTAACGCCCGGCGAAAAACTCGTGGAACGCCGCGTAGGCATACCAAGCCTCGTCGAAATGCAGCACCTCGACGCTGTTGCCCAGGTTTTGCTTGATCAATTCGGCGTTGTAGCAAAGGCCGTCGTAGGTCGAGTTGGTGATCACCGCCAATTTGACCTTCGGCGCTCGCCCCTTGGTCAGCGGGCTGGCGTCGATCTTGGCCTGGATCGACTCGCGGCTGAACTCGCTCAACGGAATCGGGCCGATGATTCCCAGTTCATTGCGCTCAGGGCACAGGTACAACGGGATGGCGCCGGTCATGATGATCGAATGCAATACCGACTTGTGGCAGTTGCGATCCACCAGCACCAGATCATCACGCGCGACCATCGAATGCCAGACGATTTTGTTGGCGGTCGAGGTACCATTGATCACGAAAAAGGTGTGATCGGCGCCGAAATTGCGCGCGGCTCGTGCTTCTGCTTCGGCCAGCGGCCCTGTGTGATCGAGCAAGGAACCCAATTCGGGAACCGACACGGATAAATCCGAACGCAGGGTATTTTCCCCGAAAAACTGGTGAAACGCTTGCCCGACGGGGCTCTTGTGATACGCCACGCCACCGCCGTGGCCCGGTGTGTGCCAGGAATAATTGGAGTCGGCGGTGTGTTGCACCAGTGCCTTGAAAAACGGTGGCAACAGTCCGTCCAGGTACTTGCGCGCAGCCCGCGCCACTTGCCGGGCCAGGAACGGCACGGTGTCCTCGAACAGGTAAAGAATCCCGCGCAGCTGATTGAGTTCGGCCATGGCATCAGCCGGGGCGTTTTCCAGGGTCACCTGCTCACCCAGGGCAAAGATCGGCAGATCCGGCGCACGCACTCGCGCCAGGCCAATCAGTTCGGCCATGTTCTGCAATAAATGGGAATGGGCGCTGGCGTCTTCAGCTGCAATTAACATGCACGAGAGGCCGTGATGGGTCGACGCAACTAGCCGCCCTTCGGTGTAATCCACCGCCGAAACAATGCTGAAGCCTTCCTGCTCCAGCTCACGGGCGATGCCCCGTACGCGGTCACCGGCGACGGTGTCGGCCTTGATGTCGCGATGGACGATCAGGACCGGGAATTTCAAGTCTTTATACATGGGGCTCAGTGTCCTGAGGCGGCAGACCATGGTCTGCCAATAACCTCAGGGTAGAGGGTTGAAGCGGATGTGGCGAGTGTCGATACATGCACGACCTGTAGCAGCTGCCGAGCACCGCGAGGCAGCTGCTACGGACTCAGGCCTGGGCCTTGGCATCCGCCAGTTGCTGCCACAGCGACGGCGCGCCGGCGGCTTTAGCGATGGCTTCCAGTCGTGCCACATGCTGGGCCAGGTCATCTTCGCTGGCGCGGATGATTCGGGCGGGGGTGCGGTCGGCCGGCAAGCGACGGATTTCGGTGGCGGAATTGTCCGCACCTTCACCGGAACCATTACCGTCGGACGCATTACCGGCCAGTGACAGGCTGGTCTGGCCGCCGGTCATGGTCAGGTAGACGTCAGCGAGAATCTCGGAGTCGAGCAAGGCGCCGTGCAGTTCACGGCCAGAGTTATCGACGCCATAACGTTTGCACAAGGCGTCGAGGCTGTTGCGCTGCCCGGGGTGACGTTCCCGGGCCATCATCAGGGTGTCCAGGATCGAGCAGTGTTGCGTGATGTCCGCGCGATCGTGCTGGCCCATCAGGGCGAATTCGTTGTTGATGAAGCCAACGTCGAACGCCGCGTTATGGATGATCAGCTGGGCGCCCTTGATGAATTCGAAGAACTCATCGGCCACTTCAGTGAAACGCGGCTTGCCCACCAGGAATTCGTTGGTGATGCCGTGGACGCCGATGGCGCCTTCGTCACTCTCGCGATCGGGTTGCAGATAAACGTGAAAATGCCGGCCCGTCAGGCGCCGACCGATCAACTCGACACAACCGATTTCGATAATCCGGTGGCCGTCGGTCACCGGCATGCCGGTGGTTTCGGTATCGAGTACAACGGATCTGGTGGCCATCAGTGTTCAGCTCTCAACGGGTCAATCGTGCAAAAGCGGCGATGTTAACACGCTCGCGGGATCAGGCGCGCACCGCCAGCTTGATGCTGCGATGCCCTGTGGGAGCCGGGCTTGCCCGCGATGCAGACGCTGCGGACTTTCAGTAAAGCCGCGTCATCGTTCATCGCGGGCAAGCCCGGTTCCCACAGGTGAACGATGGAATCATCAAGCCTGCTTGAACCCGCGCACTTCATCCACGCCACGGTTGGCCAACTGGTCCGCCCGCTCGTTACCGTGGTGACCGATGTGCCCGCGCACCCATTTCCAGGTGACGTTGTGGCGATTGACCTGCTCATCCAGCAACTTCCACAGGTCGGCGTTTTTAACCGGCTCCTTCGCTGCTGTTTTCCAGCCGCGTTTCTTCCAGTTGTCCATCCATTCGTTGATGCCTTTCATCACGTACTGGGAGTCGGTCACCAGCAGCACGTCGCAGGATCGCTTGAGTTCTTCAAGGCCACGGATCGCCCCCATCAGCTCCATGCGGTTGTTGGTGGTGTTGGCCTCGCCGCCCCACAGTTCCTTTTCAACCCCTTTGCACACCAGCAATGCACCCCAGCCACCAGGACCAGGGTTGCCTTTGCAGGCGCCATCGGTAAAGAGTTCTACGCTATCGCTCATGCCAATCTATCCAGAAAATGCGGTGGCTCGTCGATCAGTGACCGACGATGCCCGAGGCCGGGGATTGACCCGGCCGGGAATATAAAAGGGGATTACGGGTCGATACGGCGTCGATTGACCTTGGCCATCGGCAAAGGAATCAGCTTGCCCATCGGTTCGCGCCGCTCCTGACGAAGTGGACGCAGGCCGACCACGATCTTGCGCGCCACCAACAAATAGAAACCGCCACCCGACAGTTGCCAATCACCGGCCTTGCGTTCCCAACCGGCCAGACGAGCCTGCCAGGCAGGTGACGCAAGCGGCGGACGATAGCACCCGAAGCGGCGTTTCTCCAGCGCGAAACCCAACAGGTTCAACCAGTCGGCAACGCGTGAAGGCGAGATGCAACGCGCCTTGCGCATGGCGTCATGGGCGAACACATGACGCAAGCCCCACGTGCTCCAGGGATTGATCCCGATGATAAGCAAGTGCCCGCCGGGCCGCACACTGCTCGCCGCTTCCCGCAGTAACCCGTGGGGTGACAGACAGAAATCCAGGCCATGCTGCAACACCACCACATCGGCGGCGTGCTCGCTCAACGGCCACGCCTGTTCTTCACAGACGATTTCGACACCGGGCAACGGCGCCCCGAGCCGCACGTTGCGCTGCACCTGGGGTGCCGCCGGCGGGGTCTGGGCCGACGGACCGTAATGCACCAGATAGCCGCCAAAGAAGCGCCCCAACTCGTCTTCGAGCATGCGCCGCTCTTCATCCAGCAAAAATTGCCCGATAGGGCCGGACAGCCATTCACGGGCCGCGCTGATCAAGGCCAGCCACTCGGGATCAGCCTGAGCGAACGCTTTATCGGTCATTGCATTCTCCAACGCGCCAGGAAGTTCTAAGATGCGCCATTGTTTTCCGCTTGGCGAATCCGACGATGATACAGATCAGTGCCCTGCCCGCCTTCACCGACAACTACATCTGGTTGTTACAAGACCACCGCACCCAGCGCTGCGCCGTGGTCGATCCGGGCGATGCCGCGCCCGTGCAGGCCTGGCTTGCGGCGCATCCGGGGTGGGTCTTGAGCGATATTCTGATCACTCATCACCATCATGACCACGTCGGCGGCGTCGAGTCGCTGAAAAAGGCGACAGACGCGACAGTCTACGGTCCGGCCAGCGAATCCATCCCGGCCCGGGATGTCGCGCTCAAGGACAACGACAAGGTCAGCGTGCTGGGCTGGGACTTCGATGTTTTCGCCGTGCCCGGTCATACCCTGGGGCACATTGCCTACTACCATCATGGCCTGCTGTTCTGCGGTGACACGCTGTTTGCCGCCGGGTGTGGACGGTTGTTCGAAGGCACGCCCGAACAGATGCACGCCTCGCTGTCACGCCTGGCCGAATTGCCGGAAGACACGCTGGTCTATTGCACTCATGAATACACCCTGAGCAACCTGAAATTTGCGGCAGCTGTCGAACCTGACAATCCGGATACCGCCGAACGCCTGGCCAAAGTCACCCGACAGCGTGAAGCCGGGATCATCACGCTGCCTTCGACACTGGCCCTGGAAAAGCTCACCAACCCTTTTTTACGGTCCGCTGAAACATCTGTTAAAGAAAAAGTGGACGAACGGATCGGCCCCAATAACCGGGCTCCGAGTGCGGTTTTTGCGGCCTTGCGGGCTTGGAAGGATACGTTCTAAGCCGTCATCCTATTGCAATGAAAATTCTGAATGGTTGACCGCAGGGGGTACCCTTTCTAGAATCTCTCGACATTTTTGCCCGGAACTTACTTCCAGCCAATGTCGTCATCTATTCGTAAAGCCATCAATTCAGACGCATTGACCCGCTTGGCTCAAGCCATAGCGGTGGCTGTGTCCGCCACTCTGGCGGGTTGTTCCAGTCATGTGCCGCAGACCGACGCGTCACACACCCCCAATATTGCCGCCCGAGCCAAACAGAAACCCATTTGGCTCAGCGAAAAGCCCTCGCCGCAAGTCCCTCAGGATGTCTGGGAGCGCATGCGCCAGGGCTTCCAGTTGCAGGATGGTCTGGGCGTCAACCCGCGCATCGAGCAACAGCGCCTGTGGTTCGCCAGCAACCCTTCCTTCCTCGAAAACGCCGGCGAACGCGGCAGTCTCTACATTCACTACATCATCGAACGCCTTGAAGAACGCAACATGCCGCTTGAACTGGCGCTGTTGCCGGTGATTGAAAGCGCCTACAACCCGATGGCCTACTCCCGGTCCGACGCAGTGGGTCTCTGGCAATTCATCCCGTCTACCGGGCGCTACTACAACCTGCGCCAGACCCGTTTCTACGACGGCCGTCGCGACATCACCGCCTCGACCACAGCGGCGCTGGACTACCTGACCCGCCTGCACGACATGTTCAACGGTGACTGGATGCTCGCCCTCGCCGCTTACAATGCCGGTGAAGGCACGGTCAGCCGGGCGATCGAGCGCAATGAAAGGCTCGGCCTTCCGACCGATTACTGGAACCTGCCGTTGCCGTCGGAAACCCAGGCCTACGTGCCAAAACTGCTGGCCTTGTCGCAAGTGGTGCTGGCTCCCGAAGCCTACGGCGTGAACCTCAACCCGATCGCCAACGAACCGTACTTCCAGGTCGTCGAAATCAACCAGCGCATGGACCTGTCCAAGGTTGCCGCGGTGGCCAACATCGACGAAGACGAACTGTTCCAGCTCAACCCGGCCTTCAAGCAGCGCACCACGATCGACGGCCCCCAGCATCTGCTGGTGCCAACGTCCAAAGCGCAGTTGCTGACTACCAGCCTGTCGACCATGCGTCCGGAAGAGTTGATCAGCAAGAAGTCGTTCAAACCGGTCTTCGAAGGCGCCGACGAGACTCAAGTCGCCAGCATCAAGCGCGCCTACCGGGTCAAACGCGGCGATAGCCTGGGCTCCATTGCCAAGGCCAACAACGTTGACGTCAAAGACCTGCAGCGCTGGAACAAACTCTCCGGTAAAAATCTCAAGACAGGCCAGACGCTGGTGATGCAGGACACCACCAAGCGCAATAGCGGCCGCGTCAACACGGTCATCGCCGCGAACAGCAAAGCCGACAAGAAGAAACCGCAGACCCAATACAAGGTTCAGCAAGGCGACTCGTTGTACATCGTTGCCAAACGTTTCAATGTCGAGATGCAGCATCTCAAGCGCTGGAACCCGCGCGTCGGCCAGGCGTTGAAGCCTGGACAGATGCTGACGGTGTCTTCACCACGCTAAAAAACAGCCCCTGAAATCAGGGGCTTTTTTTTGCCCGAAAAACGAACCAATCTCTTGTAGCAGCCTGCGTCGGCCGGTCCGCGTTCGGGCGCAGCAGTCGTAAATTCAAACGGCGCGGTATGACTGGAAGACTGTGATTGCCGGATTACGACTGCTGCGCAGTCGGACGCAGGCTTCGCCAGCTGCTACAAGGGACCCGTAAGTCCAATTAACCCGGCATTACCCTCTGTCTTTTTCCTGTCGATACAAGCTGTTACTGTACGGCCCACAAAGCCCAAGCCGCCTGGATCGGATCTCTGACTTGAAGCGTCCCCTCCTCCTGCTCCTGATCAGCCTGGCCTTGAGCTCCACCGCAAGCGCGACGATCAGCGAAAGCCACGGTTATGCGCAGTTCGGCACGCTCAAGTACCCGGCCCGATTTACCCACTTCGACTGGGTCAACCCGCAAGCGCCCAAGGGCGGTACATTGCGGGTGATGGCGTTTGGCACCTTCGATACGCTCAATCCTTACACCTTCAAGGGCACGAGCCCGGTGACCACGCCGAATTTCCTGCAATACGGGATCAATGAGCTGAATGAACCGCTAATGGTCGGCACCGGCCAGTACGCACCGTCCGGCGACGAGCCGACTTCCAGTTATGGCCTGATCGCCCAGTCGTTGGAATACACCGAGGACCGCAGTTGGGTGGTGTTCAACCTGCGCCCCGAAGCGCGGTTCCACGATGGTTCGCCAATCACCGCGTACGACGTCGCGTTCTCCTACCGCATGCTGCTCAAGGAAGGTCATCCGCTGTACCGCACCAGCCTTCAGGAAGTGTTGCGCGTCGACATCCTCAACCCGCACCGCGTTCGTTTCGTCTTCAAGCGCGCCGGCAATCCGTTGTTGATCCTGAGGCTGGGCGAATTGCCGGTGATGTCCCGGCACTACTGGAAAGGTCGCGACTTCAAGGCCACCACCTTCGAACCACCACTGGGCAGCGGGCCGTATCGCATCACCTCGGTAACCCCCGGGCGGCAGATCGTGTTTGAGCGGGTCAAGGATTACTGGGGCAAAGACCTGGCGGTCAATCGCGGCAAGTACAACTTCGATCGTATGGAAGTCGAGTTCTACCGTGACAGCGATGTCGCCTTCGAAGCCTTCAAGGCCGGCGAGTTCGACGTTTACATCGAGCATCAGGCGAAGAACTGGGACAACGGTTACAACTTCCCGGCGGTGCGTCGCGGCGAGGTGATCAAGGTGCAGATCCCGCATCAGATCCCGACCCAGAGCCAAGGCCTGTTCATGAATACCCGACGGCCGACCTTGGCCGAAGTCAAGGTCCGGGAAGCGCTGGGCCTGATGTTTGACTTCGAGTGGACCAACCGAACGCTGTTCAGCGGGGCCTACAAGCGCGCCTTGAGTTATTACCCCAACAGCGAGTTTTCTGCGACCGGGCTGCCCGTTGGTCACGAATGGCTGATGCTCAAGCCGTATCGCGAGCAGTTGCCCGCCAAACTCTTCACCGAGCCGTTCAGCCTGCCGCAGACCGACGGCCGCGGCATTCCCCGGGAAACCCTGCGCAAAGCCCTTGGGCTGCTTGCTGAGGCCGGCTGGAAACTCAATGGCCAGCGCATACAGAACGCCGCTGGCCAACCGCTGCGATTCGAGATCCTGCTGGTCAACCCGAACCTGGAGCGCATCCTCCAGCCCTACGTCGAGAACCTCGCCAGCATGGGTATCGACGCGCGACTTCGCACCGTCGACCGCGCCCAGTACAAACAGCGCCTCGATCAGTTCGATTTCGACATGATTCTGATGACGCTCAACCAGACCCTCAGCCCGGGTCTGGAGCAGTGGCAGTATTTCCACTCCAGCCAGGTCGGAATCAAGGGCAGTAAAAACTATGCCGGTATCGCCAACCCGGTGGTCGATCATTTGCTTGAACAATTGCTCGCCGCTCAAAGCCGCGACGAACAAGTGGCCGTGGGCAAAGCGCTGGACCGCGTATTGCTGTGGCAGCACTACAGTATTCCCAACTGGTACCTCAATTATCACCGCCTGGCCTACCGTAATCGCCTGGCCTTCGTGACCACGCCGCCCTACACCCTGGGCCTGAGCGCGTGGTGGCTGAAATCTTCGGAGAAAGATCAATGAAACCCGTACGCGCCCTGCTGTTGCAGGCCAGCGGTCTGCTGTTCGCCGGGCTGGCCTGCGCCGCCCCGCAACATGCCGTGACCCTCTACAACGAGCCGCCGAAGTACCCGGCCGACTTTAAATATTTCGACTACGTGAACCCGGATGCGCCCAAGGGCGGGATCTTCCGTCAGGCCGGTTTCGGTGGCTTCGACAGTCTCAACCCGTTTATCAGCAAGGGCGTTCCGGCCGACGACATCGGCATCATCTATGACACCCTCGCCAAACAAGGGCTGGACGAGCCATTCACCGAATATGGACTGGTGGCCGGCAAGATCGAGAAAGCCCCGGATAACAGCTGGGTGCGTTTCTACCTGCGCCCCGAAGCGCGCTTCCACGACGGCCACCCGATCCGCGCCGAAGACGTGGTGTTCAGCTTCCAGATGCTGACCAAGGACGGCGCGCCGCTCTATCGCGGTTACTACAACGACGTTGCGGAAGCGGTCGCCGAAGACCCGCTGACCGTGCTGTTCAAGTTCAAACACTCCAACAACCGCGAGCTGCCCTTGATTCTCGGCCAGTTGCCGGTGCTCCCGAAACATTGGTGGGCGGACCGCGATTTCAACAAGGGCAACCTCGAAATGCCATTGGGCAGCGGCCCGTACAAAGTCAGCGAAGTGAAGGCCGGGCGCTCCATTCGCTATGAGCGGGTCAAGGATTACTGGGGCAAGGACTTGCCGGTCAATCGCGGGTTCTACAACTTCGACGTGATGCTCACCGAGTACTACCGCGACAACACCGTCGCGCTCGAAGCGCTCAAGGCCGGGCAGTTCGATTACTGGCTGGAAATGACCGCGAAGAACTGGGCCAACGCCTACAACGTCCCGGCCGTCACCGAGGGCCGACTGATCAAAGAACAAATCCCCAACGGCAACCCCACCGGCATGCAGGGTTTTGTGTTCAACCTGCGCCGCCCACTGTTCCAGGATGTACGGGTGCGCAAGGCCCTGGCGCTGCTGCTGGACTTTGAATGGACCAACAAGCAGTTGTTCAACAGCGCCTATGCGCGCACCCGCAGCTATTTCGAAAACTCGGAAATGGCCGCCACCGGCCTGCCGGATGCCGACCAACTGGCGATCCTCGATCCGTTTCGCAGCCAGATCCCCGCACAAGTGTTCAACGAAGCCTTTGAGAACCCGAAGACGGATGGCAGCGGCATGATTCGCGATCACCAGCGCGAAGCCTATCAACTGCTGCAAGAGGCCGGTTGGCGGATCGTCGATGACAAAATGGTCGATGCCACGGGCAAACCGGTGAAAATCGAATTCCTGCTGGCCCAGACCGAGTTCGAGCGTGTACTGCTGCCGTTCAAGCGCAATTTGAGCGATCTGGGGATCGACCTGGTCATCCGCCGGGTCGACGTCTCGCAATACATCAACCGCGTGCGCTCACGCGACTTCGACATGATCGTCGGCAGCTTCCCGCAGTCCGGTTCTCCGGGTAATGAACAGCGTGAATTCTGGATGTCGGCCGCCGCCGACAAACCCGGCAGTCGCAATTCGATGGGCCTCAAAGACCCGGTGGTGGACCAGTTGGTCGAGCAACTGATCAACGCCGATTCGCGCAAAAGCCTGGTGGCCCATGCCCGCGCACTGGACCGCGTCCTGCAATGGGGTTATTACGTGATCCCCAACTGGCATATCAAGACGTGGCGCGCGGCGTACTGGAACCACATCGGTCATCCAAAAATTTCACCCAAGTACGACATCGGCATCAACACCTGGTGGATCAAGCCGGATGCGAAACCGGCAATAGAAGTCGAAATCAAACTGCAAGCCGACCCTGTGGGCACGGAGTAATCAGATGCTGGCGTATATTTTTCGGCGACTGCTGCTGATCATTCCGACCTTGTTCGGCATTTTGCTGATCAACTTCGTGATCATCCAGGCCGCGCCCGGCGGCCCGGTAGAGCAGATGATCGCCAAGCTCGAAGGCTTCGAAGGCGCCACCAGCCGCATCGCTGGTGGCGGTGCCGAAGTGTCGGTGGCCGGTTCCGCCTATCGCGGCGCCCAAGGCCTGGACCCGGCGCTGGTCAAGGAAATCGAGCACATGTACGGCTTCGACAAGTCGGCGCCGGAACGCTTGTGGATCATGGTCAAGAACTACGCCTCACTGGATTTCGGCGACAGCTTCTTTCGCGACGCCAAGGTCATCGACCTGATCAAGGAAAAGATGCCGGTGTCGATCTCGCTCGGGTTATGGAGCACGCTGATCATGTACCTGGTGTCGATCCCGCTGGGGATCGCCAAGGCCACCCGGCATGGCAGCCACTTCGACGTCTGGACCAGTTCGGCGATCATCGTCGGCTACGCAATCCCGGCCTTCCTGTTTGCGATCCTGCTGATCGTGGTGTTCGCCGGCGGCAGCTATTTTGACTGGTTCCCGTTGCGCGGCCTGACGTCGAACAATTTCGATGAGCTGAGCATGGGCGGCAAGGTCCTCGATTACTTCTGGCACCTGGCGCTCCCCGTCACGGCGCTGGTGATCGGCAACTTCGCGACCATGACCCTGCTGACCAAAAACAGCTTTCTCGATGAAATCAACAAGCAGTACGTGGTCACCGCCAAAGCCAAAGGCCTGACCCGTCATCGCGTGCTCTACGGCCATGTGTTCCGCAATGCGATGTTGCTGGTGATCGCGGGGTTCCCGTCGGCCTTCATCGGCATCTTCTTTACCGGCTCGTTGCTGGTGGAAGTGATTTTCTCCCTCGACGGCCTCGGTTTGATGAGCTTTGAAGCCGCGATCAACCGCGATTACCCGGTGGTGTTCGGCACGCTGTTTATCTTCACCTTGCTGGGCCTGGTGGTGAAACTCATCGGCGACCTCACCTACACCTTTGTCGATCCGCGCATCGACTTCGAAAGCCGGGAGCATTGAGATGAACCTGTCCCCGCTCAATCGACGACGCTTCGAACTGTTCAAGGCCAACAAGCGCGGCTGGTGGTCGCTGTGGCTGTTTCTGCTGCTGTTTGGCCTGAGCCTTGGCGCCGAACTGATTGCCAATGACAAACCGCTGGCGGTGCATTACGACAACAGTTGGTACTTCCCGGCGCTCAAGCGCTACCCGGAAACCACGTTCGGCGGCGAATTCCCGCTCGAAGCCAACTACAAGAGCCCGTACATCCGCGAACTGCTCAAGGCCAAGGACGCCTGGGTGCTGTGGGCACCGATTCCGTTCAGCTATCAAAGCATCAACTACGACCTGAAGGTCCCGGCCCCGGCACCGCCGTCGGCGGATAACCTGTTTGGCACGGACGACCAGGGTCGGGACGTGCTGGCGCGGGTGATTTACGGCTTCCGGATTTCGGTGTTGTTCGCCCTCACCCTGACCATTTTCAGCTCGATCATTGGCGTGATCGCCGGGGCCTTGCAGGGCTTTTACGGCGGCTGGGTGGATCTGGCCGGGCAGCGTTTCCTGGAGATCTGGTCCGGGCTGCCGGTGCTGTACCTGCTGATCATCCTCGCCAGCTTCGTACAGCCGAATTTCTGGTGGCTGCTGGGGATCATGCTGCTGTTTTCATGGATGAGCCTGGTGGACGTGGTGCGCGCCGAGTTCCTGCGTGGCCGCAACCTTGAATACGTGCGCGCGGCGCGGGCGTTGGGCATGCAGAACGGTGCGATCATGTTCCGCCATATCCTGCCCAACGCCATGGTCTCGACCATGACGTTCATGCCGTTCATCCTGACCGGCGCCATCGGCACCCTGACGGCGCTCGATTTCCTCGGTTTCGGCCTGCCGGCAGGCAGCCCGTCACTGGGCGAACTGGTGGCCCAGGGCAAATCCAACCTGCAAGCGCCGTGGCTGGGCATCAGCGCGTTCGCGGTGCTGGCGCTGATGTTGAGTTTGCTGGTGTTTATCGGCGAGTCCGCTCGCGATGCCTTCGACCCGAGGAAGTGAAATGAATCAGGACAATCTGATCGAAGTGCGCGACCTGGCCGTCGAGTTCGGTATCGGCGAACGGGTACAGCGCGTGGTCGAAGGCGTTAGCTTTGATATCAAGCGTGGCGAAACCCTGGCGCTGGTCGGTGAAAGCGGTTCCGGTAAATCGGTCACCGCCCACTCGATCCTGAGACTGCTGCCCTACCCGCTCGCCCGGCATCCATCCGGGACCATCGAGTACGCTGGCAAAAACCTGCTGAACATGGGCGAAAAGTCCATCCGCCATATCCGTGGCAACCGGATCGCGATGATTTTCCAGGAGCCGATGACCTCGCTCAACCCGTTGCACTCCATCGAAAAGCAGATCAATGAAGTGCTGGGCATTCACAAAGGCCTGACTGGCAAAGTGGCGACCAAACGCACTCTGGAACTGCTGGAGATGGTCGGCATCCCCGAACCGCATAAACGCCTCAAGGCCCTGCCCCACGAATTGTCCGGCGGCCAGCGCCAGCGGGTCATGATCGCCATGGCCCTGGCCAACGAGCCGGAACTGCTGATCGCCGACGAGCCGACCACCGCACTGGACGTGACCGTTCAGCTGAAAATCCTCGAATTGCTCAAGGAATTACAGGCCCGATTGGGCATGGCGCTGCTGCTGATCAGCCATGATTTGAACCTTGTGCGAAGAATTGCGCATCGCGTATGTGTCATGCAGCGCGGTTGCATCGTCGAACAGGCATCGTGCGAAGAGTTGTTCCGCGCGCCGCAGCATCCGTACACTCGGTTACTGCTGGCAGCGGAGCCCAGCGGCACGCCGGCGACCAATATAGTCGGGCCGCCATTGCTGCAAGTCGAGGACCTGAAAGTCTGGTTCCCGATCAAGAAAGGTTTGCTGAAAAAGACCGTCGACCACATCAAGGCAGTGGACGGGATCAATTTCAGCTTGCCGCAGGGGCAGACCCTGGGGATTGTCGGTGAAAGCGGTTCGGGCAAGTCGACGCTCGGTCTGGCGATTTTGCGGCTGATCGGCAGCAAAGGCGCCATCCGTTTTGAAGGCCAGCAGCTAGACTGCCTGACGCAGCAACAGGTCAGGCCGCTGCGGCGGGAGATGCAGGTGGTGTTCCAGGACCCGTTTGGTAGCCTGAGCCCACGGATGTGCGTGAGCCAGATCGTCGGCGAAGGCCTGCGGATCCACAAGATGGGCACCGAGGCGCAACAGGAACAAGCGATTATTGAAGCGCTCAAGGAGGTAGGTCTGGACCCGGAAACCCGGCACCGCTACCCCCACGAATTTTCCGGCGGGCAACGGCAGAGAATCGCCATTGCCCGGGCATTAGTGTTAAAACCGGCGTTGATTTTGCTGGACGAGCCGACCTCGGCCCTCGACCGCACCGTACAACGCCAAGTGGTGGAGCTGCTGCGTTCACTGCAAACCAAGTACAACCTGACGTATTTGTTTATCAGCCATGACCTGGCTGTCGTTAAAGCGCTGAGCCACCAGTTGATGGTGGTCAAGCATGGCCAAGTGGTCGAACAGGGAGACGCGCAAAGTATCTTTGCCGCCCCCCAACATCCGTATACACAGCAGTTGCTGGAAGCCGCTTTTTTGGCACCAGCCACTGCGCAATAACCTGAAAGAGGAGCAACACATGGGTTTTCTCGCCGGTAAGCGCGTACTGATCGTCGGTGTCGCCAGCAAGCTGTCCATCGCATCCGGCATCGCTGCCGCCATGCATCGCGAGGGCGCTGAGCTTGCCTTCACTTATCAGAACGACAAGCTGAAAGGTCGTGTCGAAGAATTCGCACAAGGCTGGGGCTCGAGCCCTGAACTGTGCTTCCCGTGCGACGTGGCCAGCGATGAAGAAATCGCCAAGGTCTTCGAAGCACTGAGCAAGAAGTGGGACGGCCTGGACTGCATCGTGCACTCCGTCGGCTTCGCCCCGGGCGACCAACTGGACGGCGACTTCACCGAAGCCACCACCCGCGAAGGTTTCCGCATCGCTCACGATATCAGTGCCTACAGCTTCGTGGCCCTGGCCAAGGCCGGTCGCGAAATGATGAAGGGCCGCAATGGCAGCCTGCTGACCCTGTCGTACCTGGGTGCCGAGCGCACCATGCCGAACTACAACGTAATGGGCATGGCCAAGGCTTCGCTGGAAGCAGGCGTGCGTTACCTGGCCGGCTCCCTGGGCCCGGACGGCACCCGCGTCAACTGCGTATCGGCTGGCCCGATCCGCACCCTCGCCGCTTCCGGCATCAAGAACTTCCGCAAGATGCTGGCCGCCAACGAAGCGCAAACCCCGCTGCGTCGCAACGTCACCATCGACGAAGTCGGCAACGCCGGCGCCTTCCTGTGCTCGGACCTGGCGTCCGGCATCAGCGGCGAAATCATGTACGTTGACGGTGGCTTCAACACCACTGCAATGGGTAGCCTCGAAGAGTAATCTTCGGCTAGCCACTCAAAGGCTCGCCAACAATCAGGCTGTGTGAAAGTCTGGTGATTTGTTGGCTGGTTAAAGAAAGCGCCCGTATCGCTAGATACGGGCACTTTTTTATGCGCGATACCCAACGTCAACCCTTCTCCCAGAGTAATACCCCATGCGGCTAGACACATGAGTTAAATAACTGTCAACTTTGAATCCCAAGAATAAAGGAACTATAGGCGTCCGCCATATGAACCATGATAATTCTTTGAGTGTTACTTTGTATAAAGCCGTCTCCTACCGAACCTTCACCATATTTGACGATGCCCTGATCGCCAAACTCTTCATCAAGGACTCCTTCATTTTTTACACGTATAAGATGAGGCCACCATTGCCCCTCATATGTCGTAACAGCCAGGATAATTTTCCCATCTGACTGAACCGAGAGAACCTCTGGGTAATTCGCTACTTGATCAAGATCGATCAACAGGGTAGTCGCATTGTTAAATGTCGGATCCAGCAAACCTTCGGCTGTCAACCTGGTTACCAAGACAAGACTTTTCTCGGATGGGCGAAGATGTGTTCCTAACACGATGATTCTGTTTTCATGCACAATCATTTTATAAGCTTGGCTAAAGATGGACTCCTCCCAATAACCACTCTTGCCAAAACCCTGATCAAGTCTGCCATTAGGCATGTAACATGCCAACGATGCTCTTGAGTTCGCCTCATGGCCCAAGACTCGGTTAAGGGTTGTGCCGACGATTATTTTCTGGTCCTGCAGAACGGCTATGCTTCTTACTTCCGTGTCTTGGCCATTAACTCTTACGTCAATATAACCCCGAACACCGAATGTCAGATCTGGCGAACCGTCGTCATTGAGGCGATGCAGTCGTCCCGCTTGATAGATGGAATCCCCGTGTTCGTCAACTACCTGATAATTGGATACCAGCAAGATCCTGCCGTCGACCTGCAGGCGCGCAGTGGGTTCGAAAAGACCCATGCGAACGTGCTCTGGGTCTTCGGGAAATGGAAGAAATCTCGTACCGAAGATCAAATCAGGACTGCCATTGGGGTGAAATCGCGTGATAGCGGTACGCCACATAAAAATTGTCTTTTGTGAGATACCCATCACCAACAATTTTCCATCTTGCTGCCGTAACAGCTGAAACGCCAATGACGTCTCGCCACGTTCAAACTGCCAGGTCACAGCACCGTTGACCCCGAAGCTCAGATCAGGTGAACCATCCGCAAAGGCGCGACGCAAACGACATTCCTTTGATACGTTTACAACATAGACAATGCCACCTTCATCTTCTATGGCTACTTTTGCGTGTCCTAAGTCGGAAACTATAATCCTGCCGTTATTGGCGAAGTCTGGATCCAGATCCCCTGCTTTTTTAGGTGTGTGTTTTTCTGATTGAGCCATCTTTCAATCCTCTGGAAAGTTAGCTGGAACTTCAGTCAGAAAGACTACCAACCTAGGCAATATGGGAAGTATTGGTACAGGTCACATCTGAGCACTGAGCAGCAACGCCGTCTACTGTCATAAATAACAGTAGACAGGCTTTAAATTTTAATTTTCGATTTAGTAAATCAGTTTCTCACAGGGGATATAGTTGTAACCTGATGCAGCCATGCGCAAACAACTGCACTTTGTTTAGCCATTGAAAAACCCGCCTGCCCCGGCGGGTTTTTTATGCCTGGGATTTCAGGGTTGATGAATCCCCTGTGGGAGCGGGCTTGCCCGCGAAGGCGGACTCACGATCAAAATGGATGCCAACTGACACACTGCTATCGCGGGCAAGCCCGCTCCCACAGGGGTTATGTGTTTAGTCGTTAGTGAGGCAATCGGCAAACAACTGCTGAATCGGCTGCATCCGCTGGCTGTAACGCTGCAACAACACCATCTCCCGATAGAACGTCAGTTCGCCCAACCGGATGATCCGGACCTTCGCCCCATACTCAAGCCACAGCCCCGCCTCCGGCAGCAGCGATACGCCCAGCCCGCACTCGACCACTTTCACGATCGCTTCCAGCTCATCCAGTTCCAGCGCCACTTGCACGTCAATCTGCTGTTCGCGCAAAAACCGCGTCACCAGGCGACCGCCGAACGAGTTACGGTCATAGCGCACATGGGGATGGCTCGCGAGGATCTGCAACGGGTCATCGCCCTCCAGCGCCGTCGGCACGATCAACACAAACGGCTCCCGGCGAATGACCTGTGCCGACAGTTCCTTGGGCAGCTCAAACGGCGGCTTGATCAGAATGGCCAAATCCACTTCACCGGTGTCCACCTGACTCAACAGATTCAACGACACACCCGGCACCAGTTTCGGCTCCAAAAGCGGCGCTTGCTGGCGCAATCGCAACAGTGCCTGGGGCAACAATCCAGTCTGGGCGGTGGCCACCGCACCGATTTTCAACTCACCGCGAAACTCGCTCACATCGTCACTGACCGCCATGCGGTTGAACGTGTCCAGCATCTCCTTAGCCATCGGCAATGCCCGTTGCCCGGCGGCATTGAGAATCGCCTGACGACCGGTACGGTCGAACAAACGGATACCCAACGCCTGCTCAAGATTGCGCATTTGCGCGCTGACCGCTGATTGGGTGAGGCCAATGTGCATGCCGGCCGCCGCAAAAGTGCCGTAACGCGTGACGGCAATAAAGGTTCTCAATTCCCGCAGCATGGCAGTCTCGATTGATCGAAATAATTTGAGCTCGACGCAAAAACTATCGTCTTTCAATGAAAAAGCACAGCGCTAAACTCTGCCTCAACTCCTGACTATCTGAGGCCTGTGCGATGCAACTGTCCCCTTTTCACTTGGCGATTCCAGTGTATGACCTGAGCGCTGCGCGCTCTTTCTACGGCGAAGTGTTTGGTCTGGAAGAAGGTCGCTCCAGCGATCATTGGGTCGATTTCAACTTTTTCGGCCATCAATTGGTGATTCACCTTGCGCCGAAAAACGCCTCTCAGGAAGCGGCGCACACCAACGCCGTGGACGGCCATAACGTGCCGGTTCCGCATTTCGGCGTGGTGTTGAGCATGGGTGAATGGGAGGCGCTGGCGCAGCGTTTGACGGCGTTGGACACGCAGTTCGTGATCGAACCCGGCATTCGCTTTCAGGGGCTGGTGGGCGAGCAAGCGACGATGTTTTTGTTCGACCCTTGCGGCAATGCGCTGGAATTCAAGGCATTCAAGGACCTGAGTCAGTTGTTTGCCAAGTGAATACGTCCGCCTCGGCCAGCAGCCCTTCGATTGAGCCGTGACGCAGGGCGTCGTATTCGATCTGGCCGATACTGAAACGCATGTCGTTGGCGCGATGGGCCGCGGCATTGCGCTCGGCAAGGATTTCTTCAAGACGGGCCTCGATCGCTTCCCTGTCGACCGCGCCTGAACCGGTGAGCAACGCAGCAAACTTATCGCTGCCGAGGCGACCGATCACATCGCTTTCGCGGAAGGCAATGCGCAGCACATCAGCGAAGATTTTCAGCGCTTTATCGCTCGCGGCCCGGCCATACAGGTAGTGGGTGCGTTTGAAGTCATCAAGGTTGAACAGCAACAACGTGGCCGGTTTCTCCAGTTGTTGGCAAGCGTCCAGCCCTTGTTGGGCCAGCGCGGTAAACCCGTGGCGATTGGGGAGCAAGGTCAGCTCGTCCATGCTCGCCATCTGCACGCCCGTCAGCTCTTGCTCGGCCTTGCGGGCCAGGTCACGCAGCCATTCGCGTTCTTGCTGCGGCGAGCGTACGGGAACGGCGCCAGCACCTGGCTTGACCGGTTTGCCTGGAATTAGCATGACTCACTCCGTTGGCGGGTATGGTCTTTAGAGTCGGCCATACCGGCATTGACTCCCCGTTACGGACCGCCGGTCAACTGCCCACCAGCGGACACGGCCCTCCAGCCTCCGCCCACAGTTTGAACTGTGTGACGAAAATATCGTGAGGCACCGGCACCGGCGGCCTCCCCATTCCCGGATTCCAGCCCCAAAGCACCAGTTTGTCTTCGCTGACATGTTTAATCAGTGCCGTAAAATCACGGTCGCCATTGCTCGCGCGATCCTTGATCAATGCGCAGAGCCTGTCGGCCGGCAGCCCGATCCAGGCCATTTTGTGCGCGGCGGGCGGCAGGCTCCAGTGCGGCGCCCCCGGTGGCGTATGCGGCCCGTAACTGGCGGGCGCATTGGTTTCGGCATGACAGGTCGCACAGGGCAACCCGGCGGCGCCTTTACCATCCATCCCGCGCACCACATTCATCGCGTGAGGCGTACCCGCGTCGAACTGCAATGGGGAATCCCCAGGGATATGACAATTCTGGCAGCGGGGGCTCTGGAAGACTTTTTGCACGGTTTCAAACGCCTGCAAGGCCTCGCGGTCATCGGCGAACACGTGCGAGGCGTAGGCTACGAGACAGATAAGGATCGCCGTCCCAAGCAACCAATGATGTCGTTTCATCTCACACCCCCGACAACTGCAACGGCAATTCCCGCAGACGCTGCCCGGTCAGGGCAAACACCGCGTTGGCCACCGCCGGTGCAACGGGCGGCACACCGGTCTCGCCGATGCCGCCAGAGCGTTCGGTGCTCGGCACGATATGCACTTCGACCACCGGCATTTCGTTGAGCCGCAGCACCTGATAGTCGTGGAAATTGGACTGCACCACTTGCCCGTTCTTGAGCGTGAGTTTGCTGTGCAAGGCGAAGCTCAGGCCGAAGGTGACGCAGGATTCCATTTGCGCCGCGATGCTCATCGGGTTGACGGCAATCCCGCAGTCCACCGCGCACACCACGCGGTGGACCCGGATGGCCAGGTTGTCCTGAGACACCTCGGCGACGTGCGCAACGTAACTGCCGAAAGATTCATGCACCGCCACGCCCAGGGCGTGGCCGTCCGGCAATGGTGCCTTCCAGTTGGCTTTCTCGACCGCCAGGTTCAGCACCCCCAAGTGCCGCGGGTGGTTTTTCAGCAAGGTCCGTCGGTATTCCACCGGGTCCTTGCCCGCTGCGTCGGCCAGTTCATCGATCAATGACTCCATGACGAACCCCGTGTGGGTGTGCCCCACCGACCGTAACCACAAGACGCTGATTCCGGTTTTCGGCGAGTGCAAATCCACCTGGTGATTGGCCAGGTCTTCGATATACGGGCTGTCGGCGACACCTTCGACCGAGGTTTTGTCGATGCCGTCCTTGACCATGGTGGCTTCAAGCAGGGTGTCGGCCATGATCGATTGCCCGACCATCGCGTGTTTCCAGGCGATCGGCATGCCGTCGGCATCCAGACCGATTTTTGCCTGATGCAGGAACATCGAACGGTAGTAACCGCCGCGAATGTCATCCTCGCGCGCCCACACGGTTTTCACCGGTGCGCCTGCGGCTTTCGCGACCTGCACCGCTTCGGCGACAAAATCCGAGGTCGGATTGGCCCGACGCCCGAAGCCGCCACCGAGGAACTCGGTATGAATCTCAACTTGTTCGGGTTTGAGCCCGGTAATTTTGCCGGCGATCATTTGGTCCAGCGTCTGAAACTGCGTGCCGGTCCAGATCTCGCATTTGTCCTTGGTTATTTTCACCGTGCAATTGAGCGGTTCCATCGGCGCATGGGCCAGGTACGGCACGCTGTATTCGGCGTCGACAGACTTGACCGCTTTGCTCAACGCCGCGCTGGCATCGCCGGCCTTGCTGGCGGAAATACCGGGCGTGGCCGCCAGTTTGCGGAAGCTTTCCAGCAGCTTCTGGCTGTCGAGCCCCGTGTTCGGCCCCGGGTTCCAGTCGATCTTCAGTGCGTCGCGCCCCAGCTTTGCAGCCCAGTAGTGATCGGCAATCACCGCGACGCCCGTGGGCACTTGCACCACTTTATGCACGCCGGGCACCGCCAGCGCTTCGGCGCCTTCAAAGGATTTGACGCTCCCGCCGAAGTACGGCGAACGCGCAACCATGGCCGTCATCAAGCCGTCGAACTGCACGTCCATGCCGAACTTGGCGCGGCCGGTGATTTTTTCTGGCGTGTCCAGGCGCTTGGTGGGTTTGCCGATGACCTTCCAGTCCTTGGCTTCCTTGAACTTGATCGAGGCAGGGTCCGGCACTGGCAACTTGCCGGCGTCATCGGCCAGTTCGCCGTAGGTTGCTTGCTGATCGCCGGCAAAGACCACACCGGACTCGGTACGGATTTGCGAAGGCGCGACGTCGAAGCGCTTGGCCGCCGCTTCAACCAGCATCAGGCGGGCGGCTGCGCCGGCCTGCCGATAGCGGTCGAACTCCATCCACGTCGAGGTCGAACCGCCGGTGATTTGCATGCCACCGAAAGCGGGCATCCCGTACTCGGCCGCAGAGGCCGGTGAGTGTTCGACGCGGATTTTCGACCAATCAGCGTCCAGTTCTTCGGCGATCAACATGGTCAGGCCGGTCCAGATACCCTGGCCCATTTCCGAGTGACCCAGCAGCACCGTGACGCTGTTGTCGTTGCCGATCCGCAAAAAGGCATTGGGCGCAAATACATCGCCTTGATTCTCCGCACCCAAGGCAAAACGATGGGCACCGGGGATGACAAACGCCACCACCAGACCACCGCCCAACAGGGCACTGCCCTTGAGAAAACCGCGACGTGAACTCTCCAGGATGCTGTTCATTGTTCGGACTCCCCTAGCCTGGCATCAACCTATCTCGGCGGCGCGTTTGACTGCCGCGCGGATCCTTGGGTACGTGCCGCAACGGCAGATGTTGCCGGAGAGCGCCTGATCGATGTCGCTGTCAGTGGGTTTGGGGATCTTCGCCAGCAATGCAGCGGCGGACATGATCTGCCCGGACTGGCAGTACCCGCACTGGACCACATCAAGCTCGGCCCACGCTTGCTGCACCGGGTGCGAACCGTCGGTGGACAGGCCTTCGATGGTGAGGATTTTCTGCCCATGGGCCACAGCGGTGGCGGGTGTGATGCAGGAACGCAACGGCGCACCGTCGACGTGCACGGTACAAGCGCCGCACTGGGCCATTCCACAGCCGAATTTGGTGCCGGTCAGATGCGCGACATCACGCAGGACCCAGAGGAGCGGCATGTCCGCCGGGACATCCAGTTCCTGATCCTGACCATTGATGTTGAGGGTCAACATGGCGAAGTTCCTCAGACTCACGGTGTCCTGAAGGGCGTCGCTGTGACGGTCGACTGTCTACGCGCGCCTTTGGGTTATCCCTTCAGCTAAGCGCAAATTGCCGGGCGAGACCGGTTCATCGACCACCGGTCACGCAGTAAGACCGAAGTATCCGGCTCTGTAGCAGCTGTCGAGCCCGCGAGGCTGCGTCCGGCGACGCAGTCGTCGTAATCACTGCGAGCACGGTGTAACTGATACACCGCAGTGTCTGGCTTCACGACGACTTCGTCGCCGAACGCAGCCTCGCGGGCTCGGCAGCTGCTACGGGGGGTTTAGAAGTCAGTGGACACCGACACTTCACGCCATGCCTGCAGCTCTGCGGCAACAAAGGTTTTTTTGGCTTCAATCGCCGCCACACAGTCACTGCCCAGCGGCAGGCGCAGCGGCGCATTTTGTGATTCCACCAAGGTGATCATGGTCTGCGCGAGTTTGTCCGGATCACCCGGCTGATTGAGGGTCACAGCCTTGGCGATTTGGCGCACCTGACCCGCCGTGCCGTCGTAGTCGCCAATCGAGGACGGGGATTCGACCAATGAATTACCTTCGAGGAATTCAGTACGGAAGTAGCCGGGCTCCACCACGGTCACTTTGATGCCCAGCGGCGCCAACTCGGCATGCAACGCCTCGCTCAAGCCTTCGACGGCAAATTTGGTCGAGCAATACACGCCGAAACCCGGCCCCGACGCGTAGCCACCCACGGACGAGAGATTGATCACATGTCCATTGCGAGCGGCGCGCATGTGGGGCAGAACGGCACGGGTGACATTCAACAGGCCGAACACATTGGTTTCGTACAGGCGCCGGACTTCATCGGCACTGGCTTCCTCGACCGCTCCGAGCAATCCGTAACCGGCGTTGTTGACCAGCACGTCAATGCGCCCGAAGTGTTCAATGGCGGTATTGGCGACGGCAGTCAGCCATGCGATCAAGCTGTTGGAACGTCGTACCGGTGTGCTGTTGTTTCAGCGCACCACACGCCGGGTCGCCTTGACCGAGGCCGGTGCCAATCTGTTTGCTCGCTTGCGTCCGGCGGCCAACGAGATCGATGAAGCGCTGGCGATGCTCGGCGGTTTCCGCGATCAACCGATGGGCACGCTGCGCATCACCGCGCCACGGTTGTCCGGCGCTTTATTGATCGAGCCGCTGATTCCGCTGTTTCGCCAGGCGTATCCGCAAGTCAGCCTCGATATCTCCCTGGACGATGCCACCGTCGACTTGATGACCGGCGGTTTCGACGCGGGGATCTAACTCGGTGAGTCCATAGAGAAAGACATGATCGCCGTGCGCCTGACATCGGATTTGCAGTGGTCGGTGGTGGGCTCGCCGGACTATTTCGCCAAGGCTGGAAAACCACTCAGCCCCGAAGAACTGACCGGACATGAATGCATAGGATTTCGCTTCTCGACCTCCGGCAGCGCTCACCGCTGGGAGTTTCGCCGTAACGAACGAGATTTTACGGTAGGCGTCGAGGGCGGGTTGACGGTCAATGATCGCCGGCTGCTGATCTCTGCCGCCCGCAATGGCCAGGGATTGGCGTATGCCTGCGATCTGGAGATCATCGACGAATTGGCGATGGGTCAGTTGGAGCGCGTGCTGCAACCGTTTATCCCTCTGAGCACGGCCTTGTACCTGTACTTTCCGAGCCGTACGCAGACACAGCCAAAACTGCGCGCCTTCTTCGATCTGGCCACCCGGTGGATCGCCGACCAGCGTGTCCTCAACCGCTAGTTTCGGGCTTGCCAGCCGGCCTCAAACCACCGCAGGAGTCAGGCCTTTGCTCAACCGATATTGGGCCAGCAGGCGCATGACGTAGCCAATCTTGAGGAACGTAGGCCCGATGATGGTCATGGCATGCATCGACACCAGCAGCACAATCGACATCGGACCGGCGTACAGATAGGCGCCGTAGATACCGGCAAACAGCATGGTCAGGCCAGCACCCAGCACTTTGCTCGACAGGTGCAGAACGTTCAGCGGGTTATTGAAAAAATCGAACATTTTGTCGTACTCCTGAATCAGATCAGTTGTACGTAGGACGTATCAAGTCTCGCGCCAAGTAGTGACCCATTTAAAATCAATGACTTGAAGAAATACGAGTCATATCGACCACGGCACAAATTAGTCGATATGACCATGATCCAAGTCAATATGACTTCATTTTTTCAGCCAGTTGTCGATCTACGGTCCAACCAAGTGGCGACAGGCTGACTACGCTGATAGTCCAGCATGAGTAACCCGTAGAGGAGCGCCACCATGCATCGCGTGCAAAAACTGACTCCGTGCCTCTGGTTCGACACTCAGGCCGAAGAGGCGGCGAAGTATTACTGCTCGATCTTCGATCATTCAAAAATCACCGGCACCACCCATTACGGCAAGGCCGGCCAGGAGGTTCACGGCATGCCCGAAGGGTGGGTGCTGACGGTCAGCTTCGAGCTCGACGGGCAACCTTTTACCGGCCTCAATGGCGGCCCGCATTTCAAGTTCAATGAAGCGGTGTCCTTCCAGGTCAATTGCCAGACCCAGGAGGAAATCGACTACTACTGGGGTGAGCTCTCCAACGGCGGCGACTCACAGGCCCAGCAGTGTGGCTGGCTCAAGGACAAATTCGGCCTGTCCTGGCAAATCGTGCCGATTCCGTTCATGGAGATGCTGAATAATCCGGACACGACCAAGTCCCAGCGCGCCATGCAGGCCATGATGCAGATGAAAAAACTCGACATTGCCGAGCTGCAACGAGCCTTTGACGGCGAGAGCTAATACACTCCAGGGCTGACCTGTCGAGGACGCCGAAGATGAAGCACGCTGCTGCCAAAAACGCCGACAAAGCCCCGCGCTTCTGGCGTGATGAAGCCCTGCCTTTCATCGAGGCCCGCGCGATCGCCGACGGCCGCGAAGTCTGCTACACCCGACACGCCCACGAGCATTTTTCCATCGGTGCGATTACCGCCGGGTGCAGCACTTACCACCATGAGCAATCGGCGTTTCAGGTCAGCGCCGGTACCGTGGTGCTGATGAATCCCCATGACGTGCACGCCTGCAATCCAATCGACGATCAGCCATGGTCGTACCTGATGCTGTATGTCGAGACGCCGTGGCTGACCGATTTGCAGCATCAGCTCGGCTTCAACCAGGACTCGGCGTTCCGGCGGTTTTCCACCACCCATACCCGCGATCCACAGCTGTTTGTCGGCCTGCAAAAGCTCTACGAAATATTGGTCGATCCCGAACAGGATGTGCTGCGAAAACACAGTGCGGCGGTGGAGTTTTTTACCGATGTGCAACAGCGACTCGAACCGCTCGACCTCCCGTTGCGCGAACCCAATTTCAAGCTCGAACGGGCCGCCGACTACATCCGCGACAACTGCACGCACCTGCTCAAGCTTGAAGACATCTGCGAAGCGGCGCAGTTGTCACCGTCCTACTTGATCCGCGCCTTCAAACAGCATTACGGCATGACGCCTCACGCGTTCCTGGTCAACCGGCGTATCCAGTTCGCCCGGGATCAATTGCGTAACGGCAAGTTGATCGCCGATGTCGCGCTGGAAGCCGGGTTTGCTGATCAGGCGCATTTTCAGCGGGCATTCAAACAGCACCTGGCCGCGACACCGGGACAGTATCGCGGCTGATCAGGGCAGTAACAGATACACCGCACACACGGCCAACAGCACCGCCATGGTCCGGTTGAACAGGCGCATGCCCGCCGGGTTGCTCAAGTAGCCGCGCAAAAATGTCCCGGCATACACCCAGCAACCCACCGACACATAACAGATCACCAGATACACCGCCGCGAACTGCCACACCAACCGTGCCTCACCGTCCGCGACGAAGGCGCCCATCCCCGCCACACACGCCAGCCACGCCTTGGGGTTGAGCCATTGCATGACTGCGCCGTATAACATCGACGGCGCCCGGCCCGTCGCGTTGGCGTCGAGACGGCCATCGTCCGCCGCCAGTTTCCAGGCCATGAACAACAAGAACGCCACGCCCGCCAGTTGCACCACCCGCGTCAGCGCCGGCCACAACCGCAAGACCTCATGCAACCCCAGCCCCATCAGCACCAGCAACAAAACGAACCCCAGCGTTGCCCCGGCGACATGCCGTTGACTGGCGCGAAAGCCGTACTGCGCGCCCGAACTCAACGCCACAATGTTCACCGGCCCCGGCGTTATCGACGCGACCAGGGCAAACGTTGCCATGGAGATAATCAGACTCATCGCACACCTTCTTCAATTCAGGGAAATCAGCGCCCACGGTAACGAGCACCCAACCCTGCGTATTGAAGAAAACTGCCTAAAGCATTGGCACGTTTTTGTAGCAGCTGGCGAAGCCTGCGTTCGGCGGCGCAGCCGTCGTCAGACCCGACGACTCGGTGTTTCAGGTACGACGTGCATTCAGGTTTTACGACGGCTGCGCCGCCGAACGCAGCCTTCGGCAGCTGCTACAAGGGACGGGCGTTGACTCAATCGTCCTCGTGTAGCTTGATGCCCCGGGCATGGAGCACATGCGGAACGACCAGCACCAGCAGCGTCAATGCGAGGAACGACGCGGCGATGGGTTGGGTAAAGAAGGTCGTCCAGTCGCCCTGACTGATCGACAAGGCGTTGCGCAACTGCTTCTCCGCCATCGGCCCCAGCAGCATGCCCACGATCACAGGCGCCACGGGAAAGTCGAAACGGCGCATCAGCACCCCGCCCCAACCGATGCCAAGCATCAGCAGCAAATCAAATGACGAGTGGCGCATCCCGTACACGCCGATGGTGGCAAACACCAGGATGCCGGCGTTCAAATAGGGCCGGGGGATTTGCAGCAACTTGACCCATAGCCCCACCAGCGGCAGGTTCAGCACCAGCAGGATGACGTTGCCGATGTACAGCGAGGCGACAAGGGTCCAGACCAGGTCGCCCGAGGTCTGGAACAACATCGGGCCCGGTTGCAGGTTGTAGTTCTGGAACGCGGCCAACAGGATCGCCGCTGTGGCGGAGGTCGGGATGCCCAGGGTCAGCAGCGGCACCAACGAACCGGTCGCGCTGGCATTGTTGGCCGCTTCTGGGCCGGCGACCCCTTCAATCGCGCCCTCGCCTTTGCTGCCGGCAAACTCTTTCGGGTATTTACTCAGCTTGCGCTCGGCCGAATAGGACAGAAACGTCGGAATCTCGGCACCACCCGCCGGAATCGAGCCGAACGGAAAACCGATCAACGTGCCGCGCAGCCAGGCCGGAACCGAGCGTTTCCAGTCGGCGCGGGTCATCCACAACGAAGACATGCGATGCCGGCCGCTGGTTTCTTCTCTCTGGTAGAGCAGGCTGTACAACGCCTCCCCCACCGCAAACAAACCGACCGCCACCAACACCACTTCGATGCCGTCCACCAGTTCCGGCACGCCCAGCGTGTAGCGGGCGATGCCAGAGGTCGAGTCCAGGCCGATCAGCCCGATGGTCAGGCCAACCCCCAGTGAGGCAAAACCGCGCAGCATCGATGCGCCGAGTACCGCCGACACGGTGGTGAACGACAGCACCAGGATCGCAAAATATTCCGCTGGACCAAATTTCAGCGCCAGCGTGGCCACCACGGGCGCAAACAGCGTCAGCAGGATGGTGGCGATGGTTCCGGCGACAAATGAACCGATGGCCGCGGTGGCGAGTGCCGGCCCGGCCCGACCGTTGCGGGCCATCAGGTTACCTTCCAGCGCTGTGACCATGGAGGACGACTCCCCCGGCGTGTTGAGCAGGATGGAGGTGGTCGAGCCGCCAAACTGTGCGCCGTAGTAAATACCGGCGAACATGATCAACGCTCCGGTGGGATCAACCTTGGCCGTGATCGGCAGCAACAGCGCCACCGTCAGTGCCGGACCGATACCGGGCAACACGCCGATCGCCGTACCGAGCAGGCAGCCGATAAATCCCCACATCAAATTGATCGGCGACAACGCGGCGGAAAACCCCATCGCCAGGCTTGCAAGAATATCCACCGGATTGCACTCCTTCGGGCCGGATCAGAGCCAGGCGTTGATAAGGGGCGGCAGGGAAACGCCGAGCCCGACGTTGAACAGCCAGTAAATCGGTAGCGTCAAGGCAATGCCGATGGCCAGGTCCCGAAGCGGATGGCGACTGCCGAACCCACGTGCCGAACAGGCAAACAGCAACCCGGCCGAGAGGACGAAGCCGATGAGGTTAATCAACAACGCAACCCCCACCAGCCCCGCCGTCACCCAGGCGGCACCGAGCTTGCCGTCGGGCAGCACCTTGGCCGACTCGTCATTGTGGTCCGCCAATTCGCGAAACCCACCCGTACTGGCCTGGTAACTCAAGAGCAAACCGACGACACCGAGGAACACCGCCAGCCCCATGGGATAGACATGAGCGCCCAAAATCACGAAGCCCCTTTCAGGAGGAAACCGCCAGGCACCGAACGCCAGAACGCCACTGATGGCGATGAGGCCAAGGCCAATCGCCAACTGTGGCACCACGATGGTACGGGGTCCGCTCATGTCAAATCAGCCCGACTTTGACCAGCATCTCCCGTAGGCGCACGTGTTCTTCGTCAACAAACTTGCCGAATTCATCGCCGGTCAAAATACTCGGCGACCATGCGTTGATTTGAATATTGTCCTGCCAGGATTTGCTCTTGGCGGCCGCCACCACGGCGTCGGTCAGCGTCTGGCGCTGCTCGGGGCTCAAGCCCCCGGCACCGTAGATACCGCGCCAGTTGCCGATCGTCACGTCGTAGCCTTTCTCCTTGAGGGTCGGTGCATCGATCCCGGCAACGCGTGCCGGAGCACCAATGGCGAGCACACGAAACTGACCGGCCTTGATGTATTGGCCCAACTCCGCATACCCCCCGGTGATCACTTTGATCTGGCCGCCCAATGCCTGGGCAACCACTTCGCCGCCACCGCCGGTAGCGATGTAGTTGACCTTATCGACCGGGATATTCATTTTGCCGGCCAGTTCGGCGATCCCGATGTGATCGATCGAGCCCTTGGAACCGCCACCCCAGGTGATGCTGGTCGGTTTGTCTTTAAAGGCTGCAAGCAGCTCTTCAAGGGTTTTGAACTCGGATTCCTTGCGCACGGCAATCACGTTGTACTCCGTGAACAGTCGGGCAATCGGCGTCACGTCCTTCAAGGTGATTTGCGGTTTGTTCTGCTCAATGCCCGCGACCATGATTGCGCCGACCACCAGCAACGCTTCGCCATCACCCTTGGTGCTATTGGCAAACTGCGCCAGCCCCAGCGTACCGCCGGCGCCGCCCTTGTTTTCGTAGGTGGCGCTTTTGGCGACACCGGCTTCGATCAAGGCTTTGCCCAACTGGCGGGCAGTCTGGTCATAGCCGCCACCGACCGACCCCGGGGCCATGAACTTAACGGTGTCCAGCGCCATGGCAGGTGTCGAGAGCGCGGCAGCGGTAATAGCCACGGCAACGGCATAATTGAAACGACGGATCGCAGCAAACATAAGCGGTCTCCTGATCTTGTTTTTGTGAGTGCTGATTAACTCTCGCCCAAGCGCAAGTGTTGCTCACTGAACAGGCGTCTGTGAACAAGCGTAGGTCATGGTTTTGATAGGTGGTGTGCGTTTACCGAAGAGGCCCCCCCTAAGGTACGTCGACAGCCTCTGGCACAGCGGCCCTCGGACGCTTCGCCAGGCCGATTTTGCGGGCGATGTCCATGAAAGGCGTCACGATCAGGCTGTACACCGTCAGGTAACGCTGGTGATCCGCATCGCCAGTGCCAAAGCGGAGCGCTTCGGGCTGGGGGGTGGTGACGTAAAGCGTGCCGAACATCCAGTCCCAGAGTGACAGGTTGATGCCAAAGTTCTTGTTGAAGTGTTTCGGCGCATCGCTGTGATGAATCTGGTGTTGGGCCGGGCTGTTCAGCACATGTTCGATCACCGGCCCAAACGACAGCCAGACATGGGTATGGCGCAGGTTGGCCGCAAAGCCGTTGAGGATCAGCACCATCCAGGTCACGCCAAACAAGGTGTAGCGGCTGATTTCGCCGCCACAGGCGTACCAGAAGATCCCGGCAAAGGCACCGATGCACAGCGTATTGGTCACCTTCTCGACTATTTTTTCCACGAAGTGGATTCGGCTGGCGGTTGCCGGGACCAGCACCGGCGCCGAGTGATGGACCTTGTGAAAGTCCCACAGCCAGCGGGAGTGAAAGGCGCGATGGCCCCAATAGTTGGCGAAATCCTTGACCATGAACACACCCAGGCCATAGGTCAGCGACAACACGGGGTGTTCCTCGACTTGCAGGCGCGCGCCCCACAGCTCAGTGAAAAAATGCACGTAGTCGCCGGAGCGCAGGATATAGGCGTCCACCAGGCCGAAGATGGGCAGCACCAGCATGACTTTCAAAATGGCGCGGACGAAGTAGTAGCGGTAATCCAGCAACGCCGAGCGATGCAGGTGAACCCGGCGGCCACCGATGAATTGCCAGAACGTAGAGGCGTCGGTCAAACCACGGGATTTGCGGTAGCAGAACAGCCCATAGGCGACGCTGTAGGAAGTCATGAGAAACAGCAGGCCGAAGCGGCCGTTCAAATCGAAAATGCCGAAAAACTGGTCGGCGACCGGCTCAATCACCCATCGGGACAAATAATCATAAAAAAACATCAGAACTTCCACGCGCGACGGACCTCCGGCAAATGAAAACGAAGTCTAGATCATTCTCAATTGCAAAACTAACGCCGTTCGGCCAGTTTCGTCAGGTATAAGCCCCCACTACTCGCTTCACCGCCATCAGCGCCTCCCGCAGCGTGTCCATGCCCACCGAGCCGAGTGCGAGGCGGATCGCATGGGGCACATGAACAGAGGTGGCAAACGGCTCGGCGGTGGACACCGACACGTGCTCGCGCATCAAGGCCATGGCGATCTGGTCCGCCCTTGCATCCTCCGCCAGCGGCAGCCAAAGAAAATAGGACGAGGGATGGCTGACCACGCGCAACCCCGCCAACACCTCACCGGCCAAAGTCTGCCGGGCCTGGGCATCCGCGCGTTTTTGCGCTTCCAGCGTACTGACGGTTCCATCGTCGAGCCATGCGCAGGCGATGGCTGTCATCACGCCGGGGGTGTTCCAGGTGGTGGCCTTGATCGTGCGCTTCAATGCCTCCACCCAGTGCGCAGGCGCGGCGACGAAACCGACGCGCAACCCGGTGGCGATGTTCTTGGAAAACCCTGAAACGTAGACCGTTCTTTCCGGTGCCAACTCGACGATGGGCAGTGGCGCCTCTTCTGCGAGAAACGCGTACGCAGCGTCTTCAATGATCAGCAGGTCATGCTGACGCGCAATTGCCACCAACCGGGCGCGCTGATCCGCCGGCATCACCCATCCCAGCGGATTGTGCAGCGTCGGCATGGTGTAGACCGCGCGCACCGAGCGGCTGCGGCAGAGCCCGGCGAAGGCATCGAGATCAGGCCCCTGATCGGAGACAGGAATGGGCACCACTTCAAGATGCAACGCCTCGGCCAGCAGCTTGAACCCGGGGTAGGTCAACGCGTCAGCCGCGATCACGTCACCGGGTTTGAGCAACGCCATCAGGGTCACCGCCAATCCATGCTGAGCCCCACTGACAATCAGAATCTGCTCGGCCTCGACCGTCAGTCCTCGCGTCAACAAGTGCCGCGCAATCGAGGCCCGCTCATGCAGGCGGCCTGCATGCGGCTGGTAGCGCAAATGCGCCTCCAGGTCACCGGACAGCGCGAGTTGGCGCAATGCCTGGCGCAACAGGTCCGCCTGCCCCGGCACCGAGGGATAGTTGAAATTGAGATCGATCATCCCCGCCGCCACGTCGGGTTGTTCGATGCCCTGGCCGGGCAACAGCGAGGTTTCCCGGACGAACGTGCCCCGCCCCGTTTCACCACTGACCAGCCCCATGGCTTCGAGCTCTGCATAGACCCGGCTGGCCGTAACCAATGCCAACCCTTCGGTGGCAGCCAGTTGCCGGTGCGTGGGCAAGCGCGTACCAGGAGGTAGACGGCCAGCGCGAATATCAGCGGCAAAGGTGTCGACCAGCGACTTGTATCGGGAGCGCGGCATGTCGGGATGTATCCATGACAATTTTTTGATTGTATCGATACTCGGTCATACGATGGGTTTCATGCAACCCGACCTTGAGCGTGAATGAAATGGAACGCACTTCTGAGCTGCAAAACCGGACGCTGGTTAACCGCCCCCTGGAAAATCAGACCCGCGGCTGGATCAATGGCCTGATCGGAGTCGTGATCTTCAGCGGCTCGCTGCCCGCGACACGGGTGGCGGTACTGGAATTCGACCCCGTTTTCCTCACGGTCGCCCGTGCCACCATCGCCGCCCTTCTGGCGCTCTGCCTGCTGCTGATATTCAAGGAAAAGCGCCCGGCACGAAGCCAATTACTGCCCTTGATCATCGTGGCACTGGGCGTGGTGGTCGGGTTTCCGCTGTTGACCGCGCTGGCCCTGCAATACGTGACGTCGGCGCATTCCATCGTGTTCGTTGGCCTGCTGCCGCTGGCGACTGCGGTGTTCGGGGTCTTGCGCGGTGGCGAGCGGCCGCGACCGGTATTCTGGCTGTTCTCGGTGTTGGGCAGTCTGTTGGTGGTCGGCTTCGCCGTGTTACAGGGCCTGACCGCCTCGCCGCAAGGCGACATCCTGATGCTGTTGGCGATCCTCGCCTGCGGCCTGGGGTATGCCGAAGGCGCGAAGCTGTCCCGGACGCTCGGCGGTTGGCAAGTGATTAGCTGGGCACTGGTGCTGGCGTTGCCGGTCATGGCGGCATTGACCTGGTGGCGCCTGCCCGCCTCGTTCACCCACATCAGCACACCGGCCTGGTTCAGCCTGGCGTATGTGTCGCTGTTCAGCATGCTGATCGGTTTTGTGTTCTGGTATCGCGGGCTGGCGCAGGGCGGGATTGCGGCGGTGGGACAACTTCAACTGCTGCAGCCGTTTTTTGGCTTGGCGCTGGCGGCGACATTACTGCACGAACAGGTCAGCATCGGCATGCTCGGGGTTACGGTAGCGGTGATTTTCTGTGTGGCGGGCGCGAGAAAATTTGCCAAGTAACGAAAGTGTACTGCGGCTTGCGTCCACGGCTGTACGGGGAAAACCGTACAACCTCCATGATAAAAATAGCGCTCTCGCTCCCGGAGACTCGCCATGGACCTCGCCACCCTCACGCTTTTTTTGCCCGCCTGCTTTGCCCTGAACATGGCGCCCGGCCCGAATAACCTGCTGTCGGTCAGCAACTCGACGCGTTACGGCTATCGCGCCTCCTGCGTGGCCGGGATCGGTCGGTTGCTGGCGTTTGCCGGGATGATCGCCCTCGCCTCCGCCGGGTTGGCGGTGGTGCTGCAAACCTCCGAGCTGCTGTTCTACGGGATCAAGATTCTCGGCGCGGCCTATCTGTTTTACCTCGCCTGGCAATTGTGGCGCGCCGACCCTGGCGCCGAGCGTGTCGACACCCGCGCGCCCGTCGGTGTACTGGCCCTGGCGCGGCAGGAGTTCCTGGTGGCGGCCGGCAATCCCAAGGCCATCCTGATCTTCACCGCGTTCCTGCCCCAATTCGTCGATCCGACCCGCGCAGTGACGCCGCAATTCGCGTTGCTCGGTGCGTTGTTTTTGGTACTGGAATGGATCGCGATCAGTGCGTACGCCTACATGGGTTTGCACATGCGTCGCTGGTTTGCCGAGCCTTCCGGCAAGCGGATGTTTAACCGGTGCTGCGCGGGGTTGCTGTCGGCGGCGGCTTCGGTGTTGTTGATGGCGAAGCGGGTGTAGCCAGTCGGATGGGGGCGTTGATTATTCACATTACGTGTGTAACGCCTTCACTTTAGTGCTCTTGATGCAATATCTGCGATGAATATGCTGTTCACAGGTTGAATCCGTGATCTCGCATAAGACAGAGAAAGAGCCCGTCCCCATGAATAGCCCCAGAACCCTCTATCAGAAGCACATCGACAGCCACACCGTTTGCCCTCTTGATGATGAAGGTCATGTGCTCCTGTACATAGACCGACAAGTCGCCAACGAATACACCAGTCCGCAGGCATTCAGCGGCATGCGTGAAGCGGGCCGCAGCGTCTGGCGCCCGAGTGCAACGCTGGCGGTTGTCGACCACGTTAACCCGACAACCCCCGTTCGCATTGCGACCATGCCGGACTCAGGTGGCGCACAGCAGGTGTCGTACTTCGAAGAAAACTGCCGTGACTTCGGTATCGAACTGTTTGACGTGCTCGACAAGCGCCAGGGTATCGAACACGTTGTCGCGCCCGAGCAAGGCTTTATATTGCCCGGAATGGTGGTCGCCGCGGGTGACAGCCACACCACCACCTATGGTGCATTGGGGGCATTCGGTTTCGGCATTGGCACTTCTGAAATCGAGCACTTGCTGGCATCGCAGACGCTTGTCTACAAGCGCCTGAAGACTCTGCGCGTCACGGTGAACGGGATACTTGGGCCCGGCGTGACATCCAAAGACATCATCATGGCGCTGATTGAAAACATCGGTGCATCAGGTGCCACCGGCTACGCGATCGAGTTTGCCGGCCCGGCCATCACAGACCTCAGCGTCGAAGCCAGAATGACCATCTGCAACATGGCCGTTGAAGCCGGCGCGAGGGGCGCCTTCATGGCACCAGATGACAAGGTATTTGCCTACCTGCAACTCAAGCCACGCGCGCCTCAAGGTGAGTTGTGGGAAAAGGCAGTCGTCAAATGGCGAGCGCTGCACAGTGACGAAGGGGCGCACTTCGATCGCGAAGTGACGCTCGACGTCAATGCACTGGAGCCGATGGTCACGTGGGGAACGAGTCCGGACCAGGCCGCGCCCGTGGGCGGTCATGTGCCGGACCCCGCCGCACAGCCAGACTTCATTCTTCGCCAAGGCATGCAACGAGCGCTGGACTACATGGGGCTAACCCCGGGAATGCCGCTGAGCGATGTGGTGATCAGCCACGCATTCATTGGCTCGTGCACCAACGCTCGAATTGAAGACTTGCGGGATGTCGCTCGCGTTGTGCGCGGCAAGCGTGTTGCGACTCATGTACGCGCGATGATCGTTCCCGGCTCAACCTTGGTCCGCAACCAGGCTGAAGAGGAAGGGCTTGCACAAATTTTCCTTGACGCCGGTTTTGAGTGGCGTCAATCGGGCTGCTCGATGTGCCTGGCCATGAATGACGACGTGCTTGCACCCGGTGATCGCTGCGCATCCAGTACCAATCGCAATTTTGAAGGACGTCAGGGCGCGGGGGCTCGTACTCACTTGATGAGCCCTGCCATGGTGGCCGCTGCGGCGATCACCGGGCACTTGACCGACGTTCGTTCATTCGCCCTGGAGGCTTGAAACATGCAACCTTTCGATACCGTGAGTGGCAGCGCCGCGCCGTTTCTGGCTTCCAACATCGACACCGACGTGATCATGCCCAAGCAGTTCCTCAAAGGCATTGATCGCAAAGGGTTGGACCGAGGCCTGTTTTTCGATCTGCGGTTCCTTGAGTCAGGGGCGCCGAACCCCGATTTCATCCTCAACCAACCGGCGTGGAGCGATGCGGCGTTTTTAGTGGTCGGGCCTAACTTTGGTTGTGGTTCAAGCCGCGAGCACGCTGTTTGGGGCCTGAAGCAGGTGGGTATCCGCGCGCTTATCGGCACCAGCTTTGCCGGTATTTTTTACGATAATTGCCAACGCAATGGCGTACTCGCCATTCAAGTGTCTGAGGCCCAACTGAAACACATTGCGGGGGGCATCAGCGTCGCGGAAACCGCGAAGATCAGCGTGAATTTGCCCGAGCAGGAAATCCGACTGGCTGACGGATCGGTCGTTGCTTTCGAGATCGATCAGCTGCGCAAGCAATCGTTGCTGCTGGGGCTTGATGCCATCGGCACCACCCTGCAGCGTGCAGAGCAAATTAGAAGTTTTGAATTCCGGCACCTGTCGGAAAATCCCTGGCTGTAATCGCAATCAGGGGCTGGCGGTGGACTGCCAATTGGTCCTCCGCCGACACCTCAATCAAGTGACAGCTTGCGAAAATACTCTTCGAGAAACTCGACACAAACCCTCAACTTCGCTGACTGGCTGAGCCTTGTGGGGTACACCGCCCAAACGTTCGCACTCTGGGTGTATTCGTGAAGTACCTGCACCAAACGCCCCTGTTCCAGCATCGGCTTTACGTCCCACATCGACCGCAACAGGATCCCTCCTCCGCTCAACGCCCATTCCAGTACGATCTCGCCATTGTTGGAAGACAACGGGCCGCTGACTCGCACCGACTCTTCCTGTCCGTCCTTTGTCAGGTTCCAGACGCCAAATGCGTTATCGCGCTCTTTCAGGACCAGACAATCATGGTTTTTCAAGTCATCCAGTGAGCGAGGCATGCCTCTGCGCGCCAGGTACTCCGGTGTCGCACACAGCACTCGTCGGTTGCTCACAAGCTTTCGCCCCAAGTGCTGACCCGGCAGGTCATCCCCCACACGGATCTCCAGGTCGAACCCCTCCCCGACGATATCGACGACGCGGTCAAACACGTCTAGGCGGATGTCGAGTTTCGGGAAGGTCTGCGACAGTTTGCAGAGGGCGGGCGCTACGTGGTTGCGTCCAAAACCGAAGCTGCTGCAAATGTGCAAGGAACCCGTGGGTTCATGCCGCGCTTCAGATATTTCACCCACAAAATCGTCAAGGTCACCCAGCAGCTTTTCTGCCCATAGTCGGGTTCTTTCGCCATCGTCGGTCAACGCGATACGTCTTGTCGTGCGGTGCAACAGCTTTGTAGACAGCGTCGACTCCAATACTGAAATACGCTTGCTGATGTAAGCCGGTGAATAACCGAGCTCTTCTGCGGCACTGGCAAAGCCATTTTTTCGAATGACGGTGAGAAAGACCTTGAGATCTTCCGGCAAGGGAAATTGATCACGATTCGTGTTCATACGCCTCATAGTTCCGCTATTTATCTCGTTATTTGCGAAGGATAGCATCGAACTACCGAGTGGAAACAAGCACCTGGTTAACCGTGAGTTTCTGAATCCTCGATAAAAACAACATGAGGAAATAGCACCATGAACAAGTCTTATGAGCCGTCTCTAAAAATCGAGGACACCCGCGATACCGGGTTTCGTCAGCGCTTGCGCAGTCTGTGTGCCTATGAAATTGGTGTTATCCCGCTACCGGTTTTTCTCGGCATCGCGGTGATCGTTTATCTGTCAGCCCACTTGGGTTTATTGCCTAAGAACATGATCGGCGGCCTCGCCATCATCATGACAATGGGCGTGTTTTTTGGCCAACTGGGCTCACGTCTGCCGATCCTGAAGGAAATCGGTGGCGGCGCCATTCTGTGCTTGATGCTGCCCTCCATTCTTGTGTTCTATGGCTTCTTCGGACCCGCCACCATTGACGCGACAAAAATGTTGATGAAGGAAGCCAACTTTTTGTACTTCGTCATTGCCAGCCTGGTCGTCGGCAGCATTCTGGGGATGAGTCGCTTTATTCTGGTTCAAGGCATGATCAGGATGTTCATACCACTGCTTGTCGGAACCGTGGCTGCCGTGGGCAGTGGGCTCCTTGTAGGGAAACTGGTCGGCTACAGTTTCTACCACACCTTCTTTTTCATCATTGTTCCGATCATTGGCGGAGGGATTGGTGAAGGGATATTGCCGCTGTCGCTGGCCTACTCTGCGATCCTCGGTGGCACGCCAGACATCTACGTTGCCCAATTGGCGCCGGCCGCTGTGGTCGGCAACATCGCGGCGATTATCTGCGCGGGTTATCTGGCCCGTCTGGCGCTCAAACGCCCGCACCTCAATGGCGAAGGATCACTGATCCGGGCCAAGGACGAGAATGACAAATTCCAGGTCAAGGAAGAGAGCAACTCGGTATTCGATTTCAGACTGATGGGTGCAGGCGTCTTGATCATCTGCGCCTTCTTCGTCCTGGGCGGTCTGCTTGAAAAAGTCGTGGGAATTCCAGGTCCTGTCATGATGATCCTCGCCGCCGTGCTCTTTAAGTACGTGCGTGTCTTGCCGGAAAAACTGGAAAAAGGTGCGAACAGTTTCTACAAACTGGTTTCCGCCGCCTTCATCTGGCCCGTCATGATCGGTCTGGGCATGTTGTATGTTCCGCTCGATAGCGTCGTAAAAGTCTTTTCTATCGGCTACGTTCTAGTCTGCGTTTCGGTAGTGGTCTCAATGACCGTCGCAGGTTTTTTCATCGGCAACCTGATGAAAATGTACCCCATCGAATCAGCCATCGTGACCTGCTGCCACAGCGGCCTTGGAGGCACCGGTGATGTAGCGATTCTGTCAGCGGCCAATCGTATGTCACTGATGCCATTCGCACAGATCTCCACGCGTATCGGCGGTGCGTCGACGGTGATCCTGGCAACTATTCTTTTGCGGATGTTTGTTTGATACCGGAGAAATGTCGTCGATCAATCCAAACTTTTTCCTTCGCCGGGCGTCCTCTCTTTAATGCTGCCGGCATGGCTTGCAGCCTTAAAGAGCTACCCTCAGCCAAGGATCGCCGATGACCTTTCTTGTTTTTCTTCTAGCCTGCGGTGCCGCCGCAAGCACAGGCTTCTTTTTCAAACCGGGCCAGTGGTACGAATCGCTGGTCAAACCCGCCTTCACCCCACCCAACTGGGTGTTTCCAGTCGCTTGGTCGACGATCTACCTTTTACTCGCCTGGGCCGGGTACCGGTTGACCCTGATACCTGGCAGTCAGGAGGTGTTGGCGTTATGGGCGGCGCAGATTGCGCTGAATACGCTGTGGACACCGGTGTTCTTCGGCGCGCAGCGCATGTTCACCGGAATGTTGATCCTGACGCTGCTCTGGCTGGTGGTCGCGGTGATGGTGGTGATGGCGTTGCAGCTTGATGTGATCACTGGGTTGATTCTGCTGCCTTACCTTGGGTGGCTTTGCGTCGCCGCTGCGTTGAATTTTTCCATCTTGCGCAACAACCGCTGATGATGAATGCCAACGAGGGGATCAAATCGCCTTGGCCTGCTGACGAGCGGGCATTGGCGCAAGTGCGCGACTTCAACAAGAAGCTCGCCTGGTTGCCGCGCTTTCGAATCCGCAATCGCCTCATGCCTCGAGTGATCCAGGCCTTGCTGCGCGCCAGTCAAATCGGCGGCGCGGGTAAATTGCGAAAGCATGGGCTCAAGGCTGAAAGAAAAGTGGTGAGTGTGGGCGGCGTTTCAGTGCCCGTTCGGATCATCCGGCCCAGAGGTAAAGCAAAGGGCGTTGTGCTGGATTTCCATGGTGGCGGTTGGGTGATCGGCAACGCGCAGATGGATGACAACTTCAACGTTGCGATGGTGAATACCTGCAGCGTCACGGTCGTCTCGGTCGATTACCGGCTTGCTCTATCGACGCCGATTGAAGGTGTCATGGAGGATTGCCTGTGTGCAGCACGCTGGTTACTGAATGACAGTTGTGAAGAGTCTGCGGGACTGCCCGTGATCGTCGTCGGTGAATCGGCCGGGGCGCATCTTGCTGCGGCAACGTTGCTGGCGCTATCACCCGACTTGCTTCAACGGGTGAGCGGTGCGCTGTTGTATTACGGCGTCTACGATTTGACGGGAACAGCGAGCGTGCGTGCGGCGCCCCCTGAAACGCTGGTGTTGGACGGCCCCGGCATGGTTGAAGCGTTGCGCAGGCTGACGCCGGACCTCAATGACCAGCAACGCCGGCAGCCACCCTTGTCACCGCTGTACGGCGACTTTACGGGTTTCCCGCCGGCGCTGATGTTTGCCGGCGAGCTGGACCCCTTGAGAGACGACACAATCGAATTAGCCGCACGATGGACCAAATCGGCACCGGTCGAGGTGCATGTGTTGCCGTCATGTCCCCACGGGTTTATTCATTTTCCGACCGCCCTGGCAGATAGCGTGCTTGCGTATGGCCGTGAGTGGATAACGGCTCGGATCGACGCGTTCGCCGGCGCTGGGGTTACTTGAAAACCGGCACGCTCGCCGACGGGTTTGGCGTTCGCAGGTACTCACGCAACCGAACGCCAATCTCCGCAATTTTTGCCTCCCCCGCACGCAAGGCCTGCGGGTTGGTGTGAACCGAGTAGCTGCCCAGCGCAAGATCATGGGGATGAGGTTCCGCGGAACCGATCACGAAAACTGTATCCTGATGCATGGCCTTCAGCGTCACTGCCCCGCTACCGGGTTCGAAGATAACCATTTCACCCGCCGTGACCAGGCCTGGTGCGCCGAGCGATCCCCGGCTGACACTTAACCACAAAGATTCGTGCCCATCCGGTGGCACATAGGTCCAGGACTGCCCGGCCGGAAGCGTGACCAGCAAGTAGTTCATGCCCGCCGGAGCGCGGACCGGGCTTTGGACACCTTGGTACGCGCCAAGAATCACCCGCGCCGGCCCCACTTCAGGCATCACGTTTGACTCCAGGTACTGGCTGTCGACACTTGCGTTTTCCAACGCGGGCGGCAGTGCAACCCACAGTTGAAAGCCTTGAATCCGCTTCGATGTCCCGACCGACATTTCCTTCCCATGCCACACCCCGCCCCCCGCGCGCATCCATTCAACACCGCCATAGTCAATCGTCCCCGCACCCGATTCGGCATCCTCGAAGCGCAAATTGCCTTCAGTAATGACGGTGACGGTGGCGATCCCCGAGTGTGGGTGCATGGGCATCCCCCCGATGAATGAGCTCTCACCTTCAAACAGATCAAGGAAAACAAATGGCTTGATCAGGTGGCCGAGATCGGACGGGCTCATCAGTCGGACAATCGAGCCATGCCCGCTGCCGGTGGTGCGGTAGCTGATGGCGCGATGCTTGGCGTCTGGTGCGATGCCGATGGGAGGCTGTTGCTGAACGGTCATGATGGTTGCCTGCAATGCGGAGTTGGGAGCCTTGCGACCCGATGCCTGAAACAATAGGGCCAAGGCGATTACTTGATAAGTCGATACAATTGGATTGCACTCGTCCACCAGCAACAAGAATGACCCGCCATGATCGACCTCAATGACATCGCCATGTTTGTGCAGGTGGTACGCAGCGGCAGCTTTGCAGAGGCGGCGCGACGCCTCGGCATGCCGCCCAATACCGTGAGTCGGCGCATCCAGCAGCTCGAAGCGCATCTGGGTACGCGCCTGCTGCAACGCTCCACCCGCAAACTCACGCTGACCAGTGCCGGCCAGGACTTTCATGAGCGTTGCGCGGGCGCGGTCGACGGCCTGCTCGACGCGGGTCAGGCGTTGTTAACAGGCAGCAACGAGCCGAGCGGCTGGGTGCGCGTGGCGGCCCCGGCCGACTTCTTCGACTTCTTTCAGATGGAATGGGTGACCGATTTTCTGGCGATGCATCCGCGCGTGCGGCTCGACTTCGTGCTCAGCGATGTGAAGGCTGACTTGATTGCCGAGCAGATTGACGTCGCCTTTCGTGGCGGGTCCTTGCGCGACTCAGGCTATGTCGGTCGTCAGATTCTCGACCCTCGCAGCGTCGGGATGGTGGCCAGCCCGTCCTACATCGCGGCACGCGGCTCACCGAGCACACTGCAGGACCTGTTGAACCACGATTGCGTGATCTCCGCGCAACCCGGTGGTCATGCTACGTGGCGCCTGGTCGGGCCCAACGGTGAGGAAGAGGTGCAAGTTGCCGGGCGCTTCAGTGGCAATACCGCGCAAGCACTGCGCAAGGCCGCCGTGGCCGGGCTCGGCATCGCGTTGCTCCCGCCCATGATGGCCAGGCTCGACGTTCAGGCGGGAGTGCTCGTCCCGGTGCTGCCGCAATACCAGCCCCACGGCTACGGTTTTAACGTGCTGTATCCGAGCCGTCGACAGTTGCCGCTCGCCGTATCGGCGTTCATCGCGTGGGTGATCCAGAAGCTGAATGCGGCGGATGCGCCGCAGGTGTATCGATAGCGGGTTGGCGAGGAAGCAAGCTCCCCCGCCAACGTGATGCAGCGATTACTTGGGCGGAACGAAGTTATCCAGCATTCGATTCACCGCCAACTCCCCCAACATGATGACCTGCTGCAACGCCAGCACGTTGCTGCGATGAGTCCCCTCTAGCGATGCCGCCACGTTGCTGGCCATGACACTGGCCGACGCCATGTTCTCGCACGTTTGAACCAGCAAGGTTTCATGGTCGACGTCTGGGGCAATCATGTAAATGGTGCTGGGTTTACGTGGGGTGTTGTTCATGAGCGCCGCCGGATTGAGATAGAAGTTCAGCGCGCGTTCGGCTGCGTCGTGGAGTTTTTTTGGGTCGAGGGTTTCGTACGGGGATACTGACTCGGCGGTTGGCGGATCGGTATCGGGTGAATCGGTGTCCGGCGGGTTAGGTGTTACTTTGAACATAGATGAACTCCAACTTCTAATATTGAGGAGCCATCACCCTCGCTACCAAACGAAGGGGTGGCGGCCATACGTGGGTTGGTAGACCGGTAGAAGCTGGAAACCCGGCGCTCACAATGGAGCCCCACGCATGACCACCATAAACACAGAGTCCCAAAAAGAGACTACATAAGGTGTTGTCATGCGGCTTCTAGACGGGCTACCAAACCCGATCACTGTTTTTCAGTGACAGGGAAACGATATAGCCCACCCCGTAGCCGCACAAGCCGGCGGATTCTGGCTTGATCGTAGGTAACGGCGCAAGGTCTTGTAGCCTTCGGGACGTAACACCAAGTGTTTTTAAACACGCTTCGTTAAACGCGTGAAGTCATCCAAAAAAATCAAAGAAACATCCGGCATTTTTTAGCGTAGGTGGCTGCTTGGGCGCTTCGTTCAACAAAGCCCGGCGTAGCCCGATCTCGGCTTATACGCTGAACGAAAACGCAAACGCCCCGTACCGATTGACGGCCGGGGCGCAGTAAGGCCTTCAGACAGGATCAGGCCGGGTTTTTCACGCTTGGCCGCTCACCTGTTTTTGCGTTCCATGCGAGGAGCGCAGTGCACTCATCCGGAATCGCAATTTGAGCGAAACCGGCGAAGATCAAGCCCGCCCAAACGGTGATGTCCGCCATCGAGAATTGATCGCCGGCCACGTAAGGCTGCGATCTCAAGACCTGGTCGAAATACTTCATGCCGTTGATAGCTTTCTCTCGGTGCATCTCGCCCCATACGACCCGGTCGCTCCACTCGGGGCTTTTATAGGCTTTCAATTGAGGCCCGAGCCCGTCGGTCGCGTGGTGAAAATAGATGCCGATGGCATCGATGAGCTGGTCGTCGGCGCGTTTCTGCATCATGTGGATCATCCCCTTCTCTTTCGGCGTTGTGCCGGTGAGCGTGGGATTGCCATCAAGGTTGTCGAGATACTCGGTAATGGCCGTGCATTCAGACAGATAAGTGCCGTCATCCAGTTCCAGAACCGGCACGGTGCCGGTGGGGTTGATCGCTAAAAAGCGCTTTGTTTGTGTTCGGCTGCCGGCAAATCGATCTTGATGAACTCGATGCTGGACGCCAACGCCTTCTCGGCGATGACCACTCGAATACGTAACGGGCTAGGAAAACCGGGGATATCGTAGATCTTCACGTTAACTCCATTGCCATCTATCTATCGGGAGGTAGACAATGCGACCAGCGATCGTTCAGGTCAACCGATATCTATCGATAGGTAGGCAAAAACAGCATGACAACAATCGATACCAAGCAAACCATCCTGCAAGCAGCCCGTAGAGTCGTGCAGGCCCGCGGCTACAACGCATTGAGTTTTCGCGAGTTGGCGAAAGAAGTGGGGATCAAAAGCGCCAGCATCCACTACCACTTCCCAACCAAGGGTGATTTGGGTGCTGCTCTGGCTCGACGCTACACCGAAGACACCGCCGCGTATCTGGATCAGTTACTGGTGGAATCACAAGACCCGAAGTCGATGATGAAGGACTACACGGCCGCCTTCCGCGCAGCCCTGGAAAACGACAATCGGATGTGCCTGTGCGGAATCCTGGCGGCCGAGCACCACGATCTCCCGGCCGAAGTACGCGTCGAAGTGGACGGGTTCACGGATACGAACGTTCGATGGTTGGCCAAGGTGCTGGCGCTGAAACAGCCAGACGTTCAGCCAGAAGCACTTGAACGGCAAGCACTGTCGATATTTGCCGCCATTCAAGGTGCGCAACTGGTGTCCCGAGGGCGCAACGACATTTCGGTGTACGACCAAATGATCGAATCCTATCGAGTGGCCGGTTTGATGCCTTGAAGTTCGCTTGCCCCGAATCGAGTTTTTACGATAGCGGCTTGGGGATGCCTAAGGCTGATCAGTGGACGGCCCTTTGAGCTCGACCTGGTTACCATCCGGGTCGAAACAATAAAGCGACAAGCCATAACCTTCAGCACCAAAGCGCGTGGCGGCTTTCTCCACTGTCAGACCAAACGACTGCAAGTGGCTGACAAGCGCCGCCTCATCAAAGGGTTCGATACGCAGGCAGACATGGTCGAGGTTACGCCCCTCCTGACCCGCGGCAGCGCCGCCCTTGCGCCCGAGCTCACCGTCCAGGTTGACGAGGTCGATCATCGAGGTCCCGGCGCGCAGGTGCACCAGCCCCAGATTGTCTTGGCGCTTGACCAGCTCAGCGCCGAACACCTGAGCATAAAACGTGATACTTCGCTCCAGGTCCTGGACGCGCAGCACAATGTGATCAATGTGTTGAATCGTGAACGGTGGCATGAAATCGGTTCCTGAATGGCTGGCTGGTCAATAACCCGAAAACTGTAGTTCAGCACGACGAAAATTCACTGTCGATTTTGCGGTGGAGACACCGCCCACAGGGTTTTATGCTCACCCCATGAACATACAGACCGCTTTACTGCCGCCCCACGCCGAAATGGTTCGCGCCATGCTCGAACGCGACACCGCCTATGAGGGGGTGTTCTTCACGGCCGTGAAAACCACCGGGATCTTCTGCCGCCCCGGCTGTACGGCGCGTTCGCCGAAACCGGAGAACGTCGAGTTCTTTGCGCACGCCGATGAATGCATGGCGGCGGGTTATCGCGCATGTCTGCGCTGCAAACCGCTGGACGCTGCGGCCATCGCGCCGGAGTGGGTGCAGACGCTGCTGAAGTCGGTGGACGCCGATCCCGAGCAGCGCTGGACTGACGCCCAGTTGCTGGCAGAGGGCATCGAGCCGCTGAAGTTGCGGCGCTGGTTCAAGCAGCATTTCGGCATGACCTTTCACGCCTGGCTGCGCACCCGCCGCCTCGGTATGGCGCTGGGCGGGATCAAACAGGGCGACTCCATCGACAGCGCGGCATTCGACTCAGGTTATGAATCGCTCAGCGGCTTTCGTGACGCTTTTCAGAAGTCGTTCCACATTACGCCGGGCCGGGCCGCTCAAAGTGAACCGCTGCTCTTTACCCGGCTGACCACGCCACTGGGGCCGATGATCGCCATGGCTGAGCGTCGCGGGCTGGTGCTGCTGGAGTTCCTCGATCGCCCGGCATTGACCCGGGAAATCGAAGAACTGCAGCACCGGCATGACTACGCTGTCGCGCCGGGACATCACGCCCATCTGCAACACATCGAGGCCGAACTGGCGCAGTACTTCGCCGGCAAGCTCACGCACTTCAGCGTGCCATTGCACTTGCCGGGCAGCGACTTCGCCCGCCAGGTGTGGGCGCAACTGGCTACTATCCCCTATGGCCAGACCAGCACCTACGGCGCCATTGCCGCACGACTGGGCAAGCCCGGTGCCAGCCGCGCCGTGGGCCTGGTCAACGGGCGCAATCGACTGGCCATCGTGGTGCCCTGCCACCGGGTGATCGGTGCGGACGGCTCGTTGACCGGCTATGGTGGAGGACAACCGCGCAAGGCGTTTCTGCTACGGCTGGAAAACGCGGCGGTGCAGCTCACCCAACCACTCGCGTTCTGAATTTCTCAACCGTCATAAGGAAGGACATTCGATGGACAACCAATTCCACCAGTTGCACCAGCAAGGCTTGTTGATCCTCACCAACGTCGCCGATGCCACCGGGGCGCGGATCGTCGAGCAACTGGGCTGTAAAGCGGTCGCCACCAGCAGTGCGGCGGTGGCGTGGGCTCATGGTTATGCGGACGGTAATGCCCTGCCCGTCGAACGCCTGGTATCGACCGTCGAATCCATCGCCCGGGTGATTTCCGTGCCGTTGACGGTGGACATCGAGGCTGGCTATTCCGATGACCTTGCGCGCGTTGCGCAAGTGATTGAGGCGGTGATTGACGCCGGGGCGGTCGGGATCAATATCGAGGACGGCGCGTCCCCGCCCGAGCTGCTGGTGCGCAAAATCGAAGTGGCGCGCAAGGTCGCCGATCAGTGCAATGTGAAACTGTTTATCAATGCACGCACCGATGTGTACCTCCGCGGATTGGTGCCGGCCGAGGATCGCGTCGCCGAGACACTCAGGCGCGCCGCGTTATACCAGGCGGCGGGTGCCGACGGGTTGTTTGCGGCGGGCGTCTCGGCGGAGTATGAAATCGCGGCGTTGTGCCAAGGCACCGCGCTGCCGGTAAACGTGCTGGGACTGGCGAGCCTGCCCTCGCCCGACGCGCTGCAAGCCTTGGGTGTGCGACGTTTGAGTGCCGGTTCGGGCATCGCCGAGTTTCTTTACGGTGCGATGGCCGGCCTTTCAAAAAGCTTTCTGGAAACCGGCAAACTCGACAGCAGTCACCTCAAGGCGTTCACCTACGGCGAGATCAACGCCTTGCTCAAACCTGCCGGGACTGCTTGATCGCCATGCCCGATCCCTATCAAGCCGAGAGCGCTTTCCTGGCGGCCCTGGACGACGACTGGGCGCGCCACATCGCCGCCATCGGCCCGTGCCTGCATCAGCCTCATGCGGCTCGCGATCCGTATGAGTCGCTGGTGCGGGCGATTGCGTACCAGCAACTGCACGCCAAGGCCGGGGATGCGATTGTCGGCCGGTTGCTGGCGCTGTTTCCATCGGTGAGCTTTCCACGGCCCGAGCAGATTCTGGCAACAGGGTTCGATCAATTGCGCAGCTGCGGGTTCTCGGCAGGTAAAATCGCGACCATTCAAGGGATTGCCCAAGCGACCTTGGACGGCGTGGTGCCGGATTACGCCACGGCATCGGCGATGGAAGATGAGGACCTGATCTCGCGACTGGTGACCTTGCGCGGGGTCGGGCGCTGGACGGTTGAGATGTTGTTGATCTACAGCCTCGAACGGCCAGATATTTTGCCGGCCGATGACTTCGGCGTGCGTGAGGGGTATCGGCGGCTGAAGGGGCTGGAAGTACAACCAACACGCAAGCAGATGGTCGAGATCGGGCTGGCGTGGAGCCCATACCGGACGGTGGCGGCTTGGTATTTGTGGCGGGTGCCCAACAAATAAACCGCGTTATCGTTCATCGTCGGAACGCCGCCCGGACCAAGCCCGGCTCCCACAGTGGATTTGTGGCGTTCACAAGACCAATGTAGGAGCCGAGCTTGCTCGCGATGGCGGAATCACATTCACCCCATTACCCAATGCCCATCACAACCCGGATTTCAACCGGCTAAACGCCCGAATCAATGCCCGGTTAAACGCCTTCCCATTATCATTCTTGCTGTACAACGAGGCCTTCACCTGCGCCGTCGGATACGTCCCCGGATCATTGCGAATCGCCGGATCAATCAAGCCATCCGCGGCCGTAATCGCATTGGCGTAATGAATGGTGTCGGTAATCGGCGCAATCACCTCCGGCGTCATCAAATAATCCATCAACGCCAGTCCCGCCTCGGGATGCGGCGCATCCTTGGGGATGACCATCGCGTCAAACCAGATCAACGTGCCTTCCTTCGGGATCCGGTAAGTCAGCGTGAATGGCTTGTTCGCAGCCGCTGCCTGTCCGGCAGCGATGGCCACGTTGCCGTTCCACGACATCGCCACGCAGGTGTTGCCATTGGCCAGATCGCTGATGTTCAGGTCATTGTCGAAGTAGCGAATGTACGGCCGGATCTTCGCCAATTGCTGCTCGGCGAGCTTCAGGTCATCCAGGTTCTGACGGTTGATGTCCAGGCCCATGTACTTCATGACCGCCGCAAACACTTCGTTGGGATCGTTGAGCAGGCTGACCCCGCAATCGGCAAATTTCGACACCACCGCCGGGTCGAACAGCATCGCCCAACTGTCCGTTGGTGCGTGCGGTAAACGCTGTTCTACGGCCTGTTCCTGATAGCCGACGCCGGTGGTGCCCCACGCATAGATACCGGCGTAGCGATTGCCGGGATCAAACACCGCCATGTGTTCGCGGAATTCGTCGCCGACACCTTGAAAATGCGGTATTTGCTGGTGGTCCAGCGTCTGGATCGCGCCACTCTGGATCGCCCGCGATAAGTGCTGCCCCGCCGTTAGCACCAGGTCATAACCGCTGCGTCCGGTCAGCAGTTTGGTTTCGACGGTTTCCAGTGAATCAAAGTGATCAGCGACCACATGGATACCGGTTTTCGCCTCGAAATTCTTCAACGTATCCGGGGCCAGGTACTCGCCCCAGATATACAGGTTGACCACCGGTCTGGTGGTGTCGGCGGCCTGCACACACAGGGGTGCAAGCACCAGCATTAACGCTTGAGTCAGTTTGTGCAGGCCCATGTTCAAACGTCCTTTTTGTTGCGGGCAGGCGCCGCGTATTGCGGCATGGTGATGCACGCGACATTGCCGCCGCCGAGGAGGATTTCCCGGGAGTTTTCGATACCGACAATTGTGTGGGTCGGGAACAGTTCGGCCAGCGTTGCCAGCGCCGCCTGATCGTGACGGTCACCGAACAACGGCACCACGATCGACGTATTGCCGGCGTAGTAGTTGATATACGACGCGCATATCTGCGTCCCGGCCTGGCGCGTATGCGTGCTGTCCTGCTGATCCAGCCCTTCGGCTTCTGCAGCGGTCCATTGCAGTACATCCGGTTGCGGCAGTTTATGCACGATCAGCTCGCGACCACGGCTGTCACGGGTGCTGCGCAGGATGTCGTAGGCCTCCTGATAGATTTCCCACTGGGGGTCATCGCGGTTGTCGGTCCATTGCAGCACCACTTCACCGGGTCGCACGAAGCAGGCGAGATCGTCGACGTGGCCGTCGGTTTCGTCAAACTTGCAACCGCGCGGCAGCCAAATGACTTGCTCGGCGCCGAGGTAATCGGTCAGTCGGCGCGTGACCTCTTCCTTGCCCAAATGCTGATTGCGGTTGCGGTTTAGCAGGCATTGCTCGGTGGTGAGGATGCTGCCTTGGCCGTCGCTTTGAATGCCACCCAACTCGGCAATCAACGGTGCGCGGTAGCGGTCGAAACGTTCGATTTCGAGAATCTTGCTGGCGATCTGATCGTCCTTGTCCCACGGGTAGTACAAACCTCCGTCAAGGCCACCATAAGCGTTGAACTCAAAGTCGACGCCGCGCACTTCACCGCTGTGGTCGTTGACCACAAAGCACGGGCCACTGTCGCGGAACCAGGTGTCGTTGCAGGTCATTTCCACCACCCGCACTTGAGGGGGAAGCTGGCGGCGGGCGGTGGCGAATTGGGCGGCGGAGGCACACACGGTCACCGGTTCGCTGTGCGAGATGGCGGTGACGATTTGCACCCAGACTTTCTGCGCAGGCTTGGCGCCGTTGCGCCAGACGTCGGTGCGCTCCGGCCAGCCGAGCCAGCAGCCGGACTTGGCTTCGAATTCGCCTGGCAGGCGGAAGCCGTCTTGTTTGGGGGTGGAGTCGAGCAAACGTGCCATGTTCAAACCTCATCAACGGGGATTGGAATGACCACAGGCTAAGGTCGCTGGCGCCTTGCTCGCCAACGATGATTATTTCGGAACACTTGAATACAACTCATCAATCGATCAGTTGATCGTTGAACCATTCCAGCATCTGCGCCACTGCGGGGCGCTCCAACCGCACCCGCTCGCACACCAGCGCGTATTGGCCGAGCGCCGTCATGCTGGACGTGAACGGCCGCACCAGACGCCCGCTGAGCAAGTCCTCCTGAGCCGTCAGGTTGTCGCCCATTGCCACGCCCTGCCCTTGGGCCGCTGCTTCCAGTGCCAGGCCCGCGTGGGCGAAATACAACTGCCGTTCGGGGCGTTGATCCCCGGCATGGCTGGTCAGCCAGGCGGTCCAGGTCTTGCCGTCCTGATCGTCGTGCAACAGGCAATGGCGCGCCAGATCCTTGGGCGCCTTCAACGTACCCTGGTTGAACAGACCGGGGCTGCACACCGGAAAGAACTGCAATGCCGGCAATGGCCGGACGAAGTACGCGCTGCTGTCCACCGGGCCCGTGCCATAGGTGATCGCCAGGTCGATGTCTTCCCCGGGTGCCGTCGCATCAATGGGTTGTTCATAGAGGTGCAAGGTGATGTGCGGATAGCGCGCGTAAAAATCCGTGAGGCGGCTCATCAACCATTTTTGTGCCAGCTCGGCGGTCACCGCCAGTCGCAACACTGCCAGTGATGACGGATCGCGCAGTTCGTCGCAGGCATCGCCGATCAATTCGAAGGCCTGCTGCAAGCTCTGCATCAAGCGCCCGGCGGCCATCGTCGGGCGAATCTGGCGACCTTCACGCACAAACAGCGACACGCCCAGCTGTTCTTCCAACTGGCGAATCTGGTGACTGACAGCGCTGTCGGTGACACACAACTCCGCCGCCGCCCGGCCAAAATGCGCGTGACGGGCAGCACATTCGAAGGTTCGCAGTGCTGCCAGAGAAGGTAGTCGTCGCATGAGTCAGCCCCGGTGATGGAGGCGCCCATGCTGCCTTGGCCGTGAGTGGGCGTCCAGCAGGACCGCGTTATCGTTCATCGCGGGCAAGCCCGGCTCCTACAGGCGTTCACAACACCCTGTAGGAGCCGAGCTTGCTCGCGATAGCGGCGGCCCATTCACCACAAATCCACCGCCCCATCACCCTCCCTTATCCATCATGACTTCCCTCCATCCCAGGCGCATGTTGGTGTCTCAACCGGAGGGATTCGCCATGCTCGAAGCACTGAAACAGATCAACTCAACCTCAGCCTTCAACCGCTGGGCCGATTTCGAAGTGACCCATGCCGCAAGTGGCGAAGCCGAGCTGACCATGGCTTTTCGCGAAACCGATATGGCGCAATATGCAGGCTTCCTGCACGCTGGCCTGATTGGCGCGCTGCTCGACACGGCGTGCGGCTTTGCTGCCGGTACGGTCGCCGGCAACGTGCTGGCGTCGCACTTTTCGGTCAACTGCCTGGCGCCTGCAATCGGTGAAGCGTTCGTCGTTCGGGGTCGGGTGGTAAAGGCTGGCAAGAAACAGGTGTTCGCCCGCGCCGAGCTGTTTGCACAAACCGGCGATCAACTGAAACTGGTAGCGACCGGCGATGCGATTCTGGTACCGGTCTAGGCTGTCTGGATAAACCCCAGACCGGTCGGAGGTTGCCATGCAGCTCGAAGGCTCCTGTCATTGCGGCGCGGTGTCGTTCAGTTTGAACAGCGCCCACCCCTACCCTTATCAGCGTTGCTACTGCTCGATCTGCCGCAAGACACAGGGCGGTGGCGGGTATGCGATCAACCTCGGCGGCGATGCCGCAAGCCTTAAGGTACACGGGCGAAAGCACATCGCGATTTACCATGCGCGGCTCAAGAATGACGGCGACAAACGCGCCCACAGCAGCAGCGCCGAGCGGCATTTCTGCTCACTGTGCGGGAGTGGTTTGTGGCTGTTCAGCCCTGAGTGGCCGGAGCTGATCCACCCGTTCGCGTCCGCCATCGACACTCCGTTGCCGGTGCCACCGGAGCACACGCACCTGATGCTCGGCTCGAAAGCACCGTGGGTGGAGGTCGAGGCGCACCCTGGCGATCAGCAATTCGACGTTTATCCCGAAGAATCCATCGCCGACTGGCACGAGCGCCTTGGGTTGACTCGCGAGGACGTTTAACAGTCTGTGTCAGGCCGCTGCGGGCACACCGCTGTGGAAACGGAATTCCACGTCTGGCGACTCGATCAGTTCCTGCTCGGCGGCGCGGACCTTGTCGATCACCTGGGCGATATCCTTGGCATCGCCGTACTGATAGGCCAGTTTCAGGTAACCCTGAAAATGCCGGGCCTCGCTTTTCAGCAGGCCGAAGTAGAACTTGCCCAGTTCTTCGTCCAGGTGCGGCACCAGTGCCTCGAAACGCTCGCAGCTACGGGCCTCGATAAACGCGCCGACCACCAGGGTGTCCACCAGTTTGACCGGTTCGTGGCTACGCACCACTTTGCGCAAACCCGAGGCGTATCGCCCGGCAGACAGTTGGCGCAGCTCGATCTTGCGCTTTTTCATCAGGCGCATGACCTGCTCGTGGTGCACCAGTTCTTCCCGGGCCAGGCGCGACATCAGGTTGATCAGGTCGACGTGGGAGTGATACTTGGCAATCAGGCTCAGCGCGGTGCTGGCGGCCTTGAATTCGCAGTTCTTGTGGTCGATCAGCAGGGTTTCCTGATCGGCCAGTGCGGCCTGAACCCAGCCGTCGGGGGTACGGCAGCCGAGGAACTCGTGAATTTCGGGAAGGATCATGGGGCTCACGGATAAGTGGTTCAAATCGAAGGGCGCCGATTATACCGGCCTGCCCGCAGACCACCAGCGGCCAACCATTGATATGCATCAAGTCGCCGGATGCCGGGCAGCAACTATAGTTGTGCAACGCCGTGCTTTTTTCTTCAGGAGATCCCGATCATGCAAGCCATTCGCAGCATTCTGGTGGTCATAGAACCCGAACACTCGGAGAGCCTGGCGCTCAAACGGGCCAAATTGATTGCCGGTGTGACTCAGGCGCACTTGCACCTGCTGGTCGGCGACCCCAAGCATGATCACAGCGGCTTGCTGGGCGTGCTCAAGGCGGCCCTGGTGGCGGACGGTTACAGCGTCACCACCGAACAGGCCTGGCATAAGAGCCTGCACGAAACCATCGTCGAGGTGCAGCAAGCTGAAGGCTGCGGGCTGGTGGTCAAGCAGCACTTCCCGGACAGCCCGCTGAAAAAGGCACTGCTGACCCCGGATGACTGGAAGTTGCTTCGCGCGTGCCCTACCCCCGTGCTGCTGGTAAAAACCGCCGGTTCCTGGAAAGACAAAGTGATTCTGGCGGCCGTCGATGTCGGCAATACCGACCCTGAACACCGCCACCTGCACAACACCATCATCGATCATGGCTATGACATCGCCGGCCTGGCCAAGGCGCACCTACACGTCGTCAGCGCTCATCCGTCGCCGATGTTGTCCGCTGCCGACCCCACGTTGCAGCTCAGCGAAACCATCGAGGCGCGCTATCGCGAGCAGTGCCGGGCGTTCCAGGCAGAGTTCGACATCGACGACTCGCACCTGCACATCGAAGAAGGCCCGGCAGACGTTTTGATACCGTTCATGGCGCACAAGCTGCAGGCGGCTGTGACCGTGATTGGCACCGTGGCGCGCAGCGGACTGTCAGGGGCATTGATCGGCAATACGGCTGAAGTGGTGCTGGATTCGGTGGAGAGTGACGTGCTGGTGCTCAAGCCGCGGGAGATCGAGGATCATCTGGAGGAGTTGGCTGACAAGCATTGAGATGCTTAACGTCGGGGCGCAAACTTTCGCGAGCGGTGCAACTATTCGAACTGCTCGCGAAGTTTCTAGGCGCCAAAGGCGTCTTTCAGAAAACCCGGTGCGATGTAGCGCTGGTAGTGCGCCTCGGACAGGAGGAAAAATTCCCGATCAATGGCATCGCGCAATTCCGGCAGGTTCCAGTCGCGGAATTCCGGCATCAACACCATCCCGTAAGCCTCCAGGTTGTTGATCACCCGCGCCCCTCGGGCAATCAGTTGATACGCCCAGCAATACTCTGACTGATGCGGCACAAAACGAATCTTGCGTTGCTCCAGCTGCAAACGCAGGCGCTGGGGGTCGAACACCTCCAGCTTGCTGGCCATCACTTGGGACAGCAATTGTTCAAGTCGAAGCCATACGGCGCGCTTCTCCTCCTCGTTGTAGCCATTCCAGTTGATCACTTCATGGTGGAAACGCTTACAGCCACGGCACACCAAATCACCGTAAACAGTGGAGCAAAGGCCGACGCATGGCGTCTTGATAGTCTGATTGGGCATAGAGGTAGGCAAAACACGGGGAAAACTGACAGGTCCGCATGTTAGCCCTTTGTCTAACATTCATCACCCCTCAAAATTCGAGGGCTAACTTACCTTTAATTTTTTTTTGCCGTAGAATCAGCCAGCCTTTTTAAGGCGCCAATGTCCGTTTGAAGCTGTTTTCAAAGCGTCACGAGCACAGTCGTTCCTTCAGAGCGGTGTTGGCGAAGGGTTTTTCCAGCGGGGAAAAGCTCAACGCCAACCCTCATCAGCTCCCGTTCTGCAGGCGTAAAACTTTGAAAGCAGCTTCTGTAAGGAATTGTCGGTAATTCTGGCTAAGTGGCTCACAACGCCATGCAGCGCATGAGTACGGCAATTTCGGGATGAGCGTCCCGGACACCCATTTGGGACCACTGATGAGGGTAATAACTGTGCTTGAAGCCTACCGCAAACATATCGAAGAGCGTGCAGCACTGGGTATCGTTCCCCAGCCACTTAACGCCGAACAAACTGCAGGCCTGGTCGAGCTGCTGAAGAATCCTCCGGCTGGCGAAGAAGCTTTCCTCGTTGACCTGATCACCAATCGCGTTCCACCTGGCGTGGACGAAGCGGCCTATGTCAAGGCCGGCTTCCTGTCCGCCCTCGCCAAAGGCGAAGCCAAATCCCCCCTGATCGACAAGAAGCGCGCTGTTGAACTGCTCGGCACCATGCAGGGCGGCTACAACATCGTGACCCTGGTCAACCTGCTGGACGACGCCGAACTGGCGCCCGTCGCGGCCAAAGAACTCAAGCACACCCTGCTGATGTTCGATGCCTTCCACGACGTCGCTGAGCGCGCCAAGAACGGTAACGTTCACGCTAAAGGCGTGCTGCAGTCCTGGGCTGACGGCGAGTGGTTCAAGAACCGCCCGACCCTGGCCGACAAGATCAGCCTGCGCGTGTTCAAGGTCACCGGCGAAACCAACACCGACGACCTGTCCCCTGCCCCGGATGCCTGGTCCCGTCCAGACATCCCGCTGCACGCCCTGGCCATGCTGAAAATGGCCCGCGACGGCATCGTCCCTGACGCCCAAGGCGTTACCGGCCCGATGAAGCAGATCGAAGAAATGCGCGGCCAAGGCTTCCCGATCGCCTACGTCGGTGACGTGGTCGGTACCGGTTCCTCGCGTAAATCGGCGACCAACTCCGTACTGTGGTTCTTCGGCGACGACGTTCCTTACGTGCCGAACAAGCGTGCTGGCGGTTTCTGCTTCGGCAGCAAAATCGCTCCGATCTTCTACAACACCATGGAAGACGCCGGCGCACTGCCAATCGAATTCGACGTGTCGAACATGCACATGGGCGACGTGATCGACCTGTACCCGCATGCGGGCAAAGTCTGCAAACACGGTACTGACGAAGTCCTGACCACCTTCGAAATGAAGACCCCGGTGCTGTTGGACGAAGTTCGTGCTGGCGGCCGTATTCCGCTGATCATCGGCCGTGGCCTGACCGACAAGGCTCGCGCCGAACTGGGTCTGCCAGCGTTCGACCTGTTCAAACTGCCGGAAGCCCCGGCTGAAAGCACCAAGGGTTACACCCTGGCGCAGAAAATGGTCGGCAAGGCTTGCGGCGTAGCCGGTGTGCGTCCTGGCACCTACTGCGAACCGAAGATGACCACCGTAGGTTCTCAGGACACCACCGGTCCAATGACCCGTGACGAACTGAAAGACCTGGCGTGCCTGGGCTTCTCGGCTGATCTGGTGATGCAGTCGTTCTGCCACACCGCGGCGTATCCAAAGCCGATCGACGTGACCACCCACCACACCCTGCCTGACTTCATCATGACCCGTGGCGGCGTTTCGCTGCGTCCGGGCGACGGCATCATCCACTCGTGGCTGAACCGCATGCTGCTGCCAGACACCGTCGGTACCGGTGGTGACTCGCACACCCGTTTCCCGATGGGCATCTCGTTCCCGGCCGGTTCCGGTCTGGTCGCGTTCGCCGCTGCCACCGGCGTCATGCCGCTGGACATGCCGGAATCGATCCTGGTGCGCTTCAAAGGCAAGATGCAACCGGGCGTCACCCTGCGTGACCTGGTTCACGCCATTCCTTACTTCGCGATCCAGGCTGGCCTGCTGACCGTCGAGAAGAAAGGCAAGAAGAACGCCTTCTCCGGCCGCATCCTGGAAATCGAAGGCCTGGACAACCTGAGCATCGAACAGGCTTTCGAACTGTCCGACGCCTCGGCCGAACGTTCGGCTGCCGGTTGCACCATCAAGCTGTCGAAAGAGTCGATCACCGAATACCTGAGCTCCAACATCACCCTGCTGCGCTGGATGATCGGCGAAGGCTACGGTGACGTGCGTACCCTGGAACGTCGTGCTCAAGCGATGGAAGCCTGGATCGCCAACCCTGAGTTGATGGTTGCCGATGCTGACGCCGAATACGCTGAAATCATCGAAATCGATCTGGCCGACATCAAAGAGCCTGTGCTCTGCGCGCCAAACGATCCGGACGACGCCCGTCTGCTGTCCAGCGTTGCTGGCGAGAAGATCGACGAAGTGTTCATCGGTTCGTGCATGACCAACATTGGTCACTTCCGCGCTGCCGGCAAGTTGCTGGATCAGGTCAAGGGTCAGCTGCCAACCCGTCTGTGGCTGTCGCCGCCGACCAAAATGGACGCTCACCAGCTGACCGAAGAAGGCTACTACGGCATCTACGGCAAGGCCGGCGCACGCATGGAAATGCCAGGTTGCTCGCTGTGCATGGGTAACCAGGCCCGCGTTGAGCCGAACTCCACTGTAGTGTCGACCTCGACCCGTAACTTCCCGAACCGTCTGGGTGACGGCGCGAACGTCTACCTGGCTTCGGCTGAGCTGGCGTCTGTTGCTTCCATCCTGGGTCGCCTGCCGACCGTCGAGGAGTACATGGAATACGCGGGCAAGATCGACAGCATGGCGGCCGATGTCTACCGCTACCTGTCCTTCGACCAGATCGCCGAGTTCCGTGAAGTCGCTGCGAACGCCAAGATCCCGGTCGTTCAAGCGTAACGTTACAACGCCATAGAAAACGCCGCCCTTCGTGAGAGGGGCGGCGTTTTTTTTATGCCTGCAACATGACTATGCCCTTACACAAATCCCTCTGTAGAAGTGAGGGCTTGTTGTACCGCGCCATCTACGCTCAAGCCGCTGAGGATCACCTGTGTATCCTTCACTTCCGGCAATGCCGCCAACGCGGTTTGCGCCGAATCCTTGAGCCGTGCCAGCACCAGCTGCTTGCCTTCGTGATGCACCCGCACAAAAAATTCCTGCAACGCCTCAATGCTGGTGCCATCCAGATCGGGCGATTCCTCAAGGCTGAGAATGACCGAGTGAATCGGCGCCTCAGAATGGCGGATCAACCGCAACGTACTCCCCAGAACACGCTCGACGTTGGCAAAGAACAACGCCTCACCCGGTCGAACAATCAACACCCCTGGCACCGTTTGCGCCGTCGGATGGCGTTGCAGGTCGACAAAGTCGTGACCGCCATCAATCCGCCCCAGGACCTGAATGTCGGCCGCCGACAGTTGCTTGAGCATCAGCACCACACTGATCGCCACCGCCAGCAGTAACCCGTCCAGCACACCCAACACCAGCACGGCGGCCACCGCGCAGATCACCAGCACGCGGTCACGTCGCCAAATGAAGTACCGCCCCAACGGTTGCAGGCTCAAGCCTCGGGCCAGGGCATGGATGACGATGGCGGCTAAAATCGGCTCCGGCGTCAGGGCAATGTAAGGCAACACCGTCAAAACGATCAGCAACACCACCAGCGCCGCCACGCCACCGGCCAGTCGCGACGTGGCGCCCGCCGCTTCATTGGCCGACGTCGCCGAATACCCTGCCCCCGCCGGCATGCCATGAAACAACCCGGACAACAGATTGGACGCACCCAACGCGAGCAGATCGCGGTTCGATGAAATACGGTCGCCGTGCTTGAGCGCGTAGGCACTGATCGAGCCGTATGACTCCGCGTACAGGATCATCACCATGGCAACTGCCAGCTCACCCAGGCGCAACCAGTCACTGAAGGGCAATACCGGTAGTTGGGGCACTTCCAGGCTCAGATCGATCACGCCAATCAACTTCACGCCATACACCGGCAGGTTCAGCCATTGACCGGCCACAATACCAATCACCACGACCAGTAAGCCGCCCGGCAAACGACGCAGCCGCCCGAACAGCGTCAACAAGGCCAATGCCACCGCCGCGACACCCGCCGCCACCCAGTTCCACTGCGGTAGTTGTTCCAGCAATTGCGGTAGAAACCGGACCAGGTTGGCGTCGCTCAAATGCACACCGACCACACTGGCCACTTGTTTGAGGATGATGGTCAACGCCAGACCAAAGGCAAAGCCGCGCAGCACCGGCTTGGCAATGAACGACGTCACGCTGCCGAGTTTGAACAGCCCGGCCAGCAGGAAGAACACGCCGGTCATCAGCACCAGTCCAATGGCCAGAGTCGAGCGCAAATGCGGATCGCCGTTGGCCAGCGTCGCGGTCGCAGCGGCCAGCACCGCAGCCGACGAAGACGTCGCAGAGACAATGGCGAAGCGGCTGGTGCCTAACAGTCCATAGCACAGCAAACCGGCAAACAAGGCGATCACCCCGGCCTGAGGCGCCACGGCCGCAATACTTGAATAGGCGACCGCTTCGGGCAACAACAGGCCAGCAATAGACAACCCGGCCAGCAAGTCTTGCCAGCGGCTGGGTTGTCCGGTGGGGTTTCGGGGAGAGGCGCTCGACAATCCAATGTCTCCAGGCGAAAAAAAACCGCTGCGCGCATCACGCGCAGCGGCCACTGTAGCTGTCAATTCGGCGCTGCGCGAGCAGCCCGAACGATCACGCGGTCAGCGAGTAAATCAGCGCCGTAATGGCCACCAGGCCCACCGCAGTGACGAAGACGTTGGACGCCTGCCCGCGATAACGCGCCATCGCCGGCACCTTGCGGATCGCGTACATCGGCATCAGGAACAGAATCGCCGCGATGACCGGGCCACCCAGGGTTTCGATCATGCCCAGAATACTCGGGTTCAGCGTGGCAACGATCCAGCACACCACCAGCATGAACGCCGCGGTCATGCGGTCCAGGGTCTTGGCGCCCGGACGCTTGCCGCTTTTGACGATCAGGCCTTTAAGACCTTCGCTGGCACCGATGTAGTGGCCCAGGAACGACTTGGAGATGGCCACGAAGGCAATCAACGGCGCCGCGAAGGCGATGGTCGGGTTGCTGAAGTGGTTGGCCAGGTACGACAAGATCGACAGGTTCTGCGCTTTGGCTTCAGCCAATTGCGCCGGCGACAAGGTCAGCACGCAACTGAAGACGAAGAACAGCACCATTATCACCATCAACAGGTGAGCGCGGGACAGGATCTGCGAGCTGCGCTCTTCGGCGTGATCGCCGTAACGGCGCTTCTGGTCGACCGCAAACGCCGAGATGATCGGTGAATGGTTGAAGGAGAACACCATCACCGGAATCGCCAGCCACAGGGTGTGCAGCAGCGCCGATGGTTCCGGCACCGTGCTGGCGGTGCTCAGGATGCCGCCGTTCCAGTGTGGAATCAGGTACACCCCCAAAAACAGCAGTGCGACGATGAACGGGTAGACCATCAGGCTCATGGCCTTGACGATCAGTTGCTCACCGCAACGCACCACCGCCAGCAGACCGAGGATCAGCACCAGCGACAGCACCGCGCGCGGTGGCGGCATGATGTGAAGTTGATGCTCAAGGAAACTGCCCACGGTGTTGGTCAGCGCCACGCTGTAGATCAGCAGGATCGGGAAGATCGCAAAGAAGTACAGCAAAGTGATCAGCGCACCGGCCTTGATGCCGAAGTGCTCTTCCACCACTTCAGTGATGTCGGCGCCTTCGCGTCCGGACAGCACGAAGCGGGTCAGGCCGCGGTGTGCGTAGAAGGTCATGGGGAACGCCAGTACCGCCAGAACCAGCAACGGCCAAAAGCCGCCCAGCCCTGCGTTGATCGGCAGAAACAACGTGCCCGCCCCGATGGCCGTGCCAAACAGGCCGAGCATCCAGGTGGTGTCATGGCGATTCCAGCTCGAAAGCGTTGCTGGTGTCGCCGCTACATAGCGTTTGTCGACGCTATTGGCCTGATCATTCATCCGGTGGGATCTCCGCATTCCGGTCAGTTGCTACCCGGTCAGGACGAGTCGGAAAAATCCGACAGGCAGCGCCCTGGCCGAAACAGGGGCGCGATTGTCCGGGATTAATCAACAGAAGCAAAGACTTAGCTGAAGAATGGTAGTGCGGATCAGTGTTCAGGAGGCTATACAGGAGCAAACAGGGCTGTGGGCCGATACGATCGTTTCTGCTACCAACCGTGTAGCACTCGGTAACATCCAGCCCTGTTGCGGTGCGTCTTTTCCCTGACGTACGGGCGTGCGTCCCGCGCGGCAAGGCGCAACCCACCATGGCGTAGTTTGTGCATCCAATGGCATTCCACTCCTGCCTGAAACCGCCATGCGCCCCAAGGAACTGAAACTCTGGACCACCGGTGTCGCCCACCTACTTGACCTGCCTGCAGGGCATGCGCGGTTATCGGCGTTAAGCCATTGGTTGCGCCAGGTGTGTCCGGTCGATCATTTCGTCCTGTTCGTCTACGAAGGCAATCACCGACCGTTGGCGCTGTTCGACACCTTTGCCGCCGACAAGCGTGCGGTGTATGTCGATGACTACCAGTGCGGTCCGTATCTGCTCGATCCGTTCTACCTCGCCTGCACCCGCGGACAAGCGGCGGGACTGTGGCGCTTGCGCCAGTTCGCGCCCGACCACTTCTACCTCGGCGAGTACTACCTGACTTATTACCAGCAGACCGGACTGGCCGAAGAAGTGGCTTTTTTTGTCGAGCTCGGCGACGGCGCCATGGCCGTTCTATCGCTGATGCGCTCCTCTGCCAGTTGCGCGTTCAGTCGTGACGAAATGCAGTTGATCGAATGCGCACAGGCCGTCGTCGAACAAGTCGTCAACGAAGCCTGGCGCTTGCGTCAGGCGCAACAGCCGCGCCCGGCACAAGACCTCGACTTCAAGATCCGCGAAGCGTTCGATCAGTTCGGCGCGCACATCCTTACTTGCCGCGAACAGGAAGTGGTGCAGTTGCTGCTGCGCGGTCACTCCAGTGCCTCGGTGGCCGAGCAACTGAGCATCAGCCCCGGCACGGTGAAGATTCACCGCAAGAACATCTACGCCAAGCTCGGCATCGGCAGCCAGTCCGAGTTGCTCGGGCTGTTTATCCGCGATCTCACCGGCCAGGAACTGCTCGCCGAAGCCTGACACCTGAAAACGACTCTATCCCCCAAGGGATATATACAGCGCAAAACCGCGATTGCTAGTTTGGCTCCCGACGCAATGATTGATCACTGCAAGGGGAGCCGCACCGTGAATGACAACCAGCCAAGCGATATCGAATTCTGCAATGTGGTCAAACGCTATGGCGAGGTGGCGGCCGTCAATGGCCTGAATTTCGCCGTGCGTCGTGGCTCATTCCACTCTTTCCTCGGTGGCTCGGGCTGCGGCAAAACCACGACCCTGCGCATGATTGCAGGCTTCGAACAACCGACCAGCGGCGAAGTACGCCTGGCCGGCAAAAACGTCGCCGGCATACCGGCGTTCGAACGGCCGGTGAACATGGTGTTCCAGCATTACGCCCTGTTCCCGCACCTCACGGTGGCGCAGAACATTGCCTATGGCTTGCGTTATCGCACGCCGCGCCCGGATAAGAAAACCCAATTGCGCATGGCCGATGAGGCCCTGGAAATGGTTCGCCTCAGCGGCTTCGGCCAGCGTAAACCGAGCGAACTCTCCGGCGGCCAACAGCAACGTGTCGCCCTCGCCCGGGCGCTGGTCAACAAACCGACCGTGCTATTGCTCGACGAGCCACTGGCGGCGCTCGACCGCAAGTTGCGCAAGGAAATGCAATCCGAACTGCTGCGCCTGCAGCGCGAAGTCGGCATCACTTTCGTGCTGGTCACCCACGACCAGGAAGAAGCCTTGTCGATGAGTGACAGCATCAGCGTGATGCACAACGGTTCGATCATCCAGACGGCCACCCCGGAACAACTGTACGAAGCTCCGGCCAGCCGTTACGTCGCCGACTTCATCGGCGAATCCAATCTGTTCAACGGCACCGTACGCCACCTGCACGGCAATTCGGTGGTGCTGCGTACCGAGCAAGGCCTGGAGCTGACCAGCCCGCTGACGCCAACCGGCAAGGCCCTGAGCGCCGACGCCGCCGGTTGCATCGCGGTGCGCCCCGAGTTGATCAGCATTGCCGGCGCCCACGCCGATCTGGCCCGTGAAGTGAAACTGCAAGGCTGCGTGGAAGACCGCATCTACCTCGGTAATTCCACCGAATACCGCGTGCGCACCCAGGCCTTTGGCGTGGTCTGTGTGCGGGTTCCCCGCCAGCAGGATCACGGCGCCAATGCATTCGAACACGGCGCTGCAGTGAGCGTCGGCTGGGATCACGCCAATGGCCTGGCCATGGCGTTGTAAATCATCGACTCGATTCATCAACCGGATGTGGAGCGTGCTATGGACCAGAAGACGTTTATCAAAACCCTGCGCAGTTGGCAGAACGGCTCGATCAGTCGTCGCGAATTTCTTGGCCGCACCGGCCTGGGGATTGCCGCCGCCGTGGTCGCCACCAACATGCCCGGCCTGCTGACGTCCAGCGCAGAAGCGGCCGAACAGGCCAAGCTGGGGGATCGCCTGTCACTGGCGACGTGGCCGAACTACCACAGCCAGGAAAACCTCGACACCTTCGGCAAAACCACCGGCGCCCGCGTCTCGATGAGCGTGTTCGGCTCCAACGAAGAAATGCTCGCCAAGTTGCAAGCCGGTGGCAGTGGCTGGGACGTACTGGTTCCGACCAACTACACCATCAGCACCTACGTCGGTCTGGGCTTGATCGAGCCGCTGGACCTGTCGCGCATTCCCAACTTCGATGCCTCGGCATTCCAGCAAAAATTCATGGCCCAAGGCACCGTGGACGGCAAGGTGTACGCCGTGCCAAAAAACTGGGGCACCACCGGCATGCTCTTCGACGCCGGCAAACTGAAGAACGGGCCGAGCAGCTGGAAAGAGTTCTGGGCCGCCGCCCAAGGCCCTGCCAGCGGCCGGACGATGGTTCACGATTACCAGTTGACCGCCATCGGCAACGCCCTCAAAAGCTTCGGCTACAGCTTTAACTCCCTCGACCCAAAAGAACTGGCCGACGCGGAAAAACTGTTGATCGAGGTCAAGCCGCACCTGTTCGCCATCAACTCCGACATTCAGCCGTCAATGCGCAGCGGCGATGCCTGGCTCGCGATGTCGTGGACCGGCGACGCCTCGCAGTTGCACCGCGACAACGCGCAGATGCAGTTCGAACTGGGCAAGGAAGGTGGCGAACTGTGGAGTGATTTTTTTGCCATCCCGAAAAGCTCGGAGCACAAGGACGCGGCCTACGCCTTCATCAATTACCTGCTCGACCCGCAGCACAACAAGCTCGAAGTGTTGAGTCACGGCTATCCGAGCGGCGACAAACGGGTCGATGCGCTGCTTCCCACCGCGATGCTCAACGATCCGATCATGTACCCGGCCGCCGAAGCACTCAGCCCACTGGAGTTCGGCGCCGCTGCAACGCTCACCAGCCCGGCGCGCGCCGAACTGATGGCGCGTTTCAAGTCCGCCTGATCGCCTGACCATGGCCAATGAGGAGTCACCCATGAATGCTGCCGCCCACCCGCAAACGGTGCAGCCAGGCAATGCCCTGTCAATCGAGGTACGTCAACGGCGCAGCCTCGGTCGGCGGATCACCCTGCTGATGCTCTTGCCTTCGACCTTGTGGTTCCTGCTGCTGTTATTGATGCCGCTGGTCATCATACTGGTCTTCAGTTTCGGCGAGCGCAGTGCCGTGGGCGGCTACGCCGGTGGCTTCACCCTGGCCAACTACCTGAACCTGGGCTCGCGTGGCGCGGCATTCAGTAACACGCTGATGCTGGCGCCACTGGGCACCCTGGTGTGCCTGGTCGCGGCCTACCCGCTGGCGTACTTTCTGGCGGTCAAGGTCACCCGTAACCGCTCGCTGTTGCTGACGCTGGTGATCGTACCGTTCTGGACCAGTTTCCTCATCCGTACCTACGCCTGGATCTTCATCCTCAGCGGCAAGGGCATCCCCGCCCTGCTCGCCAGTCTTGGCCTGGAAGACGTGCGGCTGATCAACACGCCGTGGGCGGTGCTGATCGGTATCGTCTACGGCTACCTGCCACTGATGGTGTTTCCGATTTACGTCAGCCTCGAAAAACTCGACAAACGCCTGCTCGAAGCCTCTGCCGATCTCGGTGCCAGCGCATTCGAGAGCTTCCGGCGGATCACCTTGCCGCTGTCCGCGCCGGGAATCATCACCGGCGTGATGCTGGTGTTCATCCTGTTGATGGGCGAGTTCCTGATCCCGGCGATTCTCGGCGGCGGCAAAGTGTTCTTCGTCGGCAACGCGCTGGTCGACTTGTTCCTGCAGTCGCGCAACTGGCCGTTCGGCAGTGCCCTGGCAATGACGCTGGTGGCGATGATGCTGCTGATCATCGGCGTGTATTTGAAACTGGTGGCGCGCTACGGCGGCCGCCCTGCCGATGGAGGGTTGTGACATGTGGCTGCGCAGCTATTCAACCTCGCTGTACCTGTTTCTCTACGCGCCGATCGCGTTGATCGTGCTGTTCAGTTTCAACGCCGGGCGCAGTGGCCTGGCATTCGAATGCTGTTCGGTGCAATGGTTTGGTCGCGCCTTCGGCAACCCGTTCATCATGGAAGCGCTGGGGCACAGTGCGTTCATCGCCTTCACGTCGGCAGTGATCGCCACATTGTTCGGCACCCTGGCAGTGTTCGGCTTGCAACGCGCGGGTAAAAAAGTACGCCTGTTGTTCGATGCACTGACCTATTGCGCGATCATCGTGCCGGGCATCGTCATCGGCATCTCGACGCTGATTGCGTTCATTACCCTGTTCGACCTGATCAATCCGCTGCTGGCAAGCTGGATACCCAATGTGCCGCGTCTGAACATGGGTTTTTCCACGGTGATTGCTGCGCATTCGCTGTTTACCATGGCGCTGGTCATGGTGATCGTGCGCAGCCGCGTCGACTCGCTGGACAAGGCCTTGCTCGAAGCTTCAGCGGACCTCTATGCCCCACCCATGCAAACGTTCTGGCGGGTCACCCTGCCGCAGATCAGCCCGGCAATCATGGCCGGATTCCTGCTGGCGTTCACCTTCAGCTTCGACGACTTCATTATCGCGTTCTTCGTTGCCGGTTCCGAGACGACGTTGCCGATCTACATCTTTTCATCGATCCGCCGCGGCGTGACGCCAGAAATCAACGCGGTCTCGACCGTCATTATCTGCGCCTCACTGGCCCTGCTATTCACTTCCCGCTCTCTGCAAAACCGCCGTACCGGCGTCCAGGAGTCAAACCATGCGTGATCAGCTTTACATCAACGGAGAGTGGGTCAGTCCGGACCTGGGCGGTTATCTGGACGTCATCGACCCGGCCACCGAAGCGGTTTTCCATCGGGTAGCCGCAGGCACCGAAGAAGACGTCGATCACGCGGTGCGCGCCGCACGCAGAGCCTTTGATAACGGCTGGAGCCAGACCACCGGCGCCGAACGCGCGCAATGGCTGGAGGCATTGGCTGATGAACTGGAAAACAGCCAACCGGTCTTGGCCGAACTGGAAGTGCGTGACAACGGCAAACCATTGCCCGAAGCGCAGTGGGACGTCGGCGATGCCATTGGTTGTTTCCGTTATTACGCCGGCCTGGCCCGCGAACTGGATCAGCAGCAGGATCAACCGCTGGCGTTGCCGGACGCACGCTTTCGCTGCCGTATCCGTCATGAGCCGATTGGCGTCGCCGGGCAGATCATTCCCTGGAACTACCCATTGTTGATGGCGGCGTGGAAAGTCGCGCCGGCCTTGGCTGCAGGTGCCACGGTGGTGTTGAAACCGTCCGAGCTGACGCCTCTCACAGCACTGGAGCTGGCCGCTGCCGCCGACCGTATCGGTTTGCCCGCCGGGGTATTGAACGTGGTCACCGGCCTCGGTGCCGACGCCGGCAGCCCGCTCACCGAACATCCCGGCGTGGACAAACTGGCCTTCACCGGCAGCGTGCCCACCGGAGCGAAAATCATGTCGGCGGCCGCCCGCGACATCAAGAACATCAGCCTCGAACTGGGCGGAAAATCTGCATTCATCGTATTCGACGACGCCGATGTCGAGGCGGCGGTGGAATGGATTCTGTTCGGGATTTTCTGGAACCAGGGCCAGGTGTGCAGCGCCACGTCACGCCTGCTGGTGCAGGAAAACATTGCCCCGCGATTGATCGAACGTCTGGTGGAGGAAACCCGCAAGATCAGTATCGGCCCGGGCATGGAACCCGGCGTCCTGCTCGGCCCACTGGTCAGTCAAAGCCAGCATGACAAGGTCCTTGGTTTCATTGATCAAGGCCTCGCCAGCGGTGCCCGTCTGCTCATCGGTGGTCGGCGGCCGGCGCATCTCCCTAAAGGTTACTTTATTGAACCGGCGATCTTCGACGAGCCCGGGCACAGCAGCATTCTCTGGCGCGAAGAGGTGTTCGGCCCGGTACTGTGCATCAAGCGTTTCAAGACCGAAGAGCAAGCGGTGCAAATGGCCAACGCCAGCCGCTTCGGCCTCGCCGCCGCGGTAATGAGCGCTGATTTGCAACGCACCGCCCGCGTCGCCAACCAGTTACGCGCGGGAATCATCTGGGTCAACTGCTCGCAGCCGACCTTCGTCGAAGCCCCGTGGGGCGGGATGAAACACAGCGGGATTGGCCGCGAGTTGGGCCAGTGGGGACTGCACAATTACCTGGAGGTGAAGCAAGTCACCGAGTACATCAGTGATCAGAAGTGGGGCTGGTACCTGAAATAGTCGCTCTCGGATCAGCAGGCAGGAACCGGCCAGCCGGTTCCTGCAGCACCTTTCTCAGTTCAGATACCAGCCCCACGCCTCGCCGTTGTACCGGGTGATTTGCTTGGTCTCGAGGTAATTGTTGTAGCCCCACTCCCCCAGCTCTCGGCCGATACCGCTCTGCTTGTAACCGCCCCACGGCGCTTCGACAAAGGTCGGCTGCGAGCAGTTGACCCACACGATACCGGCGCGAAAACGTCGAGCCACGCGTTCGCAACGTGGAATATCACGGGACATGACGGCCGCCGCCAGACCGAACGGCGAGTCATTGGCCAGGTGTATCGCTTCGGCCTCGGTATCAAATGCACGCAGACACACCACCGGGCCGAAGATCTCTTCGCGCCACACCGAGCTGTCTTGCGGCACATCGGCGAAAATCGCCGGCGTCAGGAAGTACCCCTTCTGCAAGTGCGCCGGACGCGTCCCTCCGTACACCAGGCGCGCGCCTTCTCGCTGGCCGACCGCAATCGCCTCGAGGACTTTGTCCAGTTGCCCCTGACTGACCAGCGGCCCAAGCTTCACACCCTCGGTGAAGCCCTCGCCGATCTGGATCTGCTCGGTAGCCACGATCAGACGCGCCAGCAGCGCCGGGTACAATGCGCGCTCCACCAACACCCGCGAAGTGGCCGAACAGACCTGGCCCTGGTTCCAGAAAATCCCGAACAGAATCCATTCCACTGCGGCATCGAGGTCGCTGTCGGCGAAGATCACGAACGGCGATTTGCCGCCCAGTTCCAGGCTGATATTTTTGATCTCGGCGGCCGCGGCTTGCATGATCTTGCGCCCGGTCGGCACACTGCCGGTGAAGGCGATCTTGTCCACATCCGGGTGTTCAGCCAGCGACGCGCCCGCCTCTCGCCCGAGCCCGCTGACGATGTTCAACACCCCGGCCGGCAAGCCGGCCTGATCGGCAATGCGTGCCAGTTCAATGGCGGTCAGCGGCGTCAGCTCCGAAGGTTTGAGCACCACGGTGCAGCCGGCTGCCAGCGCAGGGGCGACTTTCCACGAGGCCATCAGCATCGGGAAATTCCACGGGATGATCGCGGCGACCACGCCTACCGGCTCCTTGATCACCGAGGAGTTGAAGCGCTCATCCGGCACGCTGATTGACTGTTCGCCGTGTTGATCCGAGCCTTCGGCGAGTCCGGCATAGAAATCGAAACAACCGGCGGTGTCGGCGATGTCCCACTGCGCTTCCGGCAGCGGCTTGCCGTTGTCGTGTACTTCAATCGCGGCCAGTTCGTCCTGTCGCGCACGGATGCCGTCGGCGATTCGCCGCAGCACGTGTGCGCGTTGCGCGCCCGTCCAACGCGGCCAGTCGCCTTCGTCGAAGGCCAGGCGTGCGGCGGCGACGGCCAGGTCGATGTCTTCTGCCGTAGCGGCAGCGACCTGCGCCAGCACCGACTCGTCGCCCGGGTCGAGCGTCTCGAACACTCCGCGCTGGACCGGCGCGATCCACTCACCACCGATGTACAGCCGTTGATAATTCCCCATGACAGACTCCTTCATTGGCCGCGTCGACGCTGCTGGAAAAGCTGTTCGGCTGCCTGCAATTGTTCGCGATCATTGACACCGAGCACCTCGGCCTCATCCACCTCCACCGCCGTGACGGGCAGGCCGGCACTGTTGGCCACGGCCACCGCATCGGTGAGGTAATACTCGCCCTGGGCATTCTGATTGCCGATCCGGTCGAGCAGCCAGAGGCACGTGTCGGCGCGCAAACCCATCACCCCGCCGTTGCAAAAATTGACCCCAAGTTCTTGTGGGTTGGCGTCCCTGGCTTCGCGAATCGCCAGCAAACGCCCTCCTTCTACCAGCAGTCGCCCGTAAGGCCCTGGCCGTTCGGTGTGAAACCCGGCGACCGCCACGGCAGCGCCCTCGATCAGCGCCTGACGCAGCTGCAACAACGTCTGCGGGCTTATCAACGGTGAATCGCCAAACAGTACCAGCACGCAGCCCTGCTCATGGGCCTGCAACGCGGGCCGGGCGGCGAGCAGCGCGTGTGCCGTGCCCAGCTGTTCATTCTGGGTAAACGTGCGCACGCTGGGTGCGGCCTGCTTCACATAATCGGCCACCACCCGACTGCCAGCGCCCACCACCACCGCGCAATGCTCGATATCCGCTGCCCCGACCGCCGCCAGCACGTGACCGAGCAACGGCCGGTCGTCCACCAGATGCATGACCTTCGGCAACGGCGAACGCATGCGAGTGCCCTGCCCGGCGGCGAGAATCACCGCCAGGGTTGGCCAGGAAATGTTGTCGCCCATTGCGACCCTCCCGATTACAAATGAGTTAAACCTGATCGCGATAGAACACGTCGTCGGCGTAGGGATACCACCAGTCCTGAATCTTGGGCTGGTGATCGATGATGACCATCTTCGAGCGACGGAACGCTTCCAGGCCCTGACGCCCGAGTTCACGCCCCAGACCGGACATCTTCCAGCCGCCAAACGGCAGTGCGTCGTTGTCGATCAGTGGGTTGTTGACCCAGACCATCCCGGCTTCGAGACGCTCGGCAGCCTCCATGGCTTCGGCAAGGTCGGTGGAGAACAGCGAGGCGCCCAGGCCGAATGGCGAGTCATTGGCCTTGCGTACCGCTTCGTCAAAGTCACTGACACGGCAGATCGCTGCGACCGGTCCGAAACACTCTTCCTGAAGAATCGCCATGTCGGTGGTGACGCCGGTAAGGATGGTCGGTTCGTAGAACCAGCCCACGGTGTGTTGCGGCGGAATCCGCCCGCCACAGACCAGCGTCGCGCCTTTGGCCAGCGCGTCGTCGACCAGGCGCATGACCTTGTTGCGCGCTGCTTCGCTGACCATCGGCCCGATTTCCGTATGTTCCAGACCATGACCGATGCGCAGGGCACGGGTGCGTTCGGCGAACTTCGCGACGAACTCATCGTGGATCTCATCGACCACATAGAAGCGTTCAGCCGAGGTACAGATCTGTCCGCTCAGGTGGAACGCAGCGGTCACCGCACCTGCCGCAGCCACTTCAAGCGGCGCGTGTTTCGAAATGATCAACGGGTCGCTGCCACCGGCCTCGATCACGCACGGTTTCATCTGTTCGGCACAGGCCATCGCCACCGCTTTGCCCGCCGCCACACTGCCGGTGAACGCAACGGCGTGGGTGCCGGTGGATTGCACCAGCAACTGTGCGGTCACCGCATCACCCGGCACACAAGACACCAGGCCCGGCAGCAGCGCAGTGAAGTGCTCCATGAATTTGAGCGTGCACAGGGTCGTGGCTTCCGCCGGTTTGATGATGCAAGCGTTACCCGCCGCCAGCGACGCAGCGACCGTCCAGCACATCAGCAGTATCGGAAAGTTGAACGGCATGATGTGCACGCTGACGCCATACGGCTCATAACGCACATGCTGGAACGAACCGATCTGCGTGGTGCCGGCGACCTTGCCGGCGTCGTCCCGGGCCATTTCCGCGTAGTAGCGAAAGATCGGCGCGCAGTTGGCGAGTTCGCCCATCGCTTCGGGGAATGGCTTGCCCATTTCCAGGGTCATCAAGCGAGCGACTTCGCGGTTGCAGGCAACGTTCTGTTCGATGGCATTGGCCAGTTGATGCAAGCGCGCGGCGCGGCTTTTCGCATCGATCAGTCGCCATTGTTTCTGCGCGGCGGTGGCGGTATCGACGGCGGCTTGCACGTCGAATTCGCCACACACGCCAACCTTGCCGACCGGTTGCAGTGTCGCCGGGTCGAGCACTTCACGCTCTCGGGCATCGGTCAGCGGCACATAGTCGGCGTTGATGAAGCGCAGTGCGGTATCAGTGTTAAAGGTGGCCATGGGAGGATCCTTGAACCAATCGATAAGGGGTCTCGCGCAACGCGGCGAGGGTGGTGGGCGGCAGTTCATCGCGCCAGCCCGGCACGTGTTCGTTTAGCCATGCGCGCAGGGGCGCAAAGGCGTCTGCCTCCAGTGCTCGCACAAACAGACCGAGGGTGCGCGGCAGGTGCGCCAGGTAACCGTGTTTGCCGTCGCGCCCGGCCAGGCGCACGAAAATCCCCAGCACCTTGGCATGGCGTTGGGCGGCCAGTCGCCGGTAGTCCTCGAGAAAGCGTGGTGCGTCGAGCTCCGGGCGTTGCATCAGGTAATGCGTCATCAGCGCCACGCGTAATGCTTCGGGTACATTGCGACGTGCGTCTTCGAGCAACGACATCAAGTCATAGGCCGCCGAACCGAGCAAAGCGTCCTGGAAATCCAGCAGACCGCAGGCTGCAATACCTTCGCGACCTTCGAGCAACATCAGGTTGTCGACGTGAAAATCGCGCAGCACCAACGCTTCGCGACGCTGTGCGACCTCTTCACAGGCCTCGGCAAACAGGTTCAGAAACGACTCACGCAGTGCCAGCGCGGCGTCCCTGCCGATCAGCAGCGGGATGTACCAGTCGATCAGCAACGCATACTCGTTTCTCAACTGCCGGGCATCGTAAGGCGCCATGTCTGCCGTTGGCGGCGCGCGATGCAATGCCACCAGCGCATCGACCGCCAGGTGATACAACGCGCCTTCCGGATGCCCCGCGGCCAGCAATCGGGTGTAGGTGTCGTGACCGAAATCTTCGATCAGTGCCAACCCCGCCGCTTCGTCGACCTGTCGCAAGGCCGGAGCGGAAAGCCCCAGCCCGTGCAAGTGGCGGGCAACCTGCACAAACGGACCGATCGGCTCGCTGTGCGGTGGCGAATCCATCAGCAGCAAGCCTTCACCGCTCAAGCGAAAATAGCGCCGGGTCGAGGCATCCGCCGGCAATGCGATCAGTGGCGCCCTGGCGAAGCCGGCACGCGCCAGAAAGGCTGCGCGCTGGCTTTCACGATCGGGCGATGACGCACGTGTGTCAGTCATGGCAATCACCGGATCATGTAGACCTTTTTCACCGTCTCATGGACGGTGCATACGCCTTTCCAGTCCTTGCGGAAAAAGGCCGCGGTGTCGGGTTTGATCTCGATCACTTCGCCGGACTCGTGAACGTAGGTGCAGCGACCTTCGAGGAAATGGCAGAACTCGTCGCTGGTGACGTGGCAAAACCACTTGCCCGGCGTGCAGATCCACACACCGCACTCGGACTGGCCTTCAGGGCCTTTGTGCAGCACCACGCCAGAGATGTGGGACTCACCTTCGAGCATGGTCGGGATCACGCCCCAGTCCTTGACGTCGGTGATTTGCAACGGGTTGTACAGAAACGGGGTAGTCATTGTGGTTCTCCAGATAAAAGTCAGTGTCAGCCCGCAGGTTCAAGCCAGCATGTAGACGTTACGCAGGGTTTCCCGGACGTGGCATTCGCCGGTCCAGCCGGCCGGGAACAGCACCAGGGTGTTGGCTCGGACTTCGATGACTTCGCCGTTGTCATTGCGATAAGTGGCCTCGCCGGCAAGGAAGTGGCACAGCTCATCGCGGGGAATCGACAGTCGCCAGCGCCCGGGCGTGCACACCCAGAGCCCGGTTTCGGGACTGTTATTCGGCCCTTTGAACAGTAGCCGTCCGCTGGAATGCGAAATGCCTTCGACGGCGTCGCTCTGTACGCCCCAGTCCACCAGATCGGTGCGACTGCTGACGGATTCGAGGTACGGCGTGATACCCGCCGTGGTGTTTTGCTCAGGCATTGTCAAGCACCTTGTCGAGAATGGCGGCCGCGTCCGCAGGCCCTTTGCGTGATTGCATGTGTGTGCTGGTGATTTGCAGGCGTTGGCGCATCGTCTGGTCGTTGAGACACGCGGCGAGTTTTTCCGCCAATTGCGTTTCATTCCACTCGTAGCGATCGAGCTTGAAACCATGGCCGCTTTCTTCGGCGCGCATGGCGTTGTCGTGACCGTCCCAGACGTAGGACATGACAATCGCCGGCTTACCGAAAAACAGGCATTCGGTGAAACTGTTGTTGCCGCCGTGGTGAATCACCGCATCGACCTGGGCAATCACCGAAGGCTGTGGGAACCAGTTGGAGATCAGCACGTTGTCCGGCAGGTTCGGGTATTCATCAAGATGCTCACCGACGTTGAACAATGCGCGATAAGGCAGCTTGCCTACTGCCGTGATCAGACGCTGGAGCAGATCGACATCGCCGGAACCCAGGCTGCCGAAACTGACATACAGCAAAGGCTTGTCGTTGTTGGCCTTGAACGGCGGAATCTCGTAGGTCGTGTCCTGCCGCACGCACCCTTGCAGATAGTGAAAACGCTCCGCCGGCAATGGATGACGGCGCTCGAACTTGACGGCGTCCGGGTACAGCAACAGGTTCATGTACGGCGAGGCTTCGAAGAACGTACCGAGCGGGTACGGCTGCTCGCCATGGGCTTGCAGGAAGTGGTTGAAGTCCTCATGGATCGGCCCGACCGCCTCTTCGAAGCGCCGGCGAAATTCAGCATGGCCAGCCTTGTCGTGAACGCTCATGCCTGACAGGTGCGGCGGGATTTCCGGGTCTTCGATCTCGTTTTCCGAGCAGGAAATGATCCGCACCCATGGCTTGCCGTATTGCTTGATCGCCGGGAACAGGATCACGTTGTCGACGCAGATCAGGTCAGGCTTGACCTTGTCCAGAACGGCCGGCAGGTCCTTTTGCGCCCATTTCGCGGTTTCAACGATGGCCGCCCAGCATTCCTTCACGTAGTTGTCGATTTGATCCAGAGGGGTTTTACGGAAATTGGGAATGTGGCCGTTGATGAAATCGACCCAATAGCGGGCCATTTCTTCGGCCGGCATCGGTGCCGACATGTTGACCATGTGTTCTTCAAACCCGTAACCGGCATACACGCCGCTCATGCCCGGGTCGGTGAGGAATACCGCTTTGTGGCCAAGGGCTTCGCATGCCTGGGCAATACCGACGGAGTTCAGTGCCGGGCCATAAGCGGCTTCCGGAAAAAAGGCGATCACTTTCTGTTTCATCGAGAGGTACTCCTGCCTGGTCTTTTTTATTGTTCAGCGCGTCAATACGCGGGCATGGCGGGCCTGCCAGCCCAACCGGATGTTCATGCCGATAGCAAAATGAGCAAATTCGAACTGCGAGGACGGCACGCGGACGATCAGCGCCTTGTCGCTGAGCGCCGTCAGCACATGCACGTTGGTGTCGAGGCCGTGATAAGCGATTTCGACGATTTTTCCGGTGACCTGATTGGCGCAGTCGCCCCCCTCCGCAGGCAGCACCTGCAAACGTTCCGGGCGCACGACGACAGCGACTTTCTGCCCTGGAATCAACGGTTCAACGGTTTCGACAGCCAGCTCCTGGCCGTTGACGCGCACCGTGTGTGCACCAGAGCGCACGCCTTCAAACAGGTTGCTGACGCCAATGAAATTGGCGACAAACCGGCTGTTGGGGTTTTCGTAGAGTTCAGTCGGACTGCCGCACTGGCAGACCTTCCCGCCATCGAGTACGGCCATGCGGTCCGACATCACCAGGGCTTCTTCCTGGTCGTGGGTAACGATGATGAAGGTGATGCCGCTCTCGAGTTGCAAGCGCTTGAGTTCAAGCTGCATTTTTTCCCGGAGTTTTTTATCCAGTGCGCCCAACGGTTCGTCGAGCAGCAACACCCGTGGGCGTTTGACCAGCGCCCGCGCCAGGGCGACGCGCTGGCGTTGACCACCGGAAAGTTGATCCGGCTTGCGCTCGGCCAACTCGCCCAGCTGCGCCGTGCTCAGCACTTCATCGACCCGGCGACGGATTTCCGCTTCCGGCAAACGCTCCATCTCCAGGCCGTACGCAATGTTCTTGCGCACCGTCATGTTGGGAAACAGCGCATAGGACTGGAACATCAGGTTCAGTGGACGCTTGTTGGCCGGCAGCGGCGAGATGTCCTTGCCGTCCAGATAAATGCAACCGGCGCTGGGCGTCTCGAAACCGGCGAGCATGCGCAACAGGGTGGTCTTGCCGCAGCCGGACGGCCCGAGCAACGCAAAGAACTCGTTCTCGCGGATGTTCAGTGACACCTCGTCGACCGCCAGACCGTTGCCATAAGACTTGCTGACCTTGTCCAGGATCAGTACCGCAGATGAGTTATTCATGGGTGCGAGGAGCCTTGTTGAGACGCTGCGAAGCCAGCAGCGCGGTAATGCTGACCAGCATCACCAACGTCGCCAGAGCATTGATTTCCGGGGTGACGCCAAAACGGATCATGGCGTAGATCTGCATCGGCAACGTGGTGGAAGCCTGGCCGGACCCGGAGTTGAAAAAGGCGATGATGAATTCGTCCACCGACAAGGTGAACGAGAGCAAACCGCCCGCCAGCACGCCGGGAAAAATCGCCGGCAACAACACCCGGCGAAACGTGGTGGCCCAGCTCGCGCCGAGATCGATCGAAGCTTCGAGGATCGAATAGTCGAAGTGTTTGAGGCGCGTGCGCACGACCGCGCAGACGAAGGCGATGTTGAACACGGCGTGGCTGATGATGATCGAGTGCAAGCCCAGCCCGACTTTGAGCAGGTTGAAGAAGCTCAGCAGCGCAATGGCCAGGACGATGTCGGGAATGATCATGGGCGCCATCAGCAGCGTGTCGACCACTTGCCCCTTGTCGTTGCCCTTGCGGCGCAGTTCGATGCCGAGCGCGAGGAATGTCCCTAGCACACAGGCAATGAAGGTCGCCGAGAGGGCCACGATCAGGGTGTTGAGCGCCGCCGACAAAATCGCCGAGTTATGCGCCAGCGCCACATACCACTTCAGCGATACGCCGCCCCAGGCCGTCGGTAATCCGGACTTGTTGAACGACAGCAGAATCAATACCAGGATCGGTACATAAAGGAAGGCATACACCAACCCCAGGTGCGTAGTGAGTACGGTGCCGCTTACGGAACGAGACTGGCTCATGCGCGACCTCCTTCTGCGCGACGAGCAACCAGCGCCTGCACGAACAACAGAATCAGCATGATCGCGATCAGGAAGAAACTTAGCGCCGCGCCGAACGGCCAGTCCCGCGCCGTGAGGAATTGCGAGTAGATCAGGTTGCCGACCATCTGCACTTGCTTGCCGCCCAACAGGTCGGCGGTGATGAAGTTGCCGATGCTCAGGACGAATACAAACACCGCGCCAGCCGCCACACCGGGCACGCTCAACGGCAGGATGATCCGGCGAAAGGTCATCCAGCCCGAAGCACCAAGGTCTTTCGAGGCGTCCCAGAGTTCGTTATTGATGCGCGACAACGAGGAGAAAATCGCCAGGATCACAAACGGGATGTAGTTGTAGACCAGCCCCAGCACCACCGACGCTTCGGTGTACAGCAGGCTGATCGGTTCACCGCTATAGCCGAACAACTGCAGCATGCGGTTGATCAGGCCTTCGCGATTGAGCAGGACGATCCACGCATAGGTGCGGATCAGGTAGTTGCTCCAGAACGGCAGCATTACCAGAAACAGAAACACCGCTTGATGGCGCCGCGGAGCGCGGGCAATCGCGTAGGCCGCCGGATAGCCGATCAGCACCGCAAACAGTGTCGCCAGGCCGGCGATTTTGGCCGACTTGAGCAGGATCCCGAGGTACAACGGATCGAATGCGCGTTGGTAGTTTTCCCAGGTGAACAGCCAGTCGATGCCGCCGTAGGCACCGCGTTCGACGAAGCTGTAGACCAGCACCAGAATGCACGGCACCACCAGAAATATCAGCAGCCAGCCAAAGCCGGGCGCAAGAAGCCAGGCCGACAAACGCCTGTCAGCATGCAAAGCACTCATTACCCATATCCTCCCGCCCCGGAACAGAGGCGGCTTGCGAGCGTGGCGAGGCATGCAGGCATGCCTCGGTTTGATGCGGCTTACGGTTGTTGAGGCTTAGTTCTGCGCCGCCATGATTTCGGTGACGGCCCGGGTATAGGCTTTCTGGGTGGTGCCGCCCAGATCGCGCAATTGCTCCATCTTCAACAACTCGCTCGGGGCGATGGTCAAGTTGGGATATTGCTTGAGCAGGTCAGCGGACAAACCGGCCATTGCGGCCTGGTTGGGGATTTTGTAGAGGATGTTTTCCGCAACCCATACGTGGTTTTCCTTGGCGAGCATGAAGTTGAGGAATTTGAACGCCTCCTCCTGATGCTTCGAGCTTTTCAGCACGACCATGGTGTCCACCCACAGATCGGAACCTTCTTTGGGCACGACGAATTTGATCGCCGCGTTGGCCTGGGTCCCGTAGTTGCACCAGCCATCCCAGGCGTGGGCCATCAGCGATTCGCCGGAAGCGAGTTTCGAGTAGAAGGTGGTGTCGTCGAAGGCGAGGATGCGTTTCTTGGTAGCGATCAACTGGTCGCGGACGGCGGCGACGTGGCTTGCGTCGTTGTCGTTGACCGACCAGCCCTTGGCCAGGAAAGCGGCGCCGAGCATCCAGCGGTCAGTGGCAAGCATCGTCACTTTGCCTTTGAGCGCATCGCTTGGGTTGAGCAGCTCATTCCAGCTGGTGGGCGCCGGCGTCACTTTGTCGGAGCGATAGCAGATACCGGTCGTGCCCCAGGTATACGGCACCGAGAAATGGTTGCCCGGGTCATATTCCAGCTGGGTGGCTTCGGGATAGAGGTTCTTGAGGTTGGGAACCTTGACCGGATCGATATCCGCCAGCAGACCCTGCTTGTGCAGGACTTCGGCGAACGGTGAGGAGACAAACACAACGTCATAGCCTTCACCGCCAGACGCCATCAGCTTGCCCATGATTTCTTCGTTGGTCGCGTGCAAAGCCTTGTCGATGTCAACGCCGCTGGCCGCTTTGAACTTGTCCAGCGCATCCGGGGCCATGTAACCGTCCCAGATGGAAATCACCATATCTTTTGCACTTGCAGCCTGTGATGCGATCGCCAGGGAAACACTTAATCCCAGACACATAAGGCCTTTCAGCTTTCTCATAATACTCACCCGACGATTGTTTATTTTTGTGTTCGAAGGCAGTACGGCAAAAAGAGAAACAGTATTGGTGTTTTTTTTTAGAAATTAGGACCAGCATGGTTTTATGTCAACGGTTTTTTCGCGCCTGACGTTTTTGTGGTGCATGGCATAAGATGAGCACCTGAGTCGAAGCGACCAAAAGAGATAAGAAGCTTGAGCACAACACCCGAAAAAAAACCTCGCACCAATCACCTCGAACTCGCCCGGCGCATCCTGGAACACACCCAGGAAACCGGCCTGGTGGCCGGCGCCCCGGTGGCAGAACAAGCACTGGCCCGTACTTTTCAGGTGTCGCGCACACTGATTCGTGGCGCACTGAAAGTGCTGCTGGAAGAAAACCTGCTGAGCCATGAAGCCGGCAAAGGCTACCGACTGGCCGCACTGCCGACCGGCCAGCACTTCAACGCCGCATTGCCGCAAGCCGAGGAAGAGGAACTGGCTACCTCGGTCCTGCGCGACCGCATGGCCGGCCGCCTTGGGGACAGCATCAGCATCAGCGAACTGATGCGCCGCTACGACATCGGCCGGCCGGCGGCGCAAAAAGCACTGGCGCAACTCAGTGAAAGCCAGGCCATCGAGCGCGGCCCCGGCCAGTCCTGGCTGTTTCGCCCTTCGCTGAACAACCTCGCCGCACTCGAAGAAAGCCTCAAGTTCCGCCTGATCCTGGAGCCGGAAGCGCTGCTCAACCCCAACTTCAACGCCGACCCACAACGTCTGTCCCTTTTGCGCAGCGCCATGCAGTTGTTGCTCGCGAGCCCGGTTGAGCACTTCGATATCCAACAGTTTCGCGAGCTGGACATCAGCTTTCATGAACTGATCGCCCAGAGTTGCGGCAACCGCTTTATCGGCGATGCCCTGCTCCAGCATCAGAGCCTGCGGCGCCTGCCGAATCTGCTGCCGACCGTCAGCGTGCATCGCCTGCAAGAAGCCCTGCGCGAACACCTGCAAATCATTGCGCACATCGAACGCGGACAACTGGAGATCGCGGCCGACGTGCTGCGCCTGCACCTGCGCCTGAGCGCCGCGCAGCGCCCGCAAACGGCTAATCGCGGCATCCCGCAGGGCCAGTCATTCGGGCGCCGTTGAGTTTCAAAAAACAGGATGATTTTTTTTATAAAATAAGACAGCATCCAGACATCTTCAGGATCGGCGGGCGTTACCCGCCATGGAATACCTCCGCCATGCACACACAAAAACTTATCGCCATGTTTCCGGAAGCCAGTTTCGGCGCGGCCTTGAACTGCATTGGGATCGCCCAATCGCTGCGTGAGCAGGGAGCAAAACCGGTCTTCATCTGCCACGAACACTTTCAGGGACTCTTCGCCGAGTACGGCTTCGACGAGTACCCGATCCCGCAAGCCAGCCCACTGTCGGCGGCGGAACATCAGCATTACTGGGAACGGTTCATAGAGCGCAACATTCCTTACTTCGACCAGACGCCACTGGCACAGATCGACAGCTATGTGGCGCCGGCCTGGGAAGCGATCATCGACACCGCCATCGAAGCGGAAAAACCGCTGCAACAGTTGCTCGGTCGACTGAAGCCGGACGTCATCGTCCTCGACAACGTGGTCATGTTCCCCGCCATCGCCAACGCCGGCTGCCCTTGGGTGCGCATGGTGTCCTGCGCCGAAACCGAGCTGCCGGATGCCGCCGTACCGCCGTATCTGTCGGGCTGCCTGGCCAGCGACAGGGACGGCCGTGAGCGGTTTACCGAGCATTACCAGAAAGTCGTCGCGCCGGCCCATGAACGCTTTTTGCAATTTCTCGCGAGCAACGGCACAGCGCCTTGCCCGCCGGGCCAGTTTCTTGTCGATTCGCCATGGCTCAACCTGCTGCTGTCGCCGACGCCGGTGCGTTATGAACGCCTGTTGCCACTGGACTCGCAGCGCTATGTCTACCTCGACGGCTGTGTGCGGCGCGAGGCGCCTTACATCGTTCCAGGCTTTCCGCGGCACAACGACGCACCGCTGATCTACATCAGCTTCGGTAGCCTCGGGGCTGCCGACACCGGCATGATCAAGCGCCTGATTGGCACTATCGAACACCTGCCCTATCGCTTCCTGATCAACGTCGGTGCCTATCGGGACACGTACACCACCGTGCCCGACAACGTGTACCTGGACAGCTGGTTTCCGCAACCGGCCGTGCTCAAGGAATGTCAGCTGTTCATCCACCACGGCGGCAACAACAGTTTCTGCGAGGCGCTGTACTTCGGCTTGCCGTCTTTGATTATTCCTTACTGCTGGGACGGCCACGACAACGCCGCACGTGCCGAGGAAGTCGGCGTCGGCCGCTACCTGCCACGGTTCGCCGATCCGTTGTCGGCATTACCGGCGGCCCTCGAACAGTTGCTGAGCGATCAATCGATGAAGCAACGCCTCGAAGCCTTCAGCAAAAACATGCAGGCGACTCGCGGTACTGACATCGCCGCACGGGCAATCTTGGCGCTGCCCAACGCCTGACCCACCGCTTGCAGACTGGCTGATGCGGGAACCGGAAATGATTGCGCGGGTGGACTGAGGCTTAGTCCCTGAGAATCATGAACACCTTGCGCACCGGTGTCAGGTTTTCCCACGTTCCCTTGAACCCTGCGGCGACGACAAATGTGGCGCCGGCCTTGAACTCCTGGCTGATGCCGTGGCTGTCGGTCAAACGCACATGCCCCTCGAGCAAATGGCAGAGCTCGTCGTAATCACACTCACAACGCTCCAGATGTTCGGGCGCCTCCCAGATGCCACCGGTGGCCTTTTTTTGCGGGTCCACGAAATGCCGCCAGCTCCGGCTGCGAAAGGGCACGTCGACCAGCGCGGGATCACTGGTTTCCAGCTCGACGACGGGCAAATCGGGGTTGGCAAAGTCGATGACGTGTTCGGGTTTACTCATGGTCATTGTCACTCCAGATCAAGAATCGAAACCGATGCCCAGCGCGTCAAACCCTTTGAGCAGCCAGTCGCGGTGCCCAGTCAGGTCTTCGCGGGCCAGCGAGCGCTGCGCCAGCGACACGCCCACGTAACGCAAGGGTTCGGGGGGAAACGGAAACGGCGCGGTCGAGGTCATCGCCAGTTTTGTGCGTTCAGTGGCTTTGCCTTCCAGCAGGTCGAGCAGGGTCAAGGCTGCGAAACGGCTGGCCGACACGCCCTGTCCAGTGAAGCCCTGGGCATAGGCAATGCGCCCGTTTGGCGAGGTGCCGCAGAACATAGTGGTGCGCGCCGAGGTGTCGATGATGCCGCCCCAGGCATGACTGAACGTGACATCCGCCAATGCCGGGAACGCCGATTGAAATTGTTGCGCCAGTGTCGCGAAGCTCTCGGGACGCTGCGTCAATGCCTCATCACGTCGGCTGCCAAAGTGATAGATGGCGTCGTAACCGCCCCAGAGAATCCGGTTGTCCTCGGTCTTTCGCAGGTAATGAAACTGATTGCCGCTGTCGGCAATACCGTAGCGCCCGACCCAACCGATGGCGCGCAATTGAGCATCGTCGAGGGGCCGGGTTGCCAGGGCATAGTCATAAATAGGGATGACCTTGGACTTCAGCGAGCCCAGCAACGGTGGCGCGATGTTGGTGCCCAGTGCGACCTTCGCTGCCTTGATGGTCCCCAGACCGGTTTCCAGTACTTGATGAAGACCGTCCTCGCGCAAGGTCGACACCGGCGAATGCTCGAACAACTGCACCCCGTGTGCGAGGCACACGCGGCGCAGTTCCGCGACCATTTTCACCGGGTTCAGCAACGCATAATTGGGTTCGAAAACCCCCGCGACATAGACGGGAGAATCGAGATACGACTTGAGTTCACTGCCTTCCAGATACTCGCAGGCGATACCAAAACGCGCATAGTTGCGCTGCATCGATTTCAGCCCATCGACCTGCCAAGGCTGACTCGCCACGTTCAACTTTCCCGAACGCTCGAAGCTTGCGTCCATGCCATAACGCTGCAAATCCTCCTCGAATGCCACCAGGTTTTCCCGACCCAGCCGCACCAGTTGCTCTGCTTCCCTGGGCCAGCGTTTCAGTGCATTGGATACGCCATGGGAGATGCTCGGCGCGCAGAACCCGCCATTACGACCACTGGCTTCACCGCCACACTGCCCGGCTTCCAGCACCACGATCGTCGCGTCGGGCCAGCGCTGACGGGCAATCAATGCAGTCCATAACCCGACAAACCCGCCGCCCACAATGGCAATATCACACGATAACTCGCCGGTCAGTCTTGGCGCGGCGGGCGCATCCGTCCGGGTTTCCTGCCAGACAGGGTAAGGCCGGGCTTCGGCCAGAGAGCGGTTTTCAATAGGTAATGTCATGCACGCCTGCTCCAGAAAATTCATGGGCCGACGCTAAAGCAATGGCCGACGCTTTCACAGGCGCAAACCTCGCAGCGGACACGGGAGGAAAACCGGCGTTTCTGGAATACTCTTGGCTTCGTCCTGATCTTCGCCATGGAGTCCGTCGTGGAAGTACCTGATTTACCCACCACCCCCACCTTCCTTGCGGACCCGTCGAGTGTGCAAACTCATGAAGTGACTGTGCGTTATCACCAGGCCTGGAAGCGATGCGATCTGGACGGTGTGATGGCGCTGTATCACCCCGACGTCGAATACCACGATTTTTTCCAGAACCGCACCATCGACTATGCACAGCTGCGCGACTACCTCGGCGCAAGCATGCCGTCAGGATCAGAAGAGTTGCAGACCTACACCGATCGCCTGCGCATCGATGGCAACACCGCGTTCCTGCAGTACCGGGTGACGCTCAATGGCAGCGATGGCCTGGTTTCATTCAGTACGGTTGAAGCACTGACGGTGAAGGACGGGTTGATTGTCAAAGTCAACGAGCACGCGGTGCTGGTCACCCAGGCGCCAATGGTCATTCGCCCGGCGTACAGCGCTGACGCCGTCAGCCGGTTGGGGTTATCGGCTCGTCAGGTCGGCGCGCTGGCCAATGACCTGCAGCAGTACTTCGAGCGATCGAAGCCTTATCTCGATCCGCGACTTGATCTGTCGCTTGTCGCAGCGTCGACGGGTTATACACGTAACCAGATTTCGTTTTTTCTGAATCAGGTTCGAGGTCAGACATTTTATACATTTCTCAATGAGTTGCGGCTTGAGGAGGCGTTGGGCCGGTTGAACGAGCAACGTCATGCGGCGCGGATCGACGAGATTGCCAGTGCTGCGGGGTTTAACTCATTGTCGACTTTTTATCGGTGTTTCAAGGAGCGGACAGGGTGTTCGCCCAAGGGTTACTTGAAGCTTCTGATCTGACGGCCCACGCAAGCGGCGAGACATGCAACGGGAGGACCATAGTTTCCGGGCGCCCTATTAATCTGCGGCAATATCCGTCGGCCACTGTGGCCTTAATCTGAAACAGGCAACTGAAAGCATCCGAATCCGTGGACGCGGGAGGCCATTTCACCCTCCAAAAAATTGTCGGAATTTTCCTCGATTATTTAGAAGCGCTCACCTGTTTAACTTCCGTGCTTAAAGACACTCTGTGTTACTTCCTGAAAGCTACATGGGTGTTTCATCGCCAAATAGCAGCTTTCCCTTGATAAAGGACACCTGTCATGTATTTTCAATTGACCGGCTGTCTATCTGGAGACACCCCATGCCACTGGTTCGCGTCGACATCAAAAAGCACCAAGACCCCACATTCGCCAAACGTGTTGGACAACTGATTTACGCTGCCATGCACAGCGCCATTGCCGTACCGGAGAACGATAATTTCCAGATTCTGGCGGAGCACGATGAACACCATTTCATCTTCGACCCCCAATACCTGGGCATCCAACGCACCGACAATCTGATCATCATCCAGATCACGCTGAGCGAAGGCCGTTCGGACGAGAAGAAAAAACTGCTCTACAAAACCATCGCCGAGAGTCTGAATCGCGAACTGGCCGTGCGCCTGGAAGATGTTTTCATTAATCTGGTGGAAGTGAAAAAAGAGAACTGGTCGTTCGGTAACGGGATTGCCCAGTACGCCCTTTGATTAAACCTTTTATACCTGTGAGCCACTGATGCCCCGAGTTTCCCGCAAGCAAGCCGACCTCAACCGCGAAATCATCGTCGAGGCAGCCACGCGGCTGTTTCGCGAACGAGGACTGCATGGCATCAGTGTCGTCGATGTCATGGGGGCGGCAGGCCTCACCCACGGCGGCTTCTACGGGCATTTCGAGTCCAAGGAAGCGCTGGCGCAGGAGGCCAGTGGCCGAGCGTTTGAACAATCGGCGGAGCGCTGGCGGGAGCGAATCAGCGATCACAAAGACGACAAGGACGCCGCACGCCGTGCGCTGATCGAGCCTTACCTGTCGCAGGACAGCCGCGACAATCCGGGTGACAGTTGCCCGGTGGCCGCCTTCGCCGGGGACATGTGCCACGAAGCGGCCGACAGTGGTTTGCGTCAGACCTTCATGGAGGGGCTCAACCGGTTGTTGAACGCCTACGGCACACTGTTGGATTCAGGCGATGCCCAAGCCGATCGGCAACAGGCGCTGGTGGAGTATTCGCTGATGCTCGGCGCCCTGACCCTCGCTCGCGCCAGTCGGGGCGATACGGTGTCGGATGAAATTCTCGACGCCGCCAGCACGTTTCTGACCGCAAAGCGTGCATCAAACTGAACAACCCCATGGCGATCCTCGGCCATTGCTAAACTGTCAGGGAATCAGCAATCTGAAGCGACATTCGAACCCCGACATTCCGATGCCCAAAGGAGCGCAGCATGCCCGCAACCGTTCTGGTACTGGTTGAAACCATCAATGATTACTTGCCGATTCTCGAAAATCAGGGTTTTCATCTGATTCTTGCCCCGACTCCAGCCGAGCGCGCTGCTGCCATTGGCCGGCATGGAGGTCAGATCGATGCGGTGCTGACCCGTGGGCCATTGGGCCTGTACGCCGATGAAATCAGCGCCCTGCCCAACCTCAAGATCATCTGCGTCATCGGCGCCGGTTATGAACACGTCGATTTGCAAGCCGCCGCCGACCGTGGCATCACGGTCACTAATGGTGCCGGCGTCAATGCGTCATCTGTCGCTGACCACGCCATGGCGATGCTGCTGGCACTGGTGCGCGACATTCCCCGTTGCGATGCAGCCGTGCGCCGTGGTGAGTGGCCGAAGATCATGCGCCCCTCCCTGGCCGGCAAGCGCCTGGGCATTCTCGGCCTTGGCGCCGTCGGCATGGCCATCGCCAAACGCGCTGCCAATGGCTTCGACATGACGGTGAGTTACCACAACCGCCAGCATCGCAGCGATGTGCCGTACACCTTTTGCTCCACCCCTACTGAACTGGCGCGCAACTCGGACTTTCTGGTTATCGCGGCACCTGGAGGACTGGGCACCAAACACCTGGTCAACAAATCCGTCCTCGACGCCTTGGGACCCAACGGGTTCCTCGTCAACATCGCCCGCGCCAGCGTGATTGTCACCACCGACCTGGTCAGCGCGCTTGAGCAACGACGCATTGCCGGCGCCGCCCTGGACGTGTTCGACGCAGAGCCGCACGTGCCCCATACGCTCAAATCGTTGACCAACGTGATCCTGACCCCGCACGTGGCCGGACTTTCACCGGAGGCCACCCAGGGCACCGTTGAACTGGTCGGGAAAAATCTGGTGGCTTTCTTCAGCAACCAGCCGGTACTGACACCAATTGCCCTGCCTCTGCCTGTCGCCACCTGCTGAGTCGCTGACTAAAGGACGCCCAACAGCGTCCAGAGGCGACGAGACTCGGCATCCGCCGAGATCAACTCGCCCAGCAACTCGCTCAATGGCTTGTTGCCCCACTCCACACCGCGCCGGATCAAATAAGGGACGGGACTGTGGGGTTCGGTACGTGCCAGGTACTCGGCAATCAACAGCAACTGACGGTAGGCCTCGTCGCGACTCAACGGTTCACGAAACACCTGGGGCACCGGTGCCGCTTGCGGCGCGTCGTCATGTCCGGACGCCGCCACGGGCTGTACCTCCAGCGGCGCATCGGTTGACGGGCGTGGCTGCATGGCAATGAACTCCTGAACCAGTGTCAACAACGCCTCGATCACGTCTTGCAAGACCTTGAAGCCCGGCGCCTGGTTTCCCAGATAGGCATTGCACCATGTGTCGAGCCGTTGCAGATGTCGCAAGCTCGACAACAGACTGTCCTCACGGCGCAACCAGTGGGACAGTGGCGTGGCACGAATCAGTCCAGTGAGTTTTTTCTGTTCGCTGCGTGCTGTTTCCGCTGATGTTTTGGCCGCCTTGCTGTCATTGGCCAGTACCTGTTGCAACTGCAATCGCCGCCAGGCATCCAGGCAGTAACCGTCGAATTCACCACTTCGCGGTTCGAGCAACGGCGTGCGCGTCAGCAACACCTCACTGTAGCGTCGCGCCAGCCATTCAAGCGGAATCACCCGCCACGACTGATCACCGTCTTCGGCCAGAGGATGAAGGTGCTCGGGATAGCGTTCACATAAACCGGCGACCAGCGCGAGGCTGCCCGGCAATCCGTCCAGACCCTCCTGATGTAACCAGGCCTCACCGAGCCAGGCACACAGCATCAAGTCCTTGCTGCGCTCCAACAGCAACGTGGACGTCAGTTTTTCCAGTTCCGGCCACTGCGCCCGCTTGATCGACGACTGCCAGACGCCCGTAGGCAGACTGGTGTCGTCCTCGCGACGCAGTTCACGCGCCTGGTCGAACTCGCGCTCGTAGCGCAAGTCCTCGCCGCAAGGTGCTTGCTCGCTAATGGGTTCGAGCAGTCGGACAATCAGTTCCGGCAACGGTGGTGAAATCTGATTCAAAACCCCTCCTCCTCAGTCATGACCGTCGCGGACGCGGTCGACCTGGTTTGCATGAATGGAGAACGCGGGGCCCGGGTGGGCAGCGGTGGAATAGACAACGGCAGCTTCGCACCCTGGCTCATTAATGACAGGCGCATAAACATCAGCGTCTGTTGCGCCGTGCTGGTCTGCGCGGTCACCGGCAGGCGCAAAGCCAGTGGAAAATCGGTGAAATCCATATTGGGCTGGCGCTGCACGGACTGGTGCGCACGGATCAAGCGCAGCAATGACCACGGGCCGCCATATTCCCAATCGGCCTCAAAGTCACGCACCATCAGATTGGGCTGCAAGGGATCGTTGGCCGGACGTTGCGAGCCGTTTCTGGCCCAGCGCAAGGTCAGCCGGACCGGTTGCCCGACCATCCAGCGCAGGTTCGGCTGGGTTTCGCCCGGGTAATTGATCTGTTGATTGCCGGCATTCAAACCCCAGGCAATCACTTGATCGGCGCCCCGTTCCTCCTCGCGATCGGTTCGCCAGCGCACGTCCATTTCAACGCCAATGATGCCGCTCTTGTCTCGCACAAACAGCGGGTTTAACCATGTGCTGGCCTGCTTCAGACGGTTGAGAAAATCTTCGGCTGCCACCCGTTCCGGCGTCTGGCTGAGCTGTAATCCGGCTTGAGCCACGGGCAGACGCTTGTCGATCAACTCGAGAAAATGCTGGACCCGGGCCGGGTCAGCGTCGGTGGCTTGCACGCCATTGGCAAACGGGAAGCGTTCGGCCAAGTACTGATTGAAATAATTGGCCAGGTCGTTCCATGCCGCTGCCGCTTGCTGTTGCTGCAGGAGCTGACAGCGTTGCATGGCGCTTTGTTGCAGGTCCAGCGCACGTAACGCCAAGGTCCCACGCCCACCGGACAGGTTGGCAGTTTGCAAAATCTGACCGCAGGACGTGGCGTCCATTTCGATGAAATCGCGGCTCACCAGCTGTTCGATCTGGGCCGGCGAGCTGGCAGGATTCTGGTCCTTGTACTTGAGCAGCTCTTCGTTGAGCGCACTGAATTGAGTAACGCGCTCGTAATCCAGCGCCGAGAGATTCTGTTGCTGAGTCTTCAACCATTCCAGTGCTGAGGTGCGCCGCTCGGTAATCCCGAGCATGGTGTTGAATTGCTGCTTGAGGCTCAGCTTCAAATCCTGCACATCGCTGGCGCCGTACAATTGCAAGCCGAGGTTTTTCGAGCCATCCCACTGACTGATTTCACTGCGCCCGCCGAACAATGGCTGCGCGGTGATCTCCGCAAGACCGTCGACAACCTGAGCGATAGCGCGGCGGTTTAATGCGTTTTGCACTCGCATCGCCAAATCATTGCGGTGCACTTCGGCGAAGGCTTTTTGCAGGGCCACTGCTTGCGGTGCAAGCACATTGAAAACACCGTCGCCGCGGGGGCGGTCGTTTTGATCCTTGAGACTCAACCACATGGCCTTGGCTGCCGCCGCTTCTGCCGCCTGAACCAATGCATCGCGATACGCCGGCGGGATACGCGGCAGCTCTTCGGCGGCATAACTCTTGTAGCTGGCAAAATAGTTCAGCGCCGTGCTGAGGTCATCGCCATCAACGCTTTGCCCCTCAATGGCATCGGCGGTCTTGTCTGCGCGCAAGGCGATGGCCACGAAATCGCGTTTGAACAGCGCCTGCACCGCGTTGTTCAACTGGCTGACATGCACTTGCAACGCCAGCTGCCCACTGCCTTGCTGGACCAGCAAGTTGCCTCTGGCCCCTGCCTGCGCGATCCATTGGTCACGAAAGCTTTGCTGCAACTTGGACGCTTGCTGATCCAGCTGTTGTTCAACCTGCGGGCCGAGCAAGCTGCTCTGGCGCACTTTATCCATCATCTCGCGATAACCCGGCACCAGGTCCTGCCCCTTACCGCGGCTCCAGGCGGAGTTGGTCAGGCCGACCAGCGCTTGCAGGTCATCGATCAATGCGCGCAAATCCTCAAGCTCCGTCAGGGAGTTGCCGCTGCCTGCCTCCAACCGTTCCAGATGCAACTTGAGGTAACCGGCCTGGCGGACAAAATTGTCAGCGAGAAAATACTGGTCAAGCCAACGCTCCATCAGCCCGGAAAAATTTTCCTCGATGACTTGCCGCTCCATGGCCAGGTCCAGCGGTTTCAAGTCGCCAGCATTGGCATCGAGCAACATCCGGTTGTAAAAACCGGCACGGGGCAAGCTGCCGACATTGAGGTTCAGGGACAAGGCGTTGTTGCTCAGCAACGCCAGGTCTTCGAGTGGGGCCTTGGGGTTGTTCAGCGCCTGATTGAACCATTGATTCTGCTGCTCAAGGCGCACCGCGCGCTCCACCAGGTCTTTGGCTTTGACGTAGTTTTGCCATTGGGCCGGGTCCTCACTTTCGACGTTGCCACGGCGCTCGGTGTTGCGGATGCCCTTGAGTTTCACCAGCTCCGCATTCAGCAAGTCGTGCAAGGGCTCCAATAAGTGGCTCTGGGCGGTCAGGCGCAGTTGGTTTTCCAGCTGCACATCCAGTGAAGAAAACCAGGACGTGGGAAACGCTACGGAAGTAAAGGTCCAGCGCGGGGCCTTTTCCAACACCCGCCAGAATCCCTGGACGTTGCGTCGTGTCGACTCCAGCCGATGCGACTCGTCGGTAACCGTCAGGTAGTTTTTCTGCGCACCTTGCAACAGACGCGACAGCTCATGCGCATCTTTGACAGAGTCCTGCCAGACCCAGAGCATGCTCGCGGCCCACACCACACCGACCACCAGCGCCACCACCCCCGTCAATCGCTGCCAACGCTGACGCAAGCGCAACAGGCGCGGTACCACTTGCGACAATCCCCGCTCGGCGACTACCCGGCGCTGCCACAATTGGCGGGCGAATGCACTTTGTTGCAACCCGGTGTCGTAGGCTGAAAATCCGTCCGGCGTGTCTTGCGTCGGTTGGTTAGCGGTGAAATAAACGCCACGAAAACGCGGCGCCTCACCTTGGGCATTGCCTTGGAACACCGGCTCCAGCACCGTTTGCAGATTGCGCCTCAGCGCCTCGATACGTTCCGGCAACCCGAACAGCTCGCCCTTCAAATGGCCCGACAATGTGCCGATTTCGATGATCGATTCCGCCAAGGCACGGTTAACCTGATCCAGCGCCTGATCGCTCCATTGCGCCTGCCAGGCTGACTCGGGGCCAAACGGTGTCGACCAGCCCAGCGTGCGTTCGCGGGCATCAACGGGCAGTGCCGTGATCAGCTCCTGAAACCCGGGCAGCTCTTCCATACCGGTGATCACGACATACACCGGCAAGCTCAGGCCGAATCGTTGCAGCACGTCGATGAAGCGCCGACGGGCCGCCAGACCGAGGCTCGCGGCCAACTCGACATTGCCCAATCGACTGACCGGGACCGTCCAGATCACCCCGTCCAGTGGTCGTTTGCTGCGCAAGCGCAAGATCAATCCCAGCAAACGCCACCAGCCGCCTCGTTGCAGGTTCATGCCTTCTTCCGGCAAAAACAGCGCCTGTGGCACCACCAACACCGCACCTTCGGGGTCCGACCACCAGCGCCCGAACCAGGCGGGTTTGTCGGTTGGTTGCAGACGCCACTGGCTGCACAATTGAGTGCCCTGGGTTTCGTCGCCGAGCATCAGTAACCACGGGATCTGATACCGGTCCTGAGCGCCCTGCTCCTGCTCCATATGGCGGACCGAGGTATAAAAACTGCGGACCGCCGCCCCGCTCTGGGTGCGCAACCACCAGACCACGGCCCCGATGATAATCAGCAGCAACAGCAACCCAATGATCAGACTCACCCACCCCAACGCGCTCATGAGTCTTGCTCCGAGGTGCTGACCGAGTCGGTCATCTGCAACACCGGATCAAGCTCCTGGCGGATGTCACGCCAGAAAAACTGCCCCAGCCCTGTCAGTATCAGGACCATGGCGAGAATCCCCACGCCAAGCCGAAAACCATCCGGTAACGATTGACGTACCGGCAACTGCACCGGTGGCACCGCAGAGGGTTGCTGAAGCCGGGCGCTGACATCGGCATAATCAGGTTCGTGCTGCCAGGCAAAGGTAAACAACGCCAGACGCAGTTTTTCATGCCGCGATTGCCCCAGCTCACCACGCATGCGCCCCTCAAATCCCAACACCAGGCACTGCAAATAGACATTGGCCAGATCGCGGGTAGCGGGAATCTGTTCGTCCAGCAGAGCCTTGATCGCCAGCGGCAATTTTTCACCGGCCTGACGGCTGGCGTACATCCGCGATTCCAGCGGCTTCTCCTGCCACACGGACTGGCCCGGCCAGGGTGTAAACAACAGCGTTTCGTCGATCAACGCGACAAAGGCATAGACCAGCGCCTTGACCTGGTCGGTCGCCGCATCACCGACCCGGGCGTATGCCGTTCGCCACAGCCGCTGGGAGATTTGCGTCGACAGATCGACCACCGCTTCCACCAGCGCGTCATCGTCGCTGTCCTTGGGCAACTGATTCCATTCCTGGGACCATTGCAACCAGGCCTCGCGAAAGGCGCTGCTCAGTGGCGCCTCACGAAGGCTCCGTGTGCCCGTCCCGGCATTTCCCTCAGACATTCGACGCCCCTTCCTGGATCAAGCACCTTCACTCGCCTGGGCCACAAACAACACCACTTGCCATGGACTACTCGCCGGTTTTGAGGCCGGCGCGGCAATCAGTAACGGCAATTGCCCGTCGAACCATTGGCCATCGGCCGTCACCACAAACAATCGCGTGTCCTCGCCGACGCTGTAGGCCACTTGCTCGTTGCGGCTCATGGCCTGGTGGGGCAAACCGCTCATGCGTTGCCGGCTCAACAACGTAATATGCGGCGCCGAGGCAATGATCGCCCCACTCAGCCATTCGCTGGCCGCCTGCTCGCTGGCACCGTTGGGCATGCGCAAACCGATGACCAGACGCTGGCTCGGCTGATCGTCGGGCAGTTGAATCGAGAAGCTCTGTTCGCTGCGTTCAAACGGCACACTGCGATAGCCGGCGCGAATCAGTTCCAGGGTTCTGTCGAGCCAGTCGAGGACCGGCTCATAGCCTTGTTGCAGCTCCAGAAAGTCCAGCGGGGCAAAGGGCGGCACGCCCGCCAGCGGGTCCAGGGCCGACCAGGCTCCCGCCAGCCCGAGCAACACCCCGTATAACGCCTGTGGCGATGCCAGTCGGCTGTTCAACGTTCCTTCGACCTCCGGCAGACGCGCCCAAAGCGCCGTCAACTGGCGACGAATTTCCATCGCATCGTCCTGATTTCCGGCCTGTTGCGCCTGGCGCAAACGGCCGGCGAGGAACATGCATTTCTCTCGCGTCCTGGCGCACAGCCCGGCGACCCGGCGACCCAACACCGATTCCGGCGACAGGCATGGCGTGGGCGGCGTGTAGGGCAAGGACAGAAAACCACCGCCCTCCTTGCGAATTTTCAGCAGAGGCAAGCAAACGGAATCGGCCTTGTTCAACTGCGTGCACAAACGCGGGTTCGGCCGCCACACCGTGATCGACTCGGGGTACTCGCCGCTGGTCAAATCCGGCAACGCATCGCCGACCACCGATTGCAGTCGCCCTTTGAGCGGCAACAACTGCCCGGCACGCCACAATGGGCTGACGGCGAGATACACCGTCACCGTGGCGTTCTGCGAGGCGTTGACCGCTTCGCTTATATCGAGCTCCAGTGTCGGCCCGACACCCACCTGCACATTGACCGGCAGGCCGTCCGGCATCGTCGCTTGCAAACTGACCAGGCGCACCAACCCGGCACTCAGTGCACCGGGGTCGAATTCCACCCGGCTCACCCCCCAGAACCACGGATTGCAGGCCTGGGCAAAGTGCGCCACCAACGCTTCGGCGCGCAACCCTTGCAACTGGAAATGCTGGGGCAGCAACTGCATGCCTTCGTGCCAACAAACCGCGTCAGGTAACAGGCTCATACGACTCCCTTCGACGTCTACATCACCGCGCAAAACGGCGCACTGACAATGGGTTCACTGCGCAGTGTTGTTGACCAGCGTCATCTCGCGGCTGTCGAACTTGAGCCAGGCATCGCTCTGATCATCGAGCCGTAATCGGTGTGCTCCGGGAGTGTTATAGCTGGCGAAGACCAAAAGTCCAGTCGCCCGCTTGCCCCCCAGCGGGAAGGGTTGTTTGTCGATGAACTGGCCGGGGACCAGCTCCAGCCCCCACACCGTTATCAACTGCCGATAGTCGCGTTGATATTGATCACGCTCGGCAAACCACTGCCGCGCCGTGATGCCGGACAACTGCTTGAGCAAGTCCGGGTCGTTCACGGCGATGAAATCCACAGCGATCGGAGTGTCGTCGTTGGCCTTGGGCGCGACGTCCAGGGTCAGGTTGTCGAGGTCCACCCGAGGCCCGAAAAACGAGCACCCGGAAAGGGTCAGGAACAGGGCGAAAGCAAAAAAACGTGCAAACAAAGTGAATTGTCCTTTTCTCGAGGCGGTCCAAGATTGTTTTTCGCTTGCTTTTTTATAGACCTGTTCTAGCGTCTTGGGTAGTTCGGCCCCCCTATGCCGAATGTGGAAGGTTTGTCAAAGGAACGACAGGTCCATCTGCCACCCTTTCTAACCTACGGTCCAGCAAGGGAAAGCGATGAACGGGCCTCCCGATGCATTGCGCCCGCTCATGCATCGGAGTCAGCCAACATGGCAGAAAGTACTCAGCACAAGCTCGACAGGGTCCGCCCGCCAAGGGTGCAAATCACCTACGACGTCGAAATCGGCAACGCCATCGAGAAAAAAGAATTGCCGTTGGTCGTCGGAATCCTGGCCGACCTTTCCGGCAAACCACTCGAGCCACTTCCCAAGTTGAACGAACGGCGCTTCACCGAGATCGACCGCGACAACTTCAACGAAGTGCTCGCCTCTATTGCCCCGCGCGCCACCTTGCAGGTCACCAACACGCTCAGCGGTGACGAGAGCAAGCTCAACATCGAACTCAACTTCAAACACATCGACGACTTCGACCCGGTCAAGGTGGTCGAGCAAGTGACCCCGTTGCGGCGTCTGTTCGAAGCCCGTCAGCGTTTGCGTGACCTGCTGACCAAACTCGACGGCAACGATGACCTGGACAAGCTGTTGCGCGACGTCATCGCCAACACCGAAGGCCTGCAAGAGATCAAGTCTGCGCGCCCGGAAACCGCTCCCCCCGCAGGTGACAGCGAAGCACCGAGCGATGCCCCCGATCAACCGCAGGCCTGATCACTTATTCACTTAAGGAGACGTCGCCATGCCCGCTTCAGCCAGCGCCAACACCAGTGAAAGCACTACTCAAAGCCTGTCCTTGCTCGACCGCATCATCGCCGAAGGCCGCATGGCCCATGACGATAGCCAGCAGGACTATGCCCGCGACATGCTCGCGGAGTTCGCCACCCAGGTTCTCGACGAAGGCATGGCCATCGACAAGGACACCGTGGCGATGATCAACGACCGCATCAGCCAGATCGATGAATTGATCAGCGCGCAACTCAATGAAGTCTTGCACCACCCCGACTTACAGAAACTCGAAGCCTCCTGGCGCGGCTTGCACCTGTTGGTGCAAAACACCGAAACCAGCTCCAGGCTCAAATTGCGCTTGCTGAATGTGACTCAGAAAGAGCTGCAGAACGACCTGGAAAAAGCTGTCGAGTTTGACCAGAGCGCGCTGTTCAAGAAGATCTACGAAGAAGAATACGGCACCTTCGGTGGCCACCCGTTCAGCCTGCTGGTGGGTGACTACACCTTTGGCCGTCACCCGCAGGACATCGGCCTGCTGGAGAAACTGTCGAACGTCGCCGCAGCGGCGCACGCCCCGTTCATTGCCGCCGCCAGCCCACGACTGTTCGACATGAACAGCTTCACCGAACTGGCCGTGCCACGTGACCTGTCGAAAGTCTTCGAGAGCCAGGAACTGATCAAATGGCGCTCGTTCCGTGAAAGCGAAGATTCGCGCTACGTGTCGCTGGTGTTGCCGCATTTCCTGCTGCGCCTGCCGTACGGCCCGGACACCTCGCCGGTCGAAGGCATCAATTACGTTGAGGACGTCAACGGCAGCGACCACGGTAAATACTTGTGGGGCAACGCCGCCTGGGCCTTGTCGCAACGCATCACCGAAGCCTTCGCCAAGTACGGCTGGTGCGCGGCGATTCGCGGGGCCGAAGGCGGTGGCGCAGTCGAAGGTTTGCCAGCCCACACGTTCCGCACCACCTCCGGCGACTTGTCACTCAAGTGCCCGACTGAAGTGGCAATCACCGATCGCCGGGAAAAAGAGCTCAACGACCTCGGTTTCATCGCCTTGTGCCACAAGAAAAACAGCGACGTGGCGGTGTTTTTCGGCGGCCAGACCACCAACAAATCCAAGCTGTACAACACCAACGAGGCCAACGCCAACGCGCGGATTTCGGCGATGTTGCCTTACGTGCTCGCCGCCTCGCGTTTCGCGCACTACCTGAAGGTGATCATGCGCGACAAGGTCGGCAGCTTCATGACCCGTGACAACGTGCAGACCTACCTCAACAACTGGATCGCCGATTACGTGCTGATCAACGATAACGCGCCGCAAGAAATCAAGGCGCAGTACCCGTTGCGTGAAGCCCGTGTGGATGTGACTGAAGTCGCCGGCAAGCCGGGCGCCTACAAGGCCACGGTGTTCCTGCGGCCACACTTCCAGCTGGAAGAACTGACCGCCTCGATCCGCCTGGTCGCCACCCTGCCGCCACCGGTAGCCGCCTGACCACTGACCCGTGGCGAGGGGGCTTGCTTCCTCGCCACGGGGCTCAATCGGTGGCTCGACTGATCGGCATGGGCGTTCACCCCACTTAATTGCGATAACCTTCAGGAGTTTCATGCGATGGATGCAATCATTCTCGACCTCGGCGGCGACATCAAAGGCGACAGCCTGCTTGAGGGCTATAAGGACAAGATCGAAGTCATGTCCTACAGCCACAACGTGGCCATGCAGGTGACCAACGATGTCAGCAACTCGGAACGGACTTCCGGCAAGCCACACATCGGTGAGTTCACGTTGACGAAGTTCGTCGACAGCTCGACTCCATCTCTGAACGAATATTGCTGCGCCGGCAAACCGATTCCGGAAGCAAAGGTCATCATCGGTCGCAACGCGGCTGAAGGCAGCGGCCAACTGATGCCGTTCATCATCTACACCCTGACCAACGTGGTGCTGTCCAACGTAAGCGTCAGCGGCGGAACGGGTGGCAAACCGGTGGAAACCCTGTCCCTGAACTTCACCAAGATCAAATGGGAGCTGACTGCGCAAAAGGACGACGGAACCAAGGAAGGCACGGCCGCCTCGACCTGGGATCTGGCTGCCAACAAGCTCGTCAAGTAAGCGCACGCGTCGGCCATGGCTGGCAGCCGCTTCCTCCCGCCGCTGTTCGAGCGACTCGCCTCAAGCGAGGTCGACACGCTGCGCGTGTTCGACCTTCAAGGCCTGCTCGACTCGGTCCGCACGGAACTGCTGCGCCTGTTCAACACCCGACGCGGTCCACACGCGCTCACCTCACCGCCGAGCATTCTCGACTACGGCATCGCTGACTGGACCGCCCTGCAACAGCAACGCAGCGATGACCGTCGTCAGTTGGCGCGGGACGTGCGCGAGGCCATTACCCATTTTGAGCCGCGCCTGCGACTGGGCGAAGTTCAGGTCGAGCCAGTGCCCGGTCAACCGCAGCAACTGAGGATTCGGTTGGTCGGGGAGCTACGCAGTGGCCGTCAGCACTGGCCGGTGGCCTTTTTTATCGAGCGGGTCAGCGATGGCCTTGAGGTGCGTCATGAGCGACTCGATTGACCCGCAACTGCTCGACTATTACCAGAAGGAACTGACCTGGTTGCGCCATGCGGGAAGTATTTTCGCCGAACGTTACCCCAAGGTTGCCAGGCGCCTGGAGCTGTCTCCCGGGGAATGCCCCGACCCGCACGTCGAACGGCTGCTGGAGGGTTTTGCGCTTCTGGCGGCGCGCCTGCAACGGCGACTGGATGACGACTACGCCGAATTCAGCGATGCGCTTCTGGAACAACTGTATCCATTGGCGATGCGCCCCCTGCCATCTTGCGCCATCGTGCAATTCGAACCGGACCCCAGCAAAGGCAATCTGGACGACGGTTACCCGTTGCCCCGCGATACGCCATTGTTCGTCACCACCAGCAAAGGCGAAAGCATCCATTTTCGCACCACTGCGGCGGTTCGTTTGTGGCCATTGGAAATCAATGAAGCATTGATGTTGGGCAGCGAAGAAGCCCAGGCCCTGACGGGCGTCGCTCAGGCTCGTTCGGCGCTGCGTCTGGGCCTGCGTTGCCTGGGCGACAGTCAATGGTCAACGCTGGGCATCGAACAATTGCGTATCCACCTGAGCGCCTCGCCGGTGATCAACGCTTGTCTCTATGACCTGCTCGGTGCTCATGCCGTGAAGGTGCTGGCCGGCCCCATCGGCAGCGTGCCGAAGGGGCTTGAGGGGCTGCCACACATCGTCGGTTTTGCCAGCGATGAAGTGTTGCTACCAGACGAGGATGGCGTGCACCCTGGCATGCGCTTATTAGCCGAATACTTTGCCTTCCCGGACAAATTCAACTTCTTTGATTTGCCTCTGGCCGGTGTCACCAGCGATCACCAGGCCCTGTATGTGTACATCGTCTTTGACCGTGCGCCGAGCAATCGAATGCACCTTCAGGCCAGCGATTTTGCACTGGGCTGCACGCCGGTGATCAACCTGTTTCCGCGAACCTCAGAGCCACTGCGTCCGGACGGCACCCGCAGCGAATACCGCCTGGTGGCCGACAGTCATCGGGAAAACAGCGTCGAGATCCATAGCATCCGGGCGATGCGGGCCAGCACCCGCCAGGGCGTACAGCGAGTACCGGCCTATTACGGCAGCCAGCACAGCGGAAACGATAAACAGTGTTACTGGCACGCCCGGCGCGTTAGCGGCATGACCCCGAATCGCCTCGGCACTGACCTGTTGCTGAGCCTAGTGGATACCCGACTCGACCCGCTGACGGACGCCATCGAATACAGCCTCACCGCCGAACTGCTCTGCACAAACCGACACCTGGCTCAGAGCCTTCCCGCCGGCACGCCGTTAGGCTTTGAGCGTCCGGGCCCGGTAGCCTGGGCGCGCCTGCGCAATCCTCCAAGCCCACAGAGTTTGCCGCGCCTGGACGGAGAATCGCGTTGGCGGCTGGTGTCGCAACTGAGCCTCAATCATTTGTCGCTGGTCGAAGGGCCACAGGCTCTGGATGCACTCCGGGAAATTCTGCAATTGCACAACCTGCGTGACGAGGCCAGCGCCTGGCGACAGATCGAAGGCTTGCTTGGCCTCGGTTGCGAACGGGTCATCGCCCATGTCGGCGAAGACGCCTGGCGCGGCTGGCGCAATGGACTTGAAGTGCGGTTACAGCTTGATCCGCAGCATTTCGTCGGCAGCAGCGCGGTGTTGTTTTCAGCGGTACTGGCGCAATTCTTTTCGCTCTACGCCACCGCCAACCGCTTTGTGCGCACGGTACTGGTTCAATCAGACAAGGAGGTCAAAGCATGGCAACCCCAAGCCGGCATGCCGCTGTCCCTCTGAGCCTGAGCCAACGACTGCGTCAGGAACCCCAGGCGTTCGAATTGTTGCAGGCGTTGTTGCTGCTGGAACGCGAACACCCGCAGGCCGAATCGCTGGGCAGCGGCACCGCCCCACAAGCGGAAGCACTGCGCTTGCGGGGGCCGTTGACGCCACTATTCTCGGCCAGTGAAATCGAAAGCCTCACCCAGGAACCCGGCCAGCAGCCGGTCCTGAGCACACCGGTATTTGGCCTTGGCGGCCCCGACGGCCCCCTGCCCTACGCCTATCAGGAATGGCTGCAGCAACGGGCACGGGCCAAGGATCATGCCCCCGCCGTATTCCTTGACCTGTTCCAGCATCGACTGCTGAGCCTGCTGTACAAAGTGATGCGCAAACACCGGATCGCCGCAGGTTTCACCGCACCCGGAGTCTCCCCGGTGCAGGTGCAATTGCGGGCACTGACCGGACTGCTGCCCAAAGCGTTGCAGGAACGACAGGCCATCCCCGATTGCGCCGTACTGGCGTGCACTGCCCTGTTTACTGATGGACGCCGCTCCCTTGCCGGATTTGCCGCGATCATACGTGAGCAGTTCGAACTACCCGTGGAGCTCAGTGCCTTTCAAGGTGCCTGGCGCGAGATCCCGCCCGCCAGTCGCAGTCGCTTGCAACCGGGTGGGCGCAATCTGCAATTGGGCGTCAGCGCAGTGGCCGGCACTCGGGTCTGGGATGAACACGCAGGTTATCGCCTGACCCTCGGCCCGCTGACGTCTGCCCAGGCCGCGCGATTTCTGCCCGATGGCGAATCTCATGCTGCGCTCGCCAGCCTCAGCGCCCTGTATTTCGGTCCGGATCTGGATTGCACGCTGGTGCTGCTGGTACGTGGCGCCGGCCCAATGAAACTTGGACGTCAAGCGCCTCCAGTGCTCAGTTGGAATGGCGGTCTGCAACGTCAGGCCAGCCTTGCCGTGCAACGGATCACCATCGGCCTTCGTCAGCCGGAGATCACCTGAACATGGAACTGGCCAGCCTGATCGGACGCCTCAACCCGGACAACCGCCGCGCCCTCGAACGAGCCGCGCAACGCTGTCTGCAACGGGGCCATCACTACGTCGAAATTGAGCACTTGCTGCTGGAACTGCTGGACATCGAGGGCGGTGACTTCGCTTATCTGCTGCCGCGTTTCGGCCTGGAGCGTGATGCCTTGACGGCGGAAATCAACAAGGCGCTGGACCTGTTCAAATCCGGCAGCACACGCACCCCGGCATTGTCGTCGCACACCACCGGCCTGCTCGAAGATGCGGTAGTGCAAGCCAGCGTGCTAGGGCTGGACAGCATTCGCTCGGGCTTACTGCTACTGGCATTGATCGACCGCGACGAGCGCCGCAGCCTGCTGCTCAACAGTGCTTCCTCACTGTTGAAAATTCCTCGCGAGGCGCTGCGCAACAATCTGCTGGAATGGACCGAAAGCTCTCGGGAACACGTGGGGGCGGTACGTTCTCCAGGGGCTGGCAACCCGGGGCCAAAACACGATGGCGTACTGGACCAGTACACCCAGGACCTTACCGCCGACGCTCATGCCGGGCGAATAGACCCCATCGTCGGCCGCGATGGCGAGATCCGCCAATGCATCGACATCCTCCTGCGCCGCCGACAGAACAACCCGATTCTGGTCGGTGCACCGGGCGTGGGCAAAACTGCGGTGGTCGAAGGCCTGGCCCTGCGCATTGCCGCCAGGGACGTGCCGCCGTCGTTGCAGGAAGTCAGTTTGCGGGTGCTTGACCTTGGTATGTTGCAGGCCGGCGCCGGGGTCAAAGGTGAGTTCGAGCAACGCCTCAAAGGCGTGATCGACGCGGTGCGCAGCGCCGAGAAACCGATCATTTTGTTCATCGACGAAGCCCACACACTGATTGGCGCTGGCGGTGCCGAAGGCGGCAGCGACGCGGCCAACCTTCTCAAACCGGCGCTCGCCCGAGGCGAACTGCGCACCCTCGCCGCGACCACCTGGCTTGAGTATAAAAAATACTTCGAGAAGGACCCGGCCCTTGCCCGGCGTTTTCAACTGGTACAAGTCGAAGAACCGGACGAAACCACCGCCGTGGAAATGCTCCGTGGTGTCGCTGCCAAACTCGAACAACACCACGGTGTGCAGGTGCTGGACGCTGCGATTCACGAAGCGGTGAAACTGTCCCACCGCTACATCTCCGGACGCCAGTTACCGGACAAGGCAATCAGCGTGCTCGACACCGCGTGCGCCCGTGTCGCCCTCGGCCAGCACGACGTGCCACCGCCACTGGAAAGCCTGCGCCACCGCCAGAACAGCCTCAAAGATGAAGTCGAACGCCTGCGCCGCGAACAGGCGACCGGACTCGATCATCGTGAGCGCATCACCCTGCTGGAAAGCGAATCGACCGGCAATGTGCAGGCCATTCGCGAACTGGAAACCCGCTGGAACGAAGAGCGAGTCGCCGTGCGCGAGTTGCTGGAAACCCGCAGCGAGTTGCTGGCCTTGAGCGAGCGCGCCGACAGCGACAAACCGGACGAAGCCATCGACAGCCGTATCGATCACCTGGCTGCAGAACTGGTACGACTGGAAGCAGGACTCGATGCCATTCGCCAGGACGACCCGCTGGTGCCGGAACAGGTCGATACCAAAACCGTCGCCGCCGTCATCGCCGGCTGGACCGGCATCCCGGTCGGAAAAATGCTCGCTGACGAAGCCCACGCCGTACGCACCCTCGGCCAGCGCATGGGTTTGCGCGTCATGGGCCAGAGCATTGCGCTGGGCACCATCGCCCAGCGTCTGCAGGCCTACCGTGCCGGCCTTACCGACCCGCAAAAACCGGTCGGCGTGTTCCTGCTGGTCGGCCCCACCGGTGTCGGCAAAACCGAAACCGCTTACGCGCTAGCCGATGCGCTGTATGGCGGCGAACGTAACCTGATCAGCATCAACCTTTCGGAATACCAGGAAGCCCACACCGTCAGCCAACTCAAAGGTGCCCCGCCCGGCTATGTTGGTTATGGCAGCGGCGGCGTGCTCACCGAAGCGGTGCGGCGTAAACCTTATTCGGTGGTGCTGCTCGACGAAATTGAAAAGGCCCACCCGGATGTGCTCGAAGCCTTCTACAACGTCTTCGACAAAGGCGTCATGGAGGACGGCACCGGGTTGGTGGTGGACTTCAAAAACACTGTGATGCTCGCCACCAGTAACGTCGGTGCTGAATTGTTGCTCGACACACCCGTGGCGCAACTGGGCACCGACGCCTTCAACGAAGCGTTGCACAAAGTGCTGCTGCAAGCATTTCGCCCGGCGTTTCTGGCGCGGATGACGGTGGTGGCGTATCGGCCACTGGATGAGGCAACACTGGAAGGGATTGTGTTGGCGAAGCTGGAGAAACTGCGTGGCCGATACAAAGCCGCGACTGGAAAACAGTTCGAATTTGATGCCGGGATTGTCCAGGCAGTGTTGGCCAAGTGCAGTGCGGCGGGTGCGAGGGATGTTGAAAATGTGTTGATGACGCAGGTGACGGGGAAGTTGGCGGAGTGGGTGCTTGAGTAAATGATTATTCAGGTGCCGTCAGGCACCCTCAAAGGAGTTTCAGGATCATGGCAGTTATCGTGTTGCACAATTCGGATGATCAAGGTGGCCGTGCTCCGGCGCTGTTTGCTGGTACCGGGGCCGTTCTGATCAATGTTCTGTTCGTTGGTAGCCGGATATCACCAGCCACACTCCATCACATACGCACCGTGACCATGACCTACCCTGGTCCCAACCTGGTGTTCTGGATGGGGCATGGAAATGCGGGAATAAAAGTTCCTCTGAGAGCTGGCCACCCCATGACGACTCCTCCCGCCCAATGCGTGCATTCACAAGATTTGATAGATGCTTTAAGCATGTTGAATCCCGAAAGAATCTACTTCATGACATGCAGGGCGCTGCGTTGGGTCGAACGTGAATATCAGCGGTTTTATGCCTCCATGTCCTTCCTCCCTCGTCGGGTCACAATATTCGCTGCCAGGGTCAATCTGCTGGGCGGAGCATTGAAGCCAACAATAACCGCCATCTTGTCAGGCGTGGCAAATCCGCCAGGAGCATTTGGCGTTGGCCACCTGTTTGAGTCACTCGACGTGTATGGCGAATCATTCATTGAGTGGCAACAACGCTCCAATCCCCAGACCAGTCCAGGTGGCTATAACGAGTCACCCATTTAATCAACCCGATCCAACCCGGATACGACTGCACTCGCCGCTGAGTGTCGCCAGTGAAAAACTCCGCGGCATGGACAGCAATTAATTCATGGAGGTCAAACGTATGCCTATGAAATTTGACGATGCCCAATTGAGAGTCGACGTTGACGAGGATATATCGGCGATAGGTCAAAGTTTTAGTCAGGCGTTGACCAACGGAATTGTATTCACCATCAAGTCCCCCAACGGCAAGATGATTCAATTCAAGTCCAGAACCATGAAATGGCTGGAAGGCCCTCAAGTAGATAACTATGTCACCGACATCGAAGGCTATTTCAAACCTGACGCACTCGACTGGGATGTTGACGTAGTACCGAGAGAAGCCAGCGACAAAAAAAACCCCTACTACGACGAAGGAGGTGCCTGCTCTAGAACGGCCACCACAACCAAAATTGCCGACCAGCCCGGCGTTGCACACACTCAAAACTTCCTGTTTGAAGTAGGTAAAAACTTTGACGAGATGGGAAGCCATGGCACCAAAGATAAATTCAGGGCCATCAGTATTATTTTTTTTAATAACCAGGTCACCCACAAGGTCGATTGGAGTCGAACGGGAAAAGGCGATGACAGTTATTACAAAGTAGCAGTGACCGCAATCCAAGAGTTCCCCGGCCACTTAAAAACCATCCTGATCTCAAAGGGATACGACGTCACAGGCCTCTAGATAATTAATATCGAAGACACTTTGCTGGCGGTGCCGGTTATCCAAGTAATTGATCACTGCTGAGGCGTTCAATGCCACGCACCACCGACAGCAACACCACCCTCTCCCTCACCGCCACCTCGCTGTCGGCGCTTTATCCTGAGTCGCTGTCCGGCGAAGAAGCGCTCAACTCGCTCGGCTCGCAAACCCTCAACGGCCTCAACGACGGTTCCGCCCTGCCCCTGGCTTCTGCGGTCGCCACACATGTCACCACCACCCTGCACAACGACGCACAAAGTCGCGCGTTCGACGCACTGGTCGCCGAAATACGCCAACTCCCCGCCGACGCCACCGCAGAGCGTTATCAGCTTGTACTGCGGCCATGGCTCTGGTGGCTTACGCTGGCCAGCAACAACCGCGTGTTCCAGAACCTCAGCACCTCAGACATCGTCACCACGATTTTCAAGGCTCACGGTTTCACCGACTTCGCGCTGAAACTCACCGGCAGTTACACCCCTCGCGAGTACTGCGTGCAGTACGGCGAAACGGATTTCGCCTTCGTTTCGCGGTTGCTGGAAGAAGAAGGGATCTTCTGGTTTTTCACCCACGAAGAAGGCAAGCACACGCTGGTGTTGGGGGACAGCAACGATGCCTTCGCGCAGATCCCCAACGGACCGAAGATCAACTACCTCGGCCAGCAAATGGGCGAGCGCGAACTGCACGGCATTCGCTCCGGCCAGGTGTGCATGCAAGCCGTAGCCGGCTTTTTTCGTGCAACAGATTACGAGTTCACGACGCCGACCACGTCGCTCTACAGCCAGGCCGAAGCCGTCGCCGGGCCGCGCTCGATGTACGAGCACCCCGGCAGCTACAACGCCAAGGCTCGGGGCGATACGTTGACCAAGCAGCGAGTCGACGGGCTGCGCAGCCAGGAGAAACGTTTTGTCGGCGAGAGTGACTGTCGCTGGCTGGTGCCAGGGCACTGGTTCACCCTCGCCGGCCATGATGACTCGACGCTGAATATCGATTGGGTAGTGACGGCGGTCACTCATGAAGCCAGTCACGAAAACTACCAGAATCGCTTCGAAGCGATCCCCAAGGCCACACCGTTCCGCCCGCAACGCACGACACCCAAACCCCGCATGCACCCTCAGACCGCCCTCGTCGTCGGCAAGGCCGGTGAAGAAATCTGGACCGATCAATATGGCCGCATCAAGTTGCAATTCCCCTGGGATCGCGACGGCAAGAACGATGAAACCAGTTCGTGCTGGGTTCGGGTCGTGCTGCCCTGGAGTGGCAAGGGTTTCGGCATGCAGTTCGTCCCGCGTATCGGCCAGGAAGTGATCGTGACGTTTATCGATGGCGATCCGGATCGGCCGCTGGTGACCGGTTGCGTCTACAACGGTGACAACGCCCTACCCTATGCCTTGCCGGCGAATCAGACCCAGTCCGGGATCAAGACTCAATCATCCAAGGGCGGCGGCGGTTTCAACGAATTGCGCTTTGAGGACAAGAAAGACGCCGAAGAGGTGTTCTTGCAGGCGCAAAAGGATTTCAAGATCAATGTGCTCAACGACACCACCGCCACGGTCGGCCATGACGAAACCCTGACGGTGCAGAACGCTCGCACACGCACGGTAAAGGACGGTGACGAAACCGTGACGTTGGAGAAAGGCAAACGCAGCGTGACGATCCAGACCGGCAGCGACACGCTCGACGTGAAGGACAGCCGCACGGTGAAGGTCGGCGCCGACCAGACGCACAGCACCGGCGGCAACTACGAGCACCAGGTCACGGGCAATTACAGCCTGACGGTCGACGGCAATCTGACCATCAAAGTGACCGGCACCCTGACCCTGGAAAGTGGCGGCACTTTTTCGATGAAGAGTGGCGCGGACTTCGCGGCTGAAGCCAGTACATCCGTCACGCACAAAGCCGGCACTGCACTGACCAATCAGGCCGGGACGTCACTGACCAACAAGGCCGGCACCACGCTGACCAACGATGCGGGGGTCAGTCTGATGAACAAGGGCGGGGCCGAGCAGACTGTGGACGGCGGTGGCATGCTGACCCTCAAGGGCGGGCTGGTGAAAGTCAACTGAGGAGACGGATGACGATGACATCCAGCAAAGTGGACTTGCAGCGTGGTGACAGCCACATGGACGGACGCCTGATCGATGATCGACTGGAGGGCCCGCTGCACATCAAGGAAAATGGTCGGCCACAGGCTGATCTGAATTACAGCCAGGGTGAACTCCAAGGCCCCAGCGTGCTGTATCACCCCAACGGCAAGGTATCGGCGCAGTTGCCTTATGTGCAGGATAAATTGCAGGGCATTGCCAGTTTTTATGCGCCTGAAGGCTGGCTGCAGCGCAAGGCCAGCTACCGCCGGGGCTTGTTGCAGGGTGAGGCGACTAATTATTTCCCCGATGGGCAGATCGCCGAGTCGGAGTTTTACCGCGATGGTGTACGCGAGGGGCGTTATCAGCGCTTTCATCCCAATGGTAAACCAGCGGTTGATGCGCGTTACCTCAATGGGCAACTGGTTGAACCGGAGCAGGGTTTTGCCAGTGACGGGCGACCGCTGGATGCCGAGGGCAAACCGATTTCGCGGATGCGCTGGTGGTTTCGACGCTGGACGGATCCGGAGCAGGCGTAGCTGACTCAGGGAATGAGCATCTGCATCTGCCCCGGCATGACGATTTTGATCACCCCTGCCCAGTTGCACATCAAGGTGCTGTTGGCGTCGAGCGCCGGCATATTGCCCAGCAGGACGGTTGGCGCACCGCCGGGGATCCATGGGCTAGCGGTGGCCGGGATGCAGGGCATTGGCGTCAGCACCCCAAGTGCCGCCGCAGTGGCCGCCGCGACCATCGGGTTGGCCAGGCTCGTGCACATGCCAAACGGCATGACATTCACCATCGGGATGTGGTCCATGATGTTCGCCGCTGGCAGGCCAGCGGTCAGGGTGCGATTTACCGGCAACACATTGAGCACGGCAGGTGCCGCGCCGAAACTGCATTGCAGGGTTGCGGTGGCACAGACTTGCGGACAGCCCATTTCAACGCTCCTTCCTGGAAGCACCGTACCCCCTGAACCATAGCCCGCCGTCCCTGTTCCCGCACATCAGGAACGCTGATTATCCTGCAACACGCTAACCTATAAGACCGTGCCGCACTTGTGGCTCCCCCGGCGCACCATTAGATTAGCCAATGATGTCTGGCCTCCAAAATAAGCAGAAGGGATAAGCATGGCGCTTACTGACCAGTCCACCCGTATCCGCTCTGGCGAAGAACTCGATGCCAGCCTGATCGATCCGTATCTCAAGGCGCACATTCCGGGCCTCAGTGGTTTGCCGCAGATCAGCCAGTTTCCAGGCGGCGCGTCGAACCTCACTTACTTGCTGGAATACCCGGAACAGGAATTCGTCCTGCGCCGGCCGCCGTTTGGCCACAAAGCCAAATCCGCTCACGACATGGGCCGCGAATTTCGCATCCTCAATCAACTGCGCGATGGCTTCCCGTACTGCCCCAAGGCTTACGTGCACTGCACCGACGAATCGGTGATCGGCGCCGAGTTCTATGTGATGGAACGGGTCAACGGGATCATCCTGCGCTCCGAACTGCCACCGGAACTGGGCCTGGATTCGGCGAAAACCGAAGCCTTGTGCAAAAGCTTCATCGACAAGTTCGTTGAACTGCACCGCGTTGACTACAACGCCTACGGCCTGGGTGACCTTGGCAAACCCGAAGGGTATGTCGCACGGCAAATCAAAGGCTGGAGCGACCGCTACGAGAAAGCCCTGTCGCCAGATGCTCCACAGTGGGAAACGGTCAAAGCCTGGCTCAACGACAAGATGCCGGCCGATCACCCGACTTCAAGCATCGTCCACAACGACTATCGCTTCGACAATGTGATCCTCGACCCGCAAAACCCGATGCAAATCATCGGTGTGCTCGACTGGGAACTCACAACCCTGGGCGACCCGCTGATGGATCTGGGCAACACCCTCGCCTACTGGATTCAGGCTGACGACCCGGCACCGGTGCAACTGATGCGCCGCCAACCGAGTCACGCACCGGGCATGCTGACCCGCCGTGAATTCGTCGACTACTACGCTGAGCGCGCAGGCATTCAAATTGATAATTTCGACTTCTACTACACCTATGGCCTGTTCCGCCTGGCCGGCATCGTGCAGCAGATCTACTACCGTTTCTTCCATGGTCAGACCCAGGACAAACGCTTCTCGCAGTTCATTCACATGAACAAACTGCTGGAGCAAATGAGCCTGCAAGTCATCCAGAAATCCAGCCTTTGATTACGCTCCTGGCCCAATAACAAGACTTTTCATAAGAGAATCCCATGTCCAAGACTCAGTTGTTCGACCTCGACGGCAAGATCGCTTTCGTCTCCGGCGCCAGCCGCGGTATCGGTGAAGCCATCGCCAAGCTCCTGGCCCAGCAAGGCGCCCACGTCATCGTCTCGAGCCGCAAGCTCGACGGTTGCCAGCACGTCGCCGACGCGATCATCGCCGCCGGCGGCAAAGCCACCGCCGTGGCTTGCCATATTGGTGAGATGGAGCAGATCAGCCAGGTCTTCGCCGGCATCAAGGAACAGTTTGGCCGCCTCGACATTCTGGTCAACAATGCGGCAACCAACCCACAGTTCTGCAACGTCCTGGACACCGACCTCAGCGCCTTCCAGAAAACCGTCGACGTCAACATCCGCGGCTACTTCTTCATGTCGGTGGAAGCCGGCAAGCTGATGCGCGAAAACGGTGGCGGCAGCATCATCAACGTCGCCTCGATCAACGGCGTTTCGCCCGGCATCTTCCAGGGCATCTACTCGGTGACCAAGGCGGCCGTGATCAACATGACCAAAGTGTTCGCCAAGGAATGCGCGCAATTCGGCATCCGCTGCAATGCCCTGCTGCCAGGCCTGACCGACACCAAGTTCGCTTCGGCACTGGTCAAGAGCGATGCGATCCTGAAAACCGCACTGGCACAAATTCCACTCAAACGTGTGGCGGACCCAAGCGAGATGGCCGGTGCCGTGTTGTACCTGGCGAGCGATGCGTCGAGCTACACCACTGGGGTTTCGCTGAATGTGGACGGCGGGTTCCTGTCCTGATTCGATTCGCCGGATGAGAAAAAGGCAGCCTTGGGGCTGCCTTTTTCATGGATGTTTTTCAGCTCATCATGGGTGTCCGAAGCGCCCTGGGCTATTGAGTTATGCAGCGGGTGGTGGTGGTGACCCGAGTCACTTCACCCTCTCCTTTCGCGTCCCCCATCACATCGGTCTTGTCCAGGGTTTCGCAGGTGCGTTCTACAGGTGGCAAAGGAGGTGGTGGAGGTGGCGGACTGGAGCAACCACTGAGGATCGCTACGCAGAAAGCGAGCGACAGCGGCGAAAAAGCACGTTTTCCAAGACTGTTCATAAGCTGACCCGCGGTAAGTAATCGAGACTTTCCGCGACACGACAAGAACACCGCGAAGCCGCGGACCGGTCACAGAAAATTTTACCCTCGCATTTCTTATAGTCCACTCACCGGCCAATGCCAGCAAATTAGGCACTTAGCCTCATTTTTACCGCAAAAAACGACAGTTTCTAAGCATTCTCGCCGGGTTGATGCAAACCATTGCTCTCCAACTCATAACGCAGCTCTTCAATCAACAACGCCACCGCTTGCGGCGAACTGAGGTTCGTGACCTTCAACCCGCTGACCACCAGATCGACCTGCCCCGACGCTGGGTGATACAGCTTGACCGTCACCGAGTTGTCGCCTGACACACTGCATTCGCAGGCTCGGGGAGAAAAGTGCCGCTCCAGTTGATCGCGCAATTGCGTCAGATAAATCATCAAGATTCACCTGCTGGCTGACGGGCACGTTTATCGACTGAAACGCTGTTGAAAGGGCGAAACATGGGACGGTTCCTTAAGCGGTTACGCAGTGGATGCGACAACGGCTGAAAATCCGTTTCGCACCCTGACAGCCTAAGAAAGAGAGGCATGCGCCAATACATGAATTTGCACTGTCTCCACTAGTGCATTTGCACTCTAGCGCTGGCCCTTGGGCCGCCACTCAATGGAAAACAAACCGCGCTGGCGTGCCCAGACAATCGCCTCGCTGCGACTGTGAACATTCAGCTTGGAATACACCGTCGCGACGTGATTGCGCACCGTGTTGGGTGCCAGCTTCAACCGTGCAGCGATTTCCTTGTCAGCCAGCCCTTCGCAGATCAGGCCAAGTACATCGCGCTCCCGGGCCGTCAGATCGGTGAAAGACGCGCCAGGGACCTGGGGTGAGTTGACGTTTTTCACGTTTGCCAGTTTTTCAATCAGCGTGCGGCTGAACCAGGAGGCGTCTTTCATCACCTCCTCGATCGCCGTGACCAGTTCAAGTTCCGTGCGTTTACGCTCAGTGATGTTCATCAATACCAGCAGGTAGCAAGGACTGCCCTGAATGTTCACGGTGTCGGCCGAGACCGCGCAATCAATCAGCCCCGCATCTTTCTTGCGGATTTTCACGTCGACCCGGTCCAGACTCCCTGCGTTCTCAAGCGTCGAAAACAAGCGTGTGCCAATGCCCGAGTCGAAGAACTCAAGTTGCTCCACGGTCTTGCCGAGCACTTCTTCGCTGGGATAGGCGAAGGTCACATAAAACGCTTCGTTGGCGTCGAGCACTCGCTGATCCTCGGCGCTGCACACCAACGTCGGCACGGGCGTCAGGCGAAAAGCCTTGGCGAAACGTTCTTCGCTCTGGCGCAAGGCAGTTTCGGCCTTGTGCCGAGGCTCCATGTCGACGAACGAAAACAGCATGCAGGCTTCTTCGTTCAACTCCAGCGGCTGCCCGGCGACGATCACCTGCTTGCTGCCGCCGTCAGGCAATCGCAACTGGGCCTGCATTTGCGGAATCGTGGCTTGGTCACGCAAACGCTCAATCGCCAGGTTTCGGTTTTCCGCGCCCTCCAGCACATCCAATTCATAGGCCGACGCGCCGATGACCTGATCGCGGGCAAAACCGGTCATATCCAAAAAGCCGCTGTTGACCTTGATGTAACGCAAATCGCTGAGGCGACAGATCACGGCCGGAGCCGGGTTGGCATTGAACGTTTTTTCGAAACGCCGCTCGGCGCCGGCCCACTCGGTGACGTCGTTGATGATCAACACCAGCGATTGCGGTTCACCGGCGCTGTCGGCCAGCACCATGCTGCGCACGTTGTGCACCCAAGTGCGTTCTTCATCGTCGGACGGCGTTACTTCCACCAGCACATCGCTGAAGGTTTCACCCCGGGCGACACGGTTGATCGGGTAGTTTTCCTTCGGCACCGGGTGATTGTTGCGATAGCGCAAGATGAAGCGTTTGGCGTACTCACGGGCATTGGCACCCAGTTCGCTGATCTGCCCGACACCGTGCATGGCCAGCGCAGCATCATTGGCCCAGAGAAGGCTCTGGTCTGGCTCCAGCAGAATCACGCCGTCGGTCAAGCCGGCAATGATCTGCTGCAACTGGCGACGATTGGTCTCGGTACTCAGGACGTCCTGGCTCATCGGATCTCCACACGTTCAGCGGCGCTTTGTGAAGATTACGACCGCACAGGGCTGGGATCGTGCGAAGAACCTGTGTACGGCCATAGCTTCGGTCCAGGCCAGCGCGGCGCACTTTGCAGCACTGAAATCACAGACATGACGCCAGACGATCAAGCGGCGTGCGCTGTGTTTTCTCAGCGCACGTCAGGCGTTTCAGGCCGCCAATTCCCCCTTGGCAATCGCCGCCGAGGCCGCCAGCATCGCCCGCAGCAACACCGCACACCCGGCCGCCAGATCGTCCGGCGCGGCGTTTTCGATTTCGTTGTGGCTGATGCCGCCTTCGCACGGTACGAAGATCATGCCGGCCGGGCCCAGTTCGGCGAGGAAGATCGCGTCGTGCCCTGCCCCGCTGACGATGTCCATGTGCGACAAGCCCAACCCTTGCGCCGCGCCGCGTACCGCTTCGACGCAGCCCTTGTCGAAGTACAGCGGCGGGAAGTCGGCGGTCGGGGTGAGTTCGAAGGTCAGGCCATGTGCCTTGCAAGTGCTTTCGATCACCTCGCGAACTTCGGCGATCATCGAGTCCAGGCGTGCCGGTTCCAGATGGCGGAAGTCGAGGGTCATGCGCACTTCACCGGGGATGACGTTGCGTGAGCCGGGATAGGCTTGCAGGCAGCCGACGGTGCCGCAGGCGTGAGGCTGATGGCTGAGGGCGGCGCGGTTGAGTGCGCCGACGATCACCGCGGCGCCGACCAGGGCGTCCTTGCGCAAGTGCATCGGCGTCGGGCCGGCGTGGGCTTCGACGCCACGCAGTTTGAGGTCGAACCATTTCTGGCCGAGCGCGCCCATCACCACACCGATGGTTTTGTGTTCGTCTTCAAGGATCGGGCCTTGCTCGATGTGGGCTTCAAAATAGGCGCCCACCGCGTGGCCACTGACCTTGCGCGGGCCTGCGTAACCGATAGCGTTCAGCGCTTCGCCGACGCTGATGCCTTCGGCGTCGACTTTGGCCAGGGTTTCTTCGAGGGTGAATTTTTCGGCGAAGACGCCAGAACCCATCATGCAGGGCGCGAAGCGCGAACCTTCTTCGTTGGTCCAGACCACCACTTCCAGCGGCGCTTCGGTTTCAATCTTCAGGTCATTGAGGGTGCGCAGCACTTCGACGCCGGCCAGGACGCCGAAGCAGCCATCGAACTTGCCGCCGGTAGGCTGGGTGTCGATATGGCTGCCGGTCATGACCGGTGGCAGGTTCGGATTGCGTCCCGGACGGCGGGCGAAGATGTTACCCACGGCATCGATGCTGACGGTGCAGCCGGCGTCTTCACACCAGTTGACGAAGATGTCCCGGGCCTGACGGTCGAGGTCAGTCAGGGCCAGGCGACAGACGCCGCCCTTGACCGTGGCGCCGAGTTTGGCGAGCTCCATGAGTGAGGCCCACAAGCGGTCGCGGTTGATGTGCTGATGGGTGGATTGCAGAACGTCTACGGCAGCGTTCATGGTGATCTCCTCAGGCAGTTGTTATAGGTTTCTTCAGACGTTTCATTGGTGTCGGTGAGGCCGTCTTCGCGGGCAAGCCCGCTCCCACATTTGGAATGCATTCCCCTGTGGGAGCGGGCTTGCCCGCGAAGAGGCCATCCGTCACACCGCAGATTTCGCTACGGACGGGGCAGGCCGAAACGAGCACAACCCGTAATAAATCAACCCGCCCAGCGCCGACCCGGTGAACCAGCCGTAGCTGTAAAACCAGCTGAACGCATCGCTGCCCAACGACAGCAGCGTCAACGCCACCGGCACACCGAAGGCGATAAACCCGAACCAGTTCCAGGCCGGATACACGTCATCGCGATAGAGCCCGGCCAGGTCCAGTTGCTGTTTCTTGATCAGGAAATAGTCCACCACCATGATCCCGGCGATCGGCCCGAGCAGGCTGGAATAACCGAGCAACCAGTTGGAGTAAACGGTTTCCAGGCTGAGGTCCGAGACGATCAAGCCGAGTTTTTTCAGCAGTTCATGGGCCATCAGCGCCAGCCCCACCAGGCCGGTCAGCAGCACCGCCGTGGTGCGATTGATCAGTTTGGGCGCGATGTTCTGGAAGTCATTGGTGGGCGAAACGATGTTGGCGGCGGTGTTGGTGGACAGCGTGGCGATGATGATCAGCGCCATGGCAATCGCCACCCAGAACGGGCTCTGGATATGGCCGATCAACGTGACCGGGTCGGAAACCGTCACACCGACCAGTTTCACCGACGCCGCGGTCATGACCACGCCAAGGGAGGCGAACAGGAACATGGTCAGCGGCAGGCCGATGATCTGCCCGACAATCTGGTCCTTCTGGCTTTTCGCATAGCGGCTGAAGTCAGGAATGTTCAGCGACAGCGTGGCCCAGAATCCGACCATGGCGGTCAGCCCGGCGGCGAAGTAACTGGCCACGCCAGCGCCTTCAGGACGCTTGGCCGGAATCGCCAGCAATTCGGTCATTGAGACATTCGGCATCGCCCACACCAGCAACCCCACGCCCACCGCGACCAGCAGCGGCGCAGACAGTGTTTCCAGCCACTTGATCGACTCGGCGCCACGGATCACCACCCACAGGTTCAACGCCCAGAACACCATGAAGCCGATGACCTCGCCGGTGCCACCCAACGACTTCCAGCCCTCGAACACCGAACCGAGGAACAGGTGAATCGCCAGGCCGCCGAACATCGTCTGGATACCAAACCAGCCGCACGCCACCACGGCACGGATCAGGCAGGGAATGTTGGAACCGAGGACGCCAAAGGACGAACGCAGCAGCACCGGAAACGGAATGCCGTACTTGGTGCCGGCAAAGGCGTTCAGGGTCAGGGGAATCAACACGATGATGTTGGCAAACAGAATCGCCAACAGCGCTTCACCGACGCTCAGGCCGAAGTAGGCAGTCAGCACACCGCCAAGGGTGTAAGTGGGCACACAAATCGCCATGCCGACCCACAACGCGGTGATGTGCCATTTGTTCCAGGTTCGTTCGGCCACCTTGGTCGGGGCGATGTCGTGGTTATAACGGAGACTGTCGAGGACGTCACTGCCGGCTTCGAGCTCGTACAAGCCGTCGCGCTCGGTCACTTGCGATCTGATCTGTTGCATGGCCGCTCCACTGTTCTTTGAATTATTTTTTTGCTCATCAAGGGCGGATGGCATCAATAAGCATGCCGAACGTCCCCGATTGCGCATCGGGCAGTTCCATAAAACCTTGCAACCAACTGATGTTTATCAGTTTTATTTATATACCCGCTGAGTCCTCGGTGACTTGCCCGTTCACTCAGGCCGAATGCCAGGCAAGTTGTCCGAAACATCAGGCCTCAAACGGGTGCACCGCTTTTTTTTCAATCGAGGCGCATCAATCATAGACCCTGTTCAAACAGTTGATTTCACATAGAAAATCTTGACCATTTTCCCATCCTGTCAAGTGCGTCAAATTGGTGAGCAGTCTCCCCATTTTGGTGATTTGCACATTTAATCTTTATTCATCAAGTAGTTAAACTAGCTATAAGCTTATAAAAAATATTCTTGCTGAATTCATAAACTCAGACTAGCTTCAATTCTTGACAGCGTTGACAGGAATACACCTGTTGACGCCGATTTATATAAAAACAGTTAGAACCGGCCCAAGCCGGTCATTGCCTGCGAGGAACTCGGAATGTCTCTGTTGATCCGTGGCGCCACCGTTATTACCCATGATGAAAGTTATCGCGCCGACGTCTATTGCGCCGACGGCGTGATTAAAGCCATCGGCGACAATCTTGACGTTCCGGCGGGTGCCGAAGTGCTCGACGGCAGCGGCCAGTACTTGATGCCCGGCGGCATCGATCCGCACACGCACATGCAACTGCCCTTCATGGGTACCGTGGCCAGTGAAGACTTTTTCAGTGGCACGGCGGCAGGACTGGCCGGTGGCACCACGTCGATCATTGACTTCGTGATTCCCAATCCGCAGCAATCGCTGATGGAGGCGTTTCACCAGTGGCGCGGCTGGGCTGAAAAGTCAGCGTCGGATTACGGTTTCCATGTGGCGATCACCTGGTGGAGCGAACAGGTGCGCGAGGACATGGCTGAGCTGGTTAACCATCATGGCGTCAACAGCTTCAAGCATTTCATGGCGTACAAGAATGCGATCATGGCCGCCGACGATACGCTGGTGGCGAGTTTCGAACGTTGCCTGGAACTCGGCGCGGTGCCCACCGTGCATGCCGAAAACGGCGAGCTGGTTTATCACCTGCAACGCAAGTTGATGGCCCAGGGCATCACCGGCCCTGAAGCACACCCCCTGTCACGGCCTTCGCAGGTTGAAGGTGAAGCGGCCAGCCGGGCGATCCGTATCGCCGAGACCCTGGGCACGCCGCTGTACCTGGTGCATGTCTCGACCAAAGAAGCCCTCGACGAAATCACCTACGCCCGCAGCAAAGGCCAGCAAGTCTACGGCGAAGTGCTCGCCGGGCATCTGTTGCTGGACGACAGCGTCTATCAACACCCGGATTGGCAAACCGCCGCCGGTTACGTGATGAGTCCCCCCTTCCGTCCTCGCGGTCATCAAGAGGCTCTGTGGCACGGCCTGCAATCGGGCAACCTGCACACCACCGCGACCGACCACTGCTGCTTCTGCGCTGAGCAAAAAGCCGCCGGGCGCGACGACTTCAGCAAAATCCCCAACGGCACCGCCGGCATCGAAGACCGCATGGCCGTGCTCTGGGATGAAGGGGTGAACACCGGACGTCTGTCGATGCAGCATTTCGTCGCGCTGACCTCCACCAATACCGCGAAGATCTTCAACCTCTACCCACGCAAAGGCGCGATTCGGGTCGGCGCGGATGCGGACCTGGTGCTGTGGGACCCGCAAGGTACGCGGACGATTTCAGCCAAGACGCACCACCAGCAGGTCGACTTCAACATCTTCGAAGGCAAGACCGTGCGCGGTGTGCCGAGCCACACCGTCAGCCAGGGCCGTGTGGTCTGGGCCGATGGCGATTTGCGCGCCGAGCGCGGTGCGGGGCGGTATGTCGAACGGCCGGCGTATCCGGCGGTGTTTGAATTGCTGAGCAAGCGGGCTGAGTTGAATAAGCCAGCTGCTGTGAAACGCTGAGAGCGGCCTTCGGCCTATCGCGGGCAAGCCCGACTCCTACAAGGGAACGCATTTCAACTGTGGGAGCGGGCTTGCCCGCGATGGCGTCAGCCCTGACAACACAAAAACAATGCCCACCAGAGGCAGCACCTCCATCACCGTGAGGCCAATACCGTGATCAAGACCCTGAACCACCTCCCGCATCCCTATGAGAATGCGGCCGCCCTCGCCGGTCATTTCACCGACCTGGCGCCGCCACTCAACGATCGCCAGGCGCATCTGGAAGCCTCGCGTTGCCTGTATTGCTACGACGCGCCGTGCGTGAACGCCTGCCCGAGCGAAATCGATATTCCGTCGTTCATCCGCAACATCCATCAGGAAAACGTTCAGGGCGCGGCGCAAAAAATCCTCTCGGCGAACATCCTCGGTGGCAGTTGCGCCCGGGTATGCCCCACCGAAATCCTCTGTCAGCAAGCCTGCGTGCGCAACAACGACCATGAATGCGCCCCGGTGCTGATCGGCCTGCTGCAACGCTACGCGGTCGACAACGCGCACTTCAGCGAACATCCCTTCCAGCGCGCTGCCGCCACCGGCAAACGCATTGCCGTGGTCGGTGCCGGCCCGGCCGGTTTGTCCTGCGCCCACCGCAGCGCGATGCATGGCCATGACGTGGTGATCTTCGAAGCCCGGGAAAAGGCCGGCGGCCTCAACGAATATGGAATCGCCAAATACAAACTGGTGGACGATTACGCACAGAAGGAGCTGGATTTTCTGTTGCAGATCGGCGGAATCGAGATTCGCCACGGGCAAAAACTCGGCGACAACCTGACCTTGAGCGAACTGCATCAGCAATTCGACGCAGTGTTTCTCGGCCTTGGCCTGAACGCCAGCAAACAACTTGGCCTGCCCCACGAAGAGGCGCCTGGCCTGTTGGCCGCCACCGATTACATTCGTGAACTGCGCCAGGCCGATGACCTGACTCAACTGCCGCTGGCGGATCATTGCATCGTCCTCGGCGCCGGCAACACCGCCATCGACATGGCCGTGCAAATGGCGCGTCTGGGCGCTCACGATGTGAACCTGGTGTACCGCCGTGGCGTTGAAGACATGGGCGCTACCGGTCACGAACAGGACATCGCCAAAGCCAATCAGGTGCGCTTGCTGACGTGGGCCCAACCGGAAGAAGTGTTGCTCGATGATCAAGGCAACGTGCGCGGCATGCGCTTTGCCCGCACCCATTTGGTAGACGGTCGCCTGCACACCACCGGACAAACCTTCGAACTGGCCGCCGACGCCATCTTCAAAGCCATCGGCCAGGCCTTTGACGGCAGCGCCCTGGCCGACCCGCTGGCTCGCGAACTCAAGCGCCAGGGTGAGCGCATCGAAGTGGACGAACACCTGCGCACCAGCATCCCCGGCGTGTATGCCGGTGGCGACTGCACCAGCCTCGATCAGGACCTCACCGTGCAAGCCGTGCAGCACGGCAAGCGTGCCGCCGAGGCGATCAACGCTCAACTCAAGCTCAATGTGGAGGCTGCGTAAATGGCCGATCTCTCGATTGTCTTTGCCGGCATCAAAGCCCCCAATCCGTTCTGGCTGGCCTCCGCACCACCCACCGACAAGGCCTACAACGTGGTCCGCGCCTTCGAAGCTGGCTGGGGTGGCGTGGTCTGGAAGACCCTGGGTGAAGACCCGGCGGCGGTCAACGTATCGTCGCGCTATTCGGCGCACTTCGGCGCCAACCGTGAGGTGGTGGGTTTCAACAACATTGAGTTGATCACCGACCGTTCGCTGGAGATCAACCTGCGGGAAATCACCCAAGTCAAAAAGGACTGGCCCGACCGCGCGCTGATCGTGTCGCTGATGGTGCCCTGTGTCGAAGAGTCCTGGAAACACATTCTGCCGCTGGTGGAGGCCACCGGCGCCGATGGCATCGAACTGAATTTCGGTTGCCCCCACGGTATGCCGGAACGTGGCATGGGTGCGGCGGTCGGCCAGGTGCCGGAGTACGTCGAACAGGTCACTCGCTGGTGCAAGACGTATTGCTCGCTGCCGGTAATCGTCAAGCTCACGCCAAACATTACCGACATCCGCGTCGCCGCCCGCGCGGCCCATCGCGGTGGCGCAGATGCGGTGTCGCTGATCAATACGATCAACTCGATTACCAGTGTCAATCTGGAGCGCATGGTCGCCAACCCGATCGTGGGCAGCCAGAGCACTCATGGCGGTTACTGCGGTTCGGCGGTGAAGCCGATTGCGCTGAACATGGTCGCCGAAATCGCCCGTGATCCGCAGACTCAAGGCCTGCCGATCTCCGGCATTGGCGGCATTGGCAGTTGGCGCGACGCGGCGGAATTCATTGCGCTGGGCAGTGGCTCGGTGCAGGTGTGCACGGCGGCGATGCTGCACGGTTTCCGGATTGTCGAGGAGATGAAGGACGGCTTGTCACGCTGGATGGACAGTCAGGGTTACGCCAGCGTGTCGCAATTTACGGGGCGTGCGGTGGGCAATACCACGGACTGGAAGTACCTCGATATCAATTATCAGGTGATCGCGAAAATCGATCAGGAGGCGTGTATCGGTTGCGGGCGCTGCCACATCGCGTGCGAGGACACGTCGCATCAGGCGATCGCCAGCCTGAAGCAGGCAGACGGAACGCATCAATATGCCGTGATCGATGAGGAGTGTGTGGGCTGCAATTTGTGCCAGATCACCTGCCCGGTACAGGACTGTATCGAGATGGTGCCGATGGACACGGGCAAGCCGTTTCTGGATTGGAATCATGATCCGAGGAATCCGTACCATGTCTCACCTTGAAGCAGGCGGTGGTTGAATTGACGCCATCGCGGGCAAGCCCGGCTCCCACAGGATCAGTGGTGTTCACAAATATTGTGTTCAACACCGCCCCTGTGGGAGCCGGGCTTGCCCGCGATGAGGCCAGCAGCCTCACAGAAAATCTCAAGGCTCCAGCCCGATCCCGCGCAAAATTACACTGGTCACCGTCTGCACCGCCCGCTCGAATTGCATGTCCGATAACGGCTGATGGTCATTGAGAATGTTCACCTGATGATCAAAGTCCGCGTAATGCTGGGTCGACGCCCAGATCATGTACAGCAGGCTCGAAGGCTCCACCGGCAAGATGCGTTTATCGTCCACCCACTGGCGAATTTTCGCTTCTTTCATCTTGGCCCAGTCGTAGAGGCTGGCGTCCAGGGCCTCACCCAATGTCGGTGCGCCGTGGATGATTTCGTTGGCCCACACTTTCGAACCGTAAGGCCGGCTGCGCGAGTGGTTCATCTTGGCGCGGATGTAGCTGCTGAGCACCACGCGGGGATCGTCGAACATCTCGAAGCACAACGCATCCTGTTTCCAGACTTCCAGCAGGTCGAACAGCACTGCGCTGTACAGTTCGGTCTTGGTGCTGAAGTAGTAATGCAGGTTGGATCGCGGCAATTGCACCTGCGCGGCGATATCAGCCATGGCAGTGCCGCCAAAACCTTTTTCGGCGAAGACCTTTTCCGCCCCCAGCAGAATTTTCTCTACATTACTGCGACGAATCCCGATCTTGTGATTGCCCATATGGGCTCCCCGACACCTGCGTTGACCAAGACTAGCATCCGCTCTACGTCGCGGCGACAGGCTAAAACGAAACTCTGTACACCAGGCTTCCGACGGCTAAACTGACGCCACTTCAAACCTGCCTCCGAACTTGACTCCGAACTTGACTCATAGGAATTCACGATGCTCAAGAAAGCCCTGGTCACCACCGCCTTGCTCTCCTCGCTGCTTGGTGCTTCGTCGGTGTTTGCCCATGCTCATCTGAAAAGCCAGACCCCGGCGGCCGACAGCACCGTAAGCGCGCCATCGATGCTGCGCCTGGAGTTTTCCGAAGGTGTCGAGGCGAGCTTCACCAAGGTCATGCTCAGCAAGGACGGTGCCGCCGTGCCCGTGAAGAGCCTCACCAGCGAAGGCAGCGACAAGAAGACCCTGATCGTCACGCCTGCCGAACCGCTGACGGCGGGCACCTATAAAGTCGAATGGCACGCGGTCTCGGTCGACACCCACAAAAGCGAAGGCGCCTACGCCTTCAAGGTCGGCCAGTAATTCATGATCAGCGCGATGGTGCTGTGTCGCTTTGTGCATTTCACCGTGGTGCTGATGCTGTTCGGGGCGTGGGTGTTCAGGCCACTGCTGCTCAATGGCAGCGCTGAACACCTTGATCGACGGCTGACGATGACAACTCGCTGGCTGGCAGCAGTGGCATTGGTCAGCGGCGTTGCCTGGTTGCTGCTGAGTACCGCAAGCATGGCCGGAGCCTGGGAAGCGGCGGTTGATCCGTCGACCCTGCACCTGGTGCTGAGCAATACGTTTTTCGGTCAAGTCTGGCGCTGGCATTTGCTGCTCAACGCTTTGTTGGTAGCGCTGCTGATGTCGCCGTGGCGGGCGCACACCCCTCTGCAAATCGGCCTCGCCAGCCTGTTGCTGGCAACCCTCGCCCCGGTCGGTCACGGTGGCATGCTGGACGGCCTCAACGGCCAATTGCTGATCCTCAACCAAGTCGTGCACCTGAGCTGCGTGGGCGCCTGGCTCGGCGGGTTGTTGCTGTTGGTGATGATCTTGCGCCAACCGGCAGCACAGCCCATCAAAGCGATTCTGCTGCGTTTCAGTGGTGTCGGTTACGCCTTGGTGGCGGGGTTGCTGATCACCGGATTGATCAATGTTCGAGTCCTTACCGGCGTCATTTGGCCCACACCCCTGTTCACCGGTTTCGCGTTGATTCTGTTGATCAAGGTGGTGCTGATTGCCGTAATGCTGGGCCTGGCACTGTTCAATCGCCTGCGCATAGACGATTGCGAGCAGCGCCTGGCAACCCTGAAAACCAGCGTAATCCTCGAATGGCTGCTGGGGATTGGCGCTGTCGCCACCGTCTCCCTCTTGGGCACCCTGCCCCCCATGATTTCCAGCTGACACCCTCCCACGGTTTCGTCGACATCCGCGACGACCGGCCATGTCGTCGTACAACTTCTAATTGACAACCCGTCGAGGCCTCGCAAATAATCGCCGCCAATGTTGTACGACGACGTATGACAAAAATAAAAACAACAAAAAGTAAGGGAGCGTCACAGTGAGCAAGCTCGCCCGCAATTCGTCCGCCTGCACCCCACGTCCGACTTTTAAACGCCGTCATACCCTAAGCCTCATTGGATGCAGCGGCCTGGCCCTTGCCCTGCCGATGACCAGTCATGCCGAAGGTTTTGCCGATGACGCCAAGGCGACGCTCAATTTGCGCAACGCCTACTTCAACCGCAACTACGTCAACCCGGCGTATCCGCAGGGCAAGGCTGAAGAGTGGACGCAAAACTTTATTCTCGACACCAAGTCCGGGTTCACACAGGGCCCGGTGGGTTTTGGCGTCGATGCGCTGGGTCTGTTGTCGATCAAGCTCGATGGCGGCAAAGGCACGGGCGGCACCCAATTGCTGCCGATTGGCAGCGACGGCCGCCCAGTTGATGACTTTGGTCGTCTGGCGGTGGCCGGGAAGATGAAAGTGAGTAAAACCGAAGTGAAGGTCGGCGAGTGGATGCCGGTGCTGCCGATCCTGCGTTCGGACGACGGTCGTTCGCTGCCGCAAACCTTCCGCGGTGGCCAGTTGACGTCCACCGAGATCAGCGGCCTGACGCTGTACGGCGGCCAGTTCCAGCAAAATAGCCCGCGTAACGATGCGAGCATGGAAGACATGTTCATGAACGGCAAATCGGCGGCGATCACCTCGGACCGCTTCAACTTCGGTGGCGGTGAATACGCGTTCAACGACAAGCGCACCCAGGTCGGCGTCTGGTACGCGGAACTCAGCGATATCTACCAGCAACAGTATTTCAACCTGAGCCACAGCCAGCCAATCGGCGACTGGACCCTCGGCGCCAACCTGGGCTATTTCATCGGCAAAGAAAACGGCAGCGCCCTGGCCGGCGACCTCGACAACAAAACCGCATTCGCCTTGCTCTCTGCCAAATACGGCGGCAACACCTTCTACGTCGGACTGCAAAAACTGACCGGTGACGATCAATGGATGCGCGTCAACGGCACGAGCGGCGGCACTCTGGCGAACGACAGCTACAACTCCAGCTACGACAACGCCAGGGAAAAATCCTGGCAAGTGCGCCACGACTACAACTTCGTCGCCCTGGGCGTTCCCGGCCTGACGATGATGAACCGCTACATCAGCGGCGATAACGTGCACACCGGAAAGATCACCGACGGTGAAGAATGGGGTCGCGAATCGGAACTGGCCTACACCGTGCAAAGCGGCCCGCTGAAAAACCTCAACATCAAGTGGCGCAACGCTTCCATCCGCAAGAGCTTCAGCACCAACGAATTTGATGAAAACCGTATCTTCATCAACTACCCGATTTCGTTGTTGTAACACCGACGTTTTCAGGAATTACCCCACCCCTGTGGGAGCCGAGCTTGCTCGCGATGGCTATCTTTCAGTCAGCAAATGAGTTGACTGAACTACCGCAATCGCGAGCAAGCTTTGCTCCTACAGGGGTGGCTTTCCAGTCGGGAGGTTTAGCGTTTGTGCAGGAGCAAACAACCCTCCGTCCATTTCAACCAACGTCACGTTGACAACACCCGGAAAGCCTTACGATACTTCTGCACAGTCGTATGACAACCTACAACGAATCAATAACAACAATCTGATTGCCCAGGATTCCCCATGACGACCACTTCAACCGCCCGCTCCCCTTTCAATCGCCTGCTGCTGACCGGCGCCGCCGGTGGCCTGGGTAAAGTCTTGCGCGAAACCTTGCGCCCTTACGCCAATGTCATTCGCCTGTCGGACATCGCCGACATCGCCCCGGCTATTGATGACCGTGAAGAAGTCGTGCCGTGCGACCTCGCCGACAAGCAAGCGGTGCATCAACTGGTCGAAGGCGTGGACGCGATCCTGCACTTCGGTGGCGTGTCGACCGAGCACTCGTTCGAGCAGATCCTCGGCGCCAACATCTGCGGCGTATTCCACATCTATGAAGCGGCACGCCGTCATGGCGTCAAGCGGGTGATCTTCGCCAGCTCCAACCACGTCATCGGCTTCTACAAGCAGGACGAAGTCATCGACGCCCGCTCGCCTCACCGTCCGGACAGCTATTACGGTTTGTCCAAATCCTACGGTGAAGACATGGCCACCTTCTACTTCGATCGCTACGGCATCGAAACCGTCAGCGTGCGGATCGGCTCTTCGTTCCCGGAACCGCACAACCGCCGGATGATGAGCACCTGGCTGAGCTTCGACGACCTGACCCAATTGCTCGAACAAGCCTTGTACACTCCGAATGTCGGCCACACCGTGGTCTACGGCATGTCCGACAACAAGGACATCTGGTGGGACAACCGCTACGCTGCGCACCTGGGCTATGCCCCGAACGACACTTCCGAAGTGTTCCGCGAAAAAGTCGAAACCCAGCCGATGCCAGCCACCGATGATCCGGCCCGTGTCTACCAGGGCGGCGCCTTTTGCGCGGCCGGCCCGTTTGGTGACTGACGCCCTGCTCCCCGGTTGAACCCCACTACAAAAACCCAAGGGAATGAGGCGCCATGCAAGCCGAATTGATTGTCGATGCCCGTAACGCCGTCGGTGAATGCCCGGTGTGGGTCCACGAGGAAAACGCCCTGTACTGGGTGGATATTCCTGCCGGGAGCCTGCAACGCTGGAGTGCCGCGAGCGGTGATGTCCATACGTGGACAGCACCGGAGATGCTCGCGTGCATCACCCGCCACCGCGACGGTGGCTGGGCGGCAGGGATGGAAAGCGGTTTTTTCCATTTGCACACGCACAACGACGGCAGCCTCGACAGTCGCGTGTTGGCGCATGTCGACCATGCCCGGACCGACATGCGTTTGAATGATGGGCGCTGCGATCGCCAGGGCCGTTTCTGGGCGAGCAGCATGGTGCTGAACATGGGTGCCAACGCGGCCGATGGCGCGCTTTATCGCTACAGCGCCGGTGAACGCGGGCCACTTGCGGCGCAACTCGGCGGGTTTATCGTCCCCAACGGCCTGGGTTTCAGCCCGGATGGTCGCACGATGTACCTCTCTGACTCTCATCCTTCGGTCCAGCAGATCTGGGCCTTTGACTACGACGTCGGCAGCGGCATACCGTCCAATCGGCGGCTGTTCGTCGACATGCAGCAGTTCCCCGGCCGCCCCGACGGTGCCGCTGTCGATGCCGATGGCTGCTACTGGATCTGCGGCAATGACGCCGGGCTGATTCACCGCTTTACCCCGGACGGCCGCCTGGATCGCTCGCTCCCCGTCCCGGTGAAAAAACCGACCATGTGCGCCTTCGGTGGCAGTCGACTGGACACGCTGTTCGTGACCTCGATCCGCCCCGGTGACGACCAGGATGAGCAGTCTCTGGCCGGTGGTGTGTTTGCCCTCAATCCAGGCGTTACCGGGTTGCCCGAACCTCAGTTCAACGCATGAACCACCGCCGATCTCACCTGTAGCAGCTGGCGAAGCCTGCGTTCGGCTGCGCAGCAGTCGTCAATCCGGTGAATGCGGTCTTTCTGATGCACCGTGCAATATGGTTTTACGACTGCTGCGCAGCCGAACGCAGGCTTCGCCAGCTGCTACAAGGTTAGTGTTCTCATATTTGGAACCCATTTAGATGACGCCAAAGATTCTAGAGCTCGAAGACGAATTCACCCGCCTCACCCTCGCCCCCGAGCTCGGCGGCAGCATCGTCAACTGGACGGTTCGCAGCACGGGGCAACCGCTGTTGCGTCACAACGATGCCCAGGCGCTGAACACCGGTTTGCCGGGCAAACTCGGCTGCTATCCCCTGGTGCCATGGTCCAACCGAATCGCCGAAGGCGGCTTCGACTGCCCCGATGGCTGGCTGGCCCTGACGCCCAACAGCCTCACCGATCCGCTGCCCATTCACGGCAGTGCCTGGCAACAACCGTGGCAGGTGGTGTCGCACGCCGTCGACGAAGTCATCCTGCAACTCGACAGCACCACACCGTTCGCCTATCGCGCCCGCCAACGCTTCCATCTGAGCAAGGGTCGATTAAACGTCGAATTGCAGGTCACTCATTTGGCCGACCGCGCTGCCTGGCATGGGCTCGGTCTGCACCCCTACTTTCCACGCACCGCCAACACGCAGCTACAGGCCAAGGCCGAGCAAGTCTGGTTGTGCGATAGCTCGAAACTGCCGACCGAGTTGATTGAGCTGCCCGCCGCCTGGGACTTTCAGCAACCGGGCGCATTACCCGCGACGCTGGTCGACAACGGTTTCTGTCACTGGGACGGCCATTGCCTGATCCAGCAACCCGACCTCGGTTATGCGCTTGAATGCCAGGCCACCGGCAGCGACTACTACCTGCTGTACTGCCCGGTCGACCTGGGGTTTTTCTGCATCGAACCGGTGAGCCACCCAGTCAACGCACATCACCTGCCGGGTCGGCCAGGTTTGCGCTTGCTGGAGCAAGGCCAGTCGGCTGAGCTCGGGTTCAGCCTGCAGTATCGTGCGCTCTGATAACGCCACTATCCGAGCATTTGACTCAGCGCCGCGCGCAGCTTGCCGGGTTTCACCGGTTTGTTCAGCAGCGGTGCGCCGAGTCTCTGCAATGAGCGTCGACACTGGTCCGTACGGTCCGCCGTGATGATCACCGCCGGAATAGCCTGGCCGAAATGCTCGCGCAAATGCCTGACCACATCGCACCCGACAATGCCGTGATCGAGGTGATAGTCCGCCAGAATCAGCTCCGGTGGTTGCCCGCGCAGGGCCGCCAGCGCGGAGGATTCGTCGGTGGCCGTGACCACCTCGCACCCCCACTGCCCAAGCAGCGCGCTCATGCTCTCGAGAATGCTCACTTCGTTGTCCAGCACCAGCAAACGTCGGCCAGGCAAGGGATTGCCCGTGCTCAACTGAGGTGTGGCCTGACTGATCGGTAGCGGCACCTCATGGGCAATCGGTACGTCGATGCTGAACAGCGAACCACGCCCTGGCAACGATTTAACCCGAACCTGATAACCCAGAATCTTGGCGATGCGTTCAACGATGGCCAGTCCTAACCCCACGCCTTTGCGGTCGGCAGCACGTCCGACGTCGAGTTGGTTGAACTCCAGGAAAATCGAATCCAGTCGGTCCGCAGCGATGCCGCGCCCGGTGTCCCAGACTTCCAGGCGCAGCATGGCTCCCCGTCGGCGGGCCGCAAGCAGAACGCTACCCTCATCGGTGTAGCGGCAGGCGTTACTGAGAAAATTACGCAGGATGCGGGTCATCAGGCGCAAATCGGTGCTGATGGCGTAATCGCCCACATGCACCCGCAGATTCAGACCGGCCGCTTCGGCGACCGACTGAAACTCGGAAACCAGCGGCCCGAGCAATTCGTCCAGACGATACAGACCGATGTCTGGTTTGACCGCCGCTTGATCGAGTCGGGAAATATCCAGCAAATCAGTGAGCAGATCTTCCGCGCCTTCCAGCGCCTGATGGGTGCGCTCGACCAGTACCTGCTCGACGTCGGGCAGTTTGCGTTCACGCAACGTCGATATCAGCAAGCGCGCGGCGTTAAGTGGTTGCAGCAGGTCGTGACTGGCGGCAGCGAGGTATTTGTCCTTGCTGCGGTTGGCCGCCTCGGCGGCGTCGCGGGCATCGCGCAGGGCGCGGGCAATCTGTTTACGCTGAGTAATCTGCTGTTGCAGGTTGCGGTTGGCTTCCAACAATTCATCGGTGCGCGCGGTGACGCGTTGCTCCAGTTCGTCGTTGAGTTGCTGCAGGCGTTGCTGCGCCAGTTTTCGCTCGGTGATATCGGCGACGAAGCCTTCCACCAGTCCCTCCTGACCGGGCTTGAGCAGCAGGTTCATCAACACATCGAGGTGGCTGCCGTCCTTGCGGCGCAGACGGGTCTCATAGCCATGGAGGCTGCACTGGTGCCTGAGGATTTCGCCGATGTTTTCCAACTCCTGCGCGCCGTCGACGAACAGGTTACTGGCCAGGTCGGTCAGGGAGAACAGCACCTCCTGCGGGTCCTGATAACCAAGCATATGCGCCAGCGCGGGGTTGGCGGCCCGCATGCCTTCTTGCAGGCTGGCCTGAAAAATTCCCTGCACAGCGTTTTCGAACAGCCATTTGTAGCGATTGCGCTCGGCTTCCAGTTCGTCGAGCCGCGCGGCCAATTCCGGGTAATGACTCTTGCGCGCCGAATGGCTGCCTAACCCGAGTAGCCCCGCCAGAGCCCGTTGCTGCTCGTCAGAGGGCTTCGCCATAGACGACCTCGACATCACGCTGACTGGATTCACGCGGGTTGGTCAGGATGCACGGATCGTGCATGGCATGCTGCGACAGGAACGGAATGTCCGAGGTCCTGACGCCATGCAAACCGAGGGTTTCGTGAAAGCCGATGGCGTGCTTGAGGGCGATCAGGTGTTCGACCAGACGCCCGCAGATCTGGCGGTGATTCAGGCCTCGGCAGTCGATGCCGAAGGTCTCGGCAATCACCTTGAAGCGGTCCGGTGCCGAGTTGTAATTGAAGGCAACGACATGCTCCACCAGCACCGCATTGCACAAGCCATGGGGCAGATCGAGAAAGCCGCCGAGGCTATGGGACATGGCGTGCACCGCGCCCAGGATGGCGTTGGAAAACGCCAACCCGGCCTGCATGCTGCCCAGCATGATTTTCTCGCGCAGGGCGATGTCGGTCGGGTTGGCGATCATTTGCACCAGGTTGCCATTGATCAGGCGCATAGCCTCCAGCGCGTGGGGGTCGGTCAGCGGCCCGTGGCCAGTGGACACGAAGGCTTCGATGGCATGCACCAACGCGTCGATGCCAGTACAGGCCGACAGGAACGGGTCCATGCTCAGGGTGGTTTCCGGATCGATCAGCGAAACATCCGGCACTACGGCCTTGCTGACGATGGAGAACTTCATGCGCTCCTGCTGGTTGGAAATAATCACGAATTGCGAGACGTCGGCCGAGGTGCCGGCGGTGGTCGGAATCAGAATCAGCGGCGGGCTGGGTACGCGGATGGTGTCCACCCCCTCGAATTCCAGGATGCTGCGGCCATGGGCGACGACGATGCCGATGCCTTTGCCGCAGTCCATCGGGCTGCCGCCACCGACGGCGACGATCACGTCGCAGTGGTTTTCCCGGTACATCTCGGCACCGAGCATCACTTCTTCGACCCGTGGGTTGGGCGAGACATCGGTGTAAAGGCAGTATTCGATACCCAGGGCTTGCAGGCTGGCTTCGACATCCGCGACCCAGCCGGCGGCAATCACACCGGGATCACTGACCACCAGCACCTTGCGCGCGCCAAAAGTCTTGGCGTAATTACCGACACTGTGCCGGCTACCGGCACCGAAGATGATTTCAGGCGAAACGAATTTACGCAGCTGGTTGAGACTCTGGCTCATTGGAAAGCCTGTTTTTATTGTTTTGGAAGGTAGAAACCACACTAAACCATCCAGCTGCGAATGCAATCAGACCAATGGGTAGCCCTACCTGCGGTGTACTCCCCCTGTGGGAGCGGGCTTGCCCGCGATAGCTGCCTGACAGTCAACATCGATGTTGAATGTGCCACCCTCATCGCGGGCAAGCCCGCTCCCACAGGGGATTTGTGTCGCCAGACTAGCCGCGATAGATCAACTGTGAAGCCTTCTCGTTGCGCATCGTCAGGTGCTCCATCCCCAACCCCGGCGCCTCGGCCTCCTCGCGAGCCTTGAGGATCACACCGTGGTGCGCGGATTTGCTGCACACCGGGTCGGCATTGCTGGCATCGCCGGTCAGCATGAAGGCCTGGCAGCGGCAGCCGCCCAGGTCCTTGTGTTTTTCGTCGCAGGAGCGGCACGGCTCCTTCATCCAGTCATCGCCGCGAAAACGATTGAAGCCGAACGAGTCATTCCAGATGTGCGAGAGGCTGTGTTCACGCACGTTGGGAAACTGCACAGGCAACTGCCGGGCGCTGTGGCAAGGCAAGGCAGTACCGTCGGGGGTGATGTCGAGAAAAAGATTGGCCCAGCCGTTCATGCAGGTTTTGGGACGCTCTTCGTAGTAGTCCGGGGTGACGAAGATCAACTTGCACGGGTGGCCCTGGGCTTCCAGACGTTGGCGATATTCGTTGGTGACGCGCTCGGCACGCTGCAATTGCTCGCGGGTGGGCAACAGGCCGACGCGATTGAGTTCAGCCCAGCCGTAGAACTGGCAGGTGGCCAATTCGACGAAGTCCGCTTCCAGTTCCAGGCACAACTCGATGATCTGCGCGATCCGGTCGATGTTGTGCCGATGGGTGACGAAGTTCAGGACCATCGGGTAGCCCTGGGCTTTCACCGCCCTGGCCATGGCGAGTTTCTGGGCGAAGGCCTTGCGCGAACCGGCGAGCATGTTATTGACCGCTTCGTCAGCGGCCTGGAAGCTGATTTGGATATGGTCCAGCCCGGCCACCTTGAAGTCGCGCACTTTCTGCTCGGTCAGGCCGATGCCCGAGGTGATCAGGTTGGTGTAGTAACCCATGTCCCGGGCAGCCTTGATCAGCTCGGCGAGGTCCTGACGTACCAGCGGCTCGCCACCGGAAAAGCCCAATTGAGCGGCGCCCATGTCCCGCGCTTCGCGGAATACGCGAATCCATTCTTCCGTGCTCAGTTCCTCGCCATGCCGGAAAAAATCCAATGGATTGGAGCAATAGGGGCATTGCAGCGGACAACGGTAGGTCAGCTCGGCGAGCAGCCACAACGGCGGTCCCGGCGGGGTCTCACTCGATCCAGAATTGCGCATGGGCCACCTCCAGAAACGCCAGCACATCCTCGTCAATTCCCGGCACACCGGGAAAATTCGCGGCCAGTAGATCGATGATCGTTGCGACACTGCGCTGACCGTTCACCAGACCGAGGATCTGACCGGCACTGCCATTGAGTTTGATCATGCCTTCGGGGTACAGCAGCACATGGCAATCCTGGCGAGGCTCCCATTGCAGGCGAAAACCACGACGCAAGGCCGGTGACTGTTGGCGGTTGATCAGGCTCACAGGGCAATCCCCCGGTGCCAGACGTTCTCGGCAGTGACCGTGTGATACGGCGGGCGTTCCAGCTCGTAGGCCATGCTCATGGCATCAAGCATGCTCCACAGCACGTCGAGTTTGAATTGCAGAATCTGCAGCATGCGTTGCTGCCCCTCGGCGGTCACGTAGTGCGCCAGGGTGATGCGCAAGCCGTGCTCGACATCGCGTCTGGCCTGACTCAGGCGCGTGCGGAAATAGTCGTAGCCGGCGGCTTCGATCCACGGGTAATGGGTCGGCCAGGCGTCGAGTCGCGACTGATGGATCTGTGGGGCAAAGAGTTCGGTCAGCGAACTGCTGGCCGCTTCCTGCCAGCAGGCGCGACGGGCGAAATTGACGTAGGCGTCCACCGCGAAACGCACGCCGGGAAGCACCAATTCCTGGGACAGGATCTGCTCGCGATCCAGCCCCACCGCTTCACCCAGGCGCAGCCAGGCTTCGATACCGCCCTCGCTGCCGGGGACGCCGTCGTGGTCGAGAATCCGTTGCAGCCATTCCCGGCGCACGTCACGGTCCGGGCAGTTGGCCAGAATCGCGGCGTCCTTCAGCGGAATGTTGATCTGGTAGTAGAAACGATTGGCGACCCAGCCCTGGATCTGCTCGCGGCTGGCACGCCCGGCATACATGGCTTGATGGAAGGGATGGTGAATATGGTAGTAGGCGCCTTTGGCACGCAAGGCGGCTTCGAATTCGCTGGGGGTCATTGCGTTGTCAGTCATTGCGGTTCTCCGGGAAGTTCTGCGGCGTCTGGTTCGGCCTCATCGCGAGCAAGCTCGGCTCCCACAGGTGTTCGGTGTGAACACACATTTCATGTACAGCAGAAATCCATTGTGGGAGCGGGCTTGCCCGCGAAGGCGTCCTTCGCTACAGCTCAATACTCATGCCGTCATAAGCCACTTCGATCCCGCGTCGCTCCAGCAAGGCGCGCTCAGCCGAGTCTTCATCAAGGATCGGGTTGGTGTTGTTAATGTGGATCAGCACCTTGCGCTGGCGGGTAAAACCTTCCAGCACGTCCAGCATGCCGCCGGGGCCACTTTGAGACAGATGCCCCATTTCGCTGCCCAGGCTCTGGCCGACTTCGCAGATGCGCATTTCGTCATCACGCCACAGGGTGCCGTCCAGCAGCAGACAATCGGCACGTTGCATCCAGCCCAACACTTCATCGTCGACTTGCCCAAGGCCCGGCGCATAGAACAGCGAGGCACCGCTGCGCAGGTCTTCAATGAACAAGCCAATGGTGTCGCCCGGTTGCGGATTGCCGCGATTGGGCGAGTACGGCGGTGCGTTGCTGACCAAGGGAATCGCCCGCCATTGCAGGTGCTCGCAGGCCGGCAGGCTGAACGGCTGGCGATCCAGACCAATCGGCTGCCACTGCAACCCGCCATTCCAGTGCCGCAGCATGTTGAACAACGGGAAGCCGCTGCTCAGGTCCTGATGCACCCGCTCGGTGCACCAAACGGCATGCGGACAGCCTTCGCGCAGGCTCAACAGGCCGGTGCAATGATCGATCTGGCTGTCCAGCAGCACGACGCCCGCGATGGCGCTATCGCGCAACTGACGGGCCGGTTGCAACAGCGGGAAACTCTCGAGTTGCGCACGAATGTCCGGCGATGCGTTGCACAGCACCCAGTCCACCCCGTTGTCGCTCAGGGCAATCGACGACTGCGTACGACGCTGTGCTCGCAGGCTGCCATTGCGCACACCGGCGCACTGGCGGCAGTTGCAGTTCCACTGTGGAAACCCACCACCAGCGGCGGAACCGAGAACGCGAATGTGCATGGTGGAGGCTCCTGAAGGCAGGCCCGGCCAACGCGACGGCTGGCCGGGTGATCAATCAACGGTTGGCGAAATACATCGTCACTTCGAAGCCAATACGCAGATCGGTAAACGCGGGTTTAGTCCACATGGGTCAATCCTCTTCTTGTGCCGGGCGATTCCGGTAGAGCCATTAATGCACGGGGCGTTGAGTGCCCGAATGCTACTTTCGAAGGAGTTTTGGGGGTGATTTGGTAGGGGGTGTTGCACATGGATCGGGATACAGAAAACCAATGTGGGAGCGGGCTTGCCCGCGATGGCGGCCTGACGTTCAACATCAATGTTGAATGTGCTGGCCTCATCGCGGGCAAGCCCGCTCCCACAGGTTTTTCAGTGTTCTTGCGGAATCAGAAGAACCCCAACGGATTGATGTCGTAACTCACCAGCAGGTTTTTGGTCTGCTGGTAGTGATCGAGCATCATCTTGTGGTTTTCCCGACCGACGCCGGACTTCTTGTAGCCCCCGAACGCGGCGTGCGCCGGGTACAGGTGATAGCAGTTGGTCCAGACGCGCCCGGCCTTGATCGCCCGGCCCATGCGGTAGGCGCGGTTGATGTCGCGGGTCCAGAGGCCGGCACCGAGGCCGAACTCGCTGTCATTGGCAATCGCCAGGGCTTCGGCTTCGTCCTTGAAGGTGGTGATACCCACCACCGGGCCGAAGATTTCTTCCTGGAACACGCGCATTTTGTTGTGGCCCTTGAGCAGGGTCGGCTGGATGTAATAGCCGCTGGACAGGTCACCTTCAAGGCGCTCGGCGGCACCACCGGTGAGGAGCTCGGCGCCCTCCTCTTGAGCAATTTTCAGGTACGAGAGAATCTTGTCGTATTGCTGCTCCGACGCCTGGGCGCCGACCATGGTGTCGGTGTCCAGCGGGTTGCCGCGCTTGATCTTGACGATCTTTTTCATCACCTCGGCCATGAACGGCTCGTAGATCGATTCCTGCACCAGCGCTCGCGATGGGCAGGTGCACACTTCGCCCTGGTTGAAGAACGCCAGCACCAGACCTTCGGCCGCTTTTTCAATGAACTGTGGCTCGGCGTTCATGATGTCTTCAAAGAAAATGTTCGGCGACTTGCCGCCCAGCTCGACAGTGCTCGGGATGATGTTCTCGGCGGCGCAATGCATGATGTGCGCGCCCACCGGGGTGGAGCCGGTGAAGGCGATCTTGGCGATGCGCTTGCTGGTGGCGAGTGCTTCGCCGGCCTCGCGACCGAAGCCTTGAACGATGTTCAACACCCCTGCCGGCAGCAGGTCGGCGATGAGCTCGGCAAAGACCATGATCGACAGCGGCGTTTGCTCGGCAGGCTTGAGCACGATGCAGTTGCCGGCGGCCAGGGCCGGGGCGAGTTTCCAGGCCGCCATCAGCAGCGGGAAATTCCACGGAATGATTTGCCCGACCACACCCAGAGGCTCGTGGAAGTGATAGGCCGTGGTCAGCTCGTTGATCTCGGCAGCCCCGCCTTCCTGGGCACGAATGCAGCCAGCGAAGTAACGAAAGTGGTCGGCGGCCAGCGGCACGTCGGCGTTCAGGGTTTCGCGCACGGCCTTGCCGTTGTCCCAGGTTTCGGTGACGGCAAGGATTTCCAGGTTTTGTTCGATGCGATCGGCAATTTTCAGCAGCACCAGTGAGCGGTCCTGAGCCGAGGTCTTGCCCCAGGCATCGGCCGCGGCATGGGCGGCGTCGAGCGCCTTGTCGATGTCAGCGGCGCTGGAGCGCGGGAACTCGGCAATCACCTCACCGGTGACGGGCGAGGTGTTGGTGAAATACTCGCCATTGATCGGTGCGACAAACTCGCCACCGATAAAGTTGCCGTAGCGTGGTTTGAAGGTAATGACGGCGCCTGGGGTTCCGGGTTGTGCGTAGATCATGGTGGGCCTCTGTCTGGGTCGATGCCTGTCGTACCAACAGGCGATGAACCGATACTAGAGAGCCCCGCGTACCAGACGAATGCGCCGTTGGCAGGGGGACTCTCGTTATTTGGTAGTAGGTGACGTCGATCAGTGCTTGGCGACGAGGTCTTTTGGCAGCTTGAAGGTCCAGAGCATGCCGCCCTGGTTAAAGTCCTTCACCCGCTTGGCCACTTCTCCGCCCCACAACGGCACGGCGCCGCCCCAGCCGGAGAGGACCGACACGTATTGTTCGCCGTCCATTTCCCAGGTCACGGGTGAGCCGAGTACGCCGGAACCCGTCTGGAACTCCCAGACTTTCTCGCCCGTCTTGGCATTGAACGCCTGCAGGAAACCTTCCGGCGTGCCGGTGAACACCAGGTTGCCCTTGGTGGTCAGCACCCCGCCCCACAGCGGCGCGTAGTTCTTGTGGCGCCAGACTTCCTTGCCGGTTTTCGGGTCAATGGCGCGCAGCACGCCGATGTAGTCTTCGTTCAATGGCTTGATGGTGAAGCCGGCACCGAGGAATGCCGCGCCTTTTTTGTAGGCGATGCCTTCGTTCCAGATGTCCATGCCCCACTCGTTGGACGGCACGTAAAACAGCCCGGTGTCCCTGTTGTAAGCCATCGGCATCCAGTTTTTCGCGCCGAGGAACGCTGGCGCTACGAAGACCGAACTGCCCTTGGCCTCAGAACCCGGGGCACCCGGACGGCTGGCTTCGTTGTAGATGGGCCGGCCGTTTTTATCGAGCCCGGTGGCCCAGGTGATTTTGTCCACGAACGGGAAGCCGCGGATGAATTTGCCGTTGGTGCGATCCAGTACATAGAAGAAACCGTTGCGGTCAGCGGTGGCCGCCGCTTTGATTTCTTTGCCACCCTCGGTGTAGTTGAACGACACCAGTTCGTTCACGCCGTCGTAGTCCCAACCATCATGGGGCGTGCTCTGGAAGTGCCATTTGATGGTGCCGTCGTCTGGATTGAGCGCCAGTCGCGACGACGAATAGAGGTTGTCGCCAGGGCGCAGGTGCGAGTTCCATGGCGCGGGGTTGCCAGTGCCGAACAGCAGCAAATTGGTTTCCGGGTCGTAGTAGCCACCCAGCCAAGGGGCGGCGCCACCGGTTTTCCAGAGGTCGCCCGGCCAGGTCTTGCCCGCCTCGCCGCCAGAGATGCCGTTTTCCACGGCTTTGCCGTCCTTGTAGACATAACCCATGTGGCCTTCGACGGTGGGACGGGTCCACAGCAGATCACCGTTTTTCGGGTCATAGGCTTCAATCTTGCCGACCACGCCGAACTCGCCACCAGCCACGCCGGTAATCAGTTTGCCGTTGATCACCAGCGGCGCGGCACTGATCGAATAGCCTTCCTTGTGGTCAGCGACTTTCTTGCTCCAGACCACCTTGCCGGTGTCCTTGTTCAGCGCCACGAGCTTGGCGTCGAGGGTGCCGAAAATCACCAGGTCGCCATACAACGCAACACCCCGGTTGATGACGTCGCAGCACGGGCGGATGTCATCCGGCAGACGTGCATCGTATTGCCAAAGCTTTTTGCCCGTGCGTGCATCCACGGCGAACACCCGGGAGTACGAGCCGGTCATGTACATCACGCCGTCCTTGACCATCGGCTGCGCTTGCTGGCCACGCTGTTTTTCACCACCGAAGGAAAACGCCCAGGCCGGCCGCAATTCCTTCACGTTATCGACGTTGAGAATGTCCAGCGGGCTGTAGCGCTGCCCCTGGACACCCAGGCCGTTGGTGACGACTTGCTCCGGGTTTTTCGGGTCCTGGAGAATGTCCTGGTCGGAGACGGCGGCCAATGCCTGGCCGGACAACAGCATGGCACTGAGCAGCAGGCTCAAGACGAAGGGCTGGCGACGTACGGGTTGAGTCATGACGGCTACCTCTGCGGTTTTTGTTATTAGCGGGAAAGTTTCCCGGTGTAGTGCAGATTCTTGGGCGCCACTGCCGCGACAACAATTACCCGCAATAAGGAGATTCCTAATCCCTTAGTAGCGGGTCGAATTCGTACAGGCCTTACCGGCTTGCGCCGGAATCGACCCGGGTCATCTGCCCACGCTCGTAACGCGGGTACAAATGACTAACGCTGCGGATCAATTCATAACGGCTCAGATTGATCCCGGCAAAACGTTCAGGGATGGGGCTGCGGATGATCTCGGCCATGTCGCTGCCGTTAGCCGCGCCGTCGCGCAGCAGTTGATCGAGCCAGGTGAGGTAGTCACGCATTTGCTCAAAGGGGCCTGAGTCGCTGGCCACCGGGCCGTGGCCGGGCACGATCAGCGTCCATGGCAAGCCCTGCAGCGTGGCGATGTCCGCCAGCCACACCGACAACCCGGGGCTGTTGGGGGTGGTCAGGGCCCGTTGATAAAACACCAGGTCCCCGGCAAACAGCACGCCGGTTTGCTGGTCGAGAATAGCCAGATCCGCCCCTGAGTGCCCACCCAGGCTCAGCAAGCGCAAATCGTGATTCCCAAAACTGTAGAGACCCGGCGTCAATTCTTGGCGAGGCAACACCACTTCGGTGCCGCGCATCCAGTCCCCCACCATTCGATACAGGTTCTCGGCCATCGCATCACCTTGTTGATGCAACAACTCGGTGGTGCCGGCCAAGGCACCGATCGGCACGTCGGTGAAGGCCTGATTGCCCAGCACATGGTCCGGGTGATGGTGAGTCAATAACACCTGGATCACCGGCTTATCGGTGGTGGCGGCAATCGCCTTGCGCATCGCTTCGCCATAACGTTTCGACGGCCCGGTGTCGATGACCACCACGCCGCGCTCGGTGACGATGAAGGCGGTGTTGACGATGTTGCCGCCGTTATCCTTGGCAAAATTATCGGTGCTGCCCTCCAGCAACCAGGTGTCCTGGGCGATCTGTCGGGGCTTGAGTGAATATTCAAGGTCGGCCAATGCCGACAGACTGACGCTAAACACAATCAGCAGTATCCAGCGCATGAAACGCTCCTTTGGGTCAGGGAATGGCCGCATCAAATTCGTTGCCGCTGGTGTCCCGCACGAACAGGCGTGTCTGCCCTGCCCCTTCGATGTCGAAGGTCAGGTTGGGGTTTTCACTGACGGCGGGAAACAACTCAAGCCGGGCCAACACCTGACCGTCCTGGTCCTTCAATTCGGCATGGTTGATGAAAAATTCCGGGATACCGCTGACCATGCCGTTGTCCATCGGATGCGCCACCTGCACACGTAATCGGCTGAACTCACTGCGTGGATAGCGGCCACCCAGCACTTCGCCGATGTGGTCCTCCCAGCCTGGCTGGGTGCGCACGACGCTCGGCGCGGTGCAGCCACCGCCCGCCGCGTCGATCAGGGTCGAACCGACGTGCCATAGCCCATCACGGGTCAATACCGCCGCGCGCAACGGCGTGGCCTGTTCGATGCGAATCCGCACCGACAGCCACGGCAGCACACGGTCCAGCGGCTGGAAGTCGACAATTTTCGGCAGCGGGTTGAGCTCGGCCCAGGCGAGGATTTTCACCACCTCGCCCTTGAACGAGCGGGCATCGATTTCCAGCGGCACTTGCCGGGCATCTTCGGCAAACGGCGGCGCCAGCAGCTTCACTCGCTCATCAAAAACAAAGGGGGCATCACCAAGCATCTGCTTGTGATAGAAGCCCCACATCACCGACGGCACCGGGTCCTTGCCCGGATCGATATTCGCGGCCTGAACGATCCAGGGAAACCAGCAGGCCAACAGACATGTCACTCGCCAGCTCATCAACTGCTCCTATTGATACATCTCGGGCACGTCATACCGCAGGCCGTAATGGCTGTAGATCGTTTTCACCGAGCCGTCGCGGATGAGGCCTTCCAGTGCCTCTTCCACGGCATAGGCCAATTGCCGATTGCTTTCGTGCACCGCCATGCCGATTTCCCAAAGCTGTTTGCCCATGTTCGGATAGGCGTTCTCCGCCAGTGCCACTTGCGGGTCGGCCGCTTCATGCACCTGCCAGTCAATTTCGCCACGCATGGCCATCACCGCGTCGACCTCTCCGGCCTTCATGGCCGCAAATGCCTGGGGTACGCCTGGGTAGTGGTGGGTTTTGCCGGCGAGCATGCCGTTGAACACCGAGGTCAGGTAGAACGACGGCACGCTGTCGACCTCGACGCCAATCGGGTGGTGCTCGAACACTGCAACGCTGGCGACCTTGTCCAGTCGGCGACGATCGTAAGCCACTTGCCATTGTTCGTTCTGGTAGGGGCCGAACATCACCACATGGCCGTTTTCCAGTTCGCCCAATTCGTTGCGCCTTTGCGCGTAGTCACGGTCGTAGGGCACCCGCATCATCAGGTCGGCCAGTTGCTGGTTGTGCAGAGCACTGGCGCGCCATATGTAATCGCGCAGATCGTCGTCGAGCTTTTCACCGGCAGGCGCCCACATCAGCGTCAAGCGCACACCGAGTGCCTTGGCCAACGCCTCGGCGAGTTCTACATCAACGCCTCGGGGCTGGCCGGCTTGCTCAAAACTGTAAGGGGCGAAGTCTTTGTAGACCGCCACTTTCAGTTCCCCGGCGGCGATCACTTCGTCGTAATTGCGAACCTGCGCCTGCACCGCCTGGCAGCACAGCCACACAGCGCTGATCAATACCGCGAGCAGACGCATGGGGTTACTCCTCGACGTGAACGCTGTCCAGATAAGTGCGCACCGCCCACAACGCTTCCTGGCTCAAGTAGTCAGCCATTTTCGGCATGTAGACCCGGCCGTCACGCACTGCGCCATGACGGACGCGTTCGACAAACCACTCATCTCCCGACTCAGCGACATCCAGCATGCGCAAGTCAGGGGCAATCCCGCCGGACTTGGCTTCCAGGCCATGGCACGCCGCACAGTTCTGGTTGTAGGCCGACGAGCCGATTTCCAGCGCTTTGTCGTGCTCCGGGGAGGTGCGGTAGGGGTTCACTGCCGCCCAGCCATCGCCATCGACCTGAACACCGGCGTCCTTGATGGGCGTCAGGCCTTTTGTTTCCACGGCTTGAGGCACCACGTTGCCGTGAGCCCATACGGAACCTGCACTGATAACACCGGCCAGCAGCCCGGCGATAAGTAAGGCGTTGCGTTTTGTTGTCATTGTTATGCCCTCTGGATTGCACGCAAAACCTCTTGGCAGAGGCTATGGCACCCATCTTAGAAACGGCTTCGCATTCACCCCATGCTGCTTTGGTGTTCGCCGCCTAGTCCCTTGGTAGTAAGGCGATGGATCGACACCGGGAGCAGCCCTAGCGACCCGGGGTGGTGGGCAACACGGGTAACGGCAGTGGATGCGGGCCGTGAAGCCGGTCGACGCCGATCAGGGTCAAAATCAGCAAAAAAGGCAGGAGCAGCGCTTTGATAATTCGCATGGACGTTCTCCTCCCGGGCGATGACCGTTGCAGCCCATGCTAGAGCCGCGCCGCACGGGGCGAGTTACTACCTTGGTACTGGCCGACCGGTACTTTCTGCATATTTCCCCAGCTCGACGGGCTTCCTATGCTGGCGCTACCTGTAAAGGAGTGCCCTATGCGCCAGCTTGCCCCTTACGCCTTGCTCTACCTGCTGGCGATTGCCTGCGCTGCGGGCGTGGCCACCCACAGCCAGGCGGCAGACGCGCCATTGCAGGTGCGAATCGGCTACCTGGGGTATCGCCCCGATCCGGGGCCACTGTTGTCGAACGTCATTCCCGAGCCGGCTGATGCCGGGCTGCGCGGCGCCGAACTGGCGATCACCGACAGCAACAGCACCGGGCGTTTTCTCAACCATGGTTACAGCCTGCTCAGCGCCAGCGTCGACAATCCGCAAGCCTTGCTTGAAGCGGCCAAAAACCAGCACGCACAGGGCCTGCGTCTGTTTGTGGTGAACGCTCCGGTCGACACCTTGCGCCAACTCAGCGCTGCCCTGCCCGACAGCCTGCTATTCAACGCCGGCAGTCCCGACGACCGCTTGCGCACCACCGATTGCTTGCCGAACGTGCTGCACACCTTGCCGAGTCGGGCGATGCTCGCCGATGCCCTGGCGCAATTTCTGGTGGTGCGCAAATGGCAACGGGCGCTGCTGATTGTCGGCCCGACTCCTGACGATCAAGCCTATGCCGCCGCCCTGCGCCGCGCCGCCAAGCGCTTCGGTCTGCAACTGGTCGCGGAAAAACCCTGGAGCTTCGATAACGATCAACGCCGCAGCGCCCAAGCCGACATGCCGCTGTTCACCCAGACCGCCGAATATGACGTGGTGCTGGTGGCCGATGAACGCGGCGACTTCGGTGAATACGTGCCCTACCAGACCTGGTTCCCGCGCCCGGTCGCCGGCACTCAGGGCCTGACCCCGGTGGGCTGGCACAAGACCGTGGAAACCTACGGCGCTGCGCAGCTGCAAAAGCGTTTTGAAGCCCTGGCCGGACGCTGGATGAACGACCGCGATTTCGCTGCGTGGATCGCCGTGCGCAGCATCGCCAGCGCCGTGAGCAAACTGGGGCAGACCGAGCCGATGGCGATCCGGACGCTTGAAATCAGCGATCAACTGCCGCTGGACGGTTTCAAAGGACGCAAGCTCAGTTATCGCCCATGGAACGGCCAATTGCGCCAGCCGATCCCCATCGTCCAGCCCCGGGCACTGGTCAGTACCTCACCGCAGGACGGATTTCTGCACCCCTTCAACGAAATGGACAGCCTGGGCTACGACAAGCCCGAGGTCAGCTGCCGCTTTCCCTGACTCGATAATTACAACAACAAGGAATCCGCCATGCGCCGCACCCTGCTTTCATGCGCCCTGCTGCTCGCCGCCGGCCATGCCGCTGCCAGCACCGCCTGGGTCTCCAACGAAAAGGACAACACCCTGAGCCTGATCGACATGCAGACTCAGCAAGTCACCGACACCTTGCCCGTCGGCCAGCGCCCGCGCGGCCTGCTGCTGTCCCATGACAACAAGCTGCTGTACATCTGCGCCAGCGACTCGGACCGGGTCCAGGTGATGGACGTGGCCACGCGCAAGATCATCAAGGAACTGCCTTCAGGCAAAGACCCCGAACAATTCGCCCTGCACCCCAACAACCGCTGGTTGTACGTCTCCAACGAAGACGATGCGCTGGTCACCGTGATCGACACCGAAACCTCCAAAGTGCTCGGCCAGATCAACGTCGGCGTCGAGCCCGAAGGCATGGCCGTCAGCCCCGACGGCAAGTGGGCGGTGAACACCAGCGAAACCACCAACATGCTGCACTGGATCGACACCAGCACCCAGACCCTCGCCGACAGCACCCTGGTGGACCAGCGACCGCGCTTTGTCGAGTTCAATCAGGACGGTTCACAGCTTTGGGCTTCAGCGGAAATTGGCGGCACGGTGACGATTCTCGATGTGGCCAGCCGCAAGATCCTCAAGACCCTGAACTTCCAGATCAAAGGCGTGCACCCGGACAAGGTCCAGCCGGTGGGGATCAAGCTCAGCGCCGATGGCAAGTACGCTTTCGTCGCACTCGGTCCGGCCAATCATGTGGCGGTCATCGATGCCAAGACATTCGACATCCTCGACTACCTGCTGGGGGGCCGGCGTGTCTGGCAGTTGGCATTCACACCAGACCAAAAACAACTGCTGGCCACCAATGGCGTCAGCGGTGATGTGTCGGTCATCGATGTCGACAGCCTGAAGGTGAGCAAATCGGTGAAAGTCGGACGCTACCCGTGGGGCGTGGTGGTGACGCCATGAACGCCCTGGAAGTCAGCGACCTGAGCTTCGCCTACGGCCCCCGGGAAGCCTTGCGCCATTTGAATTTCAGCCTGGAACCGGGGCGTTTCGCCGCTTTACTGGGCCCCAACGGCGCCGGCAAATCGACCCTGATCGCCCTGCTGACCCGGCTCTATGACCTGCAACACGGTGACATCCGGGTCGGTGGGAATTCATTGCGCCAGGCACCTCGCCCGGCACTCAAGCAGTTAGGTGTGGTGTTTCAGCAAAGCACGCTGGACCTGGACCTCAGCGTCGAGCAGAACCTGCGTTATCACGCGGCGTTGCACGGCTTGTCGCGGCGCCAGACCGGCATTCGTGTCGACGCCGAGTTGACCCGTCAAGCCCTGACTGAACGCCGCCACGAACGGGTGCGCGAACTCAATGGCGGTCATCGCCGTCGGGTGGAAATCGCCCGCGCCCTATTGCATGAGCCGCGCCTGTTGCTGCTTGACGAAGCCAGTGCAGGGCTCGATCCCGCCAGTCGCCTGGCGCTCAACCAGCACATTCGCAACCTGTGCCGCGAGCACCACATCAGCGTGCTCTGGGCCACTCATTTACTGGACGAAGTGCAGGCCGGCGACGATTTGCTGATTCTCCATCTGGGCCGGTTGGTGGCCAGCGGACAGGCCAGTGAATTGAGCCTGGAATACGGCGCAGACCTCGGCTCAGTCTTCACCCGCCTGACCACGTTGGCGACCACAGGAGTTGCTCGATGAATGCTTACTGGCAATGTTTTAGCGGCATCGTGTTGCGCGAATGGCTGCGCTTTGTGTTGCAGCGCACGCGATTTCTCAGTGCGCTGGTACGGCCGCTGTTGTGGCTACTCGTGTTCGCCGCCGGTTTCCGGGCGGCCCTGGGCATCGCGATCATCGAGCCCTACGACACCTACATTCCGTACGAGGTCTACATCATCCCTGGCCTTGCCTGCATGATTCTGCTGTTCAACGGCATGCAAGGCTCGCTGTCGATGGTTTACGACCGCGAAATGGGCAGCATGCGCGTGCTGCTGACCAGCCCGCTGCCGCGAACCTTTCTGCTGTGCAGCAAGCTGTTGGCCACTTCACTGATTTCACTGCTGCAGGTCTATGCCTTTTTGGCGATTGCCTGGGTTTACGGCGTGCAGCCACCGGCCATGGGTTTGTTGATTGCCCTGCCCGCGCTGTTGCTGGTGGCGTTGATGCTCAGCGCACTGGGCCTGTTGCTGTCGAACGCCATTCGCCAATTGGAGAACTTTGCCGGGGTGATGAATTTCGTGATCTTCCCGCTATTTTTCCTCTCATCGGCGCTGTATCCGCTGTGGAAAATGCGTGAGGCTAACGAGTGGTTGTACTGGCTGTGCGCGATGAACCCGTTCACTCATGCGGTGGAGCTGGTGCGGTTTGCCCTTTATGAACGCTTCAATCCGCTCGCCCTGGCGGTGTGTGGGGGGCTGACCGTGATGTTCACGTTACTCGCCGTGCTCACCTTCAACCCGCAGCATGCGGCCTTGCGCAAAGCCGGCTAATGACACAGCGCCGCACCGTTGATCTTCATTGAACACGGCAAAATTACTACTTTAGTACGGGTTTACCTGTCTATCGTCTCATTCCCAACGCACCCCGACTGGCATGTAATAGGTTCATAACTATAAGGATTGAACCCATGCCGCGTGCCCGACGTTGTCTGTTGCGCCCTACTCTCGCTGCGCTGTCGCTGAGCCTGTTGCTGGGCACCGCGCAGGCTGAGCCAGCGCTGTTTTCGCCCGATGGCTATCGCATCGACCTGTACCGCAGCCCGACGCCCAACAGCCTGCAAGGCGCGACGCTGATTGACACCCCTGCCCTGCAAGACCTGCTCAGTCAAACCCCTGCCCCGATTCTGATCGACGTCTATCGCCGCCAATGGCTGCAAGGGCGTTTTATCGAAGACCAGCCCCATGAAAACCTGCCCGGCAGTCATTGGCTGGCCAATACCGGCGACGGCAACCTGACGCCCGACTGGCAGGCTTACTTTGCGCGAAACCTGAAGGCATTGACCGCCGGCGATCCGGCGCAACCGCTGGTCTTCTATTGCCGCTCCGACTGCTGGTTGAGCTGGAACGCGGTTAAACGTGCCGCCACCATGGGCTATAAGACGTTGTATTGGTATCGCGACGGCCTGGACGCCTGGCAAGCGGCAAACCTGCCCGTGACGCCCGCCCGGCCCGAACCTTTCCCCTGACCTTTACGCTGGCGCGTTGTTGCCACACCATAATCAAAATAATGAGGTGAAAGGCTATGTACAAAATTCTGATTGCCGACGATCACCCGCTGTTCCGCGAAGCAATTCATAACGTCATCAGCGATGGTTTCCCGAACAGCGAAGTCATGGAAACGGCCGACCTCGACAGTGCCCTGGCGCTCACTCAGGAACACGACGACCTGGACCTGATCCTGCTCGACCTGAACATGCCCGGCATGCATGGTCTCAATGGCCTGATCAACCTGCGCAACGAGGCGCCCACCATTCCGGTGGTGATTGTCTCCGCCGAGCAGGACAAACAAATCGTCCTGCAAGCCATCACTTACGGCGCCGTGGGCTTCATCACCAAGTCTTCGCCACGCACGCAGATGACCGACGCCATCCAGCAAATCCTCAACGGCAATGTCTACCTGCCCCCGGACATCATTCGCACGACCAAAAGCAGCACTCACCGGCGGATGAACGACACCCCGAGCTTCCCGCCCGAACTGCTCCAGGCCCTGACCCGCAAGCAATTGCAGGTGCTCGAACGCATGACCAAAGGTGAGTCGAACAAGCAGATCGCCTACACCCTGGAAATTGCCGAAACCACGGTAAAGGCCCACGTCTCGGCGATCCTGCGCAAACTCAACGTGCACAACCGGGTGCAGGCGATCTTGAGTGCCGGGGATATTGATTTCGGGTCTTATTTGCGGCGTTGAAATTAGCGGCAACCGATGGACCGCGTCGCCCCCATCGCGAGCAAGCTCGCTCCCACAGGTACAACGCGACCCTTATGGGAGCAAGCCTTCAAGGCCTGCCGAGTAGATGGCTCATCGCGGTCTTGAGTTTCATTGGCCGCACCGGTTTGTGCATCAGGGTATGGCCCAACTCGCGGATTTGCAGTTTGAGTTCATTGCTGTAGTTGGCCGTGATCATCATTGCCGGGATTGGTGAAGCCCGACGGGCGTTGATCCGGGCGACGGCGTCGACACCGTTCTGATCGTTGTCCAGATGGTAGTCCGCGATCAGCAGGTCGGCCTCGGCGTGGTAGTTGTCCACTTGCCGGGCCAGATCCTCTTCCGACAGCGCCGTGACCACCCGACAACCCCACCCTTCCAGCAACGTGCGCATACCGGCGCAAATGGTCGCGTCGTTGTCCAGCACCCATACCCGCGCGCCGCGCAAGCGCTCAAGCATCGGCTCGCTCATCTGCAACGTCGGCTGAGGCTTGGGCGCTGTTGCACTCAACGGCACTTCGACCGAGAACATCGAACCCTTGCCCGGCCAGGAGCGCACCTGGATGCGATGCCCGAGAATGCCGGCAATTTTCTCGACAATCGCCAGGCCCAGTCCCAGGCCGCGATCCTGATCCGGACGCTGCACGTCACCGCGTTTGAACTCCTGAAAAATCTCTTCCAGGCGATGTTCGGCGATGCCCATGCCCGTGTCCCAGACCTGAATCAATAACCGCTGGTGATGGCGTCTGCAGCCCAACACCACACGACCGCTGTAGGTGTAACGAATCGCATTGCTCAACAAATTGCGCAGGATGCGCGCCAATAGCTGGATGTCACTGCGCACCAAGGCCGAACAGGCAACAAAGCGCAGTTCAAGGCCCTCGCTGCGCGCCACCTGGGTGTATTCAGCCGCCAGGTTTTCCAACAGTTCGCTCAGGGCGAACGGCGCAATATCGGCCTTGATCACCCCGGCATCGAGCTTGGAAATATCCACCAGCGTGCCCAACAGGTTTTCCACGTCTTCCAGGGAGTTACTGACATTGCGCACCAGAATTTCGTTGGAGATGGGCTCGCGCCGCTCCATCAATGCACTGGTGAACAATCGTGCGGCGTTCAGCGGTTGCAGCAGGTCATGGCTGACCGCCGCCAGAAACTTGGTCTTCGACAGGTTGGCCTGCTCGGCTTCAAGCTTGGCCTCGCGCAAACGGGATTCCACCCGACGACGCTCATCGATTTCACGCAACAACTGGTCATTGAGGGTGGTCAGTTCCGCCGTGCGTTCGCACACCCGCAGCTCAAGATTCTGGTACGCCTGGTGCAACGCCTCAGCGGTGCGGCGGCGTTCGGTGATGTCGCGAATCAACACGAAAATCCCCACCACCTCCCCTGTAGCCAGTCGATTGGGCACATAGGAGCGCAGCATGTAGCGTTCCTGATTATTGACGTTGGTCTCGGCGAACTCGAACGTGACGCTCTCACCGGCCAATGCCCGGGCCACGTAAGACTCCAGGCGCTGGTAATGCTGTTCGCTGTGCACTTCACGCAGGCTCTGACCGAGCATCACGCCACGGGGCCAGCAGTACCATTCTTCGTAGACTTTGTTGGTGAATTCGTACACCAGATCGGCATTGAGGTAGGCAATCAGCGCCGGGACGTGGTCGGTGATCAGGCGAATCCAGCGCTCGCTTTCACTCAGTGCTTCGGCGTGCTGGTAGCGCTCGGTGATGTCGGTGAAGGTGTTGACGAATCCGCCAGTGGGCAGCGGATGCGTGCGGATCTCCAGGACCCGGCCGTCATAGAGGCGTTGTTCGCATTCCTGTACAGGCCGGCCGTTGCCATCGCGACTGGCCGGGGTGAGCAAATTCAACTCCGTGTCGGCGATCACTTCGGCAAACGGTCGATGGGCAGCAACCGGTGCCAGGCCGCTCAATTCGAGAAAGCGCCGGTTCCACAACTCCAGGATGCCGTCGGCGTTGACCATGGCCACCCCTTGGGACAGGTTATCGACCGCCCGCTGCAACAAATGCGATTTCTGCGCCACGGCCTGCTCGCGGCGCACGGTTTCGCTGAGTTTGACGTCAGTAATGTCGGTGAACAGGATGACCCGCCCGCCTTCCTGAGTCGGCCGCTCGCTGACCTGCAGCCAACGTCCGTTCAGCAGGCGATAGAGCAGGCTCTCGTCAGCATTGCCACGCGGTTCTTCGGTGAACAACCCGTTGTTCATCATCAGGCGCTTGACCTCGGTCAGGCGCATGCCCGCGTTGATCCGCACCCGGCTGTTGCTCCAGAACGCCTTGAAGCGGCTGTTGAACAAGACAATTCGCTGGTCGGCGTCGAACAATACAAAGGCATCGGAAATGCTCTCGATGGCATCGATCAGATGTCGATGCGCCGTTTCGGCGCGCAGGCGTGCCTCACTGAGCAAATGATTGCCAGCCTTGAGTTCGGCCATGGCCTGGTTCAAGGCATCGGTGCGCTCACGCACCTGCTCGGCCAGCACCACTGAGTGCTGGAACGCCGCATATGGATCGTTGCCGCGCGTGATGCCGGACTCGATGCGCTCGATCAGCGCCGCGTTGATGCGTTGAAGTTTGTGGTTATCGTGCAGCAGGCTGGCGACTTCTGCCTGGAGTTCAGCGGTGCCCCGGGGACCGACCTCGGGCAATGGCAACGCCGGTGAAGGTCTGGTTGATGTGCATGCCATTGAACTGTTCTCCGTAGGTGTTGAAACCCATCACCCGCTGCTCGCGCAAAAACGTTCCGATTGCTTCGAGACTGCCGTCGTCTTCCAGCTCCAGACGCCTGAGAAAGCAGTCACAACCGATGGTCAGCAACAAGTCGCCCAAGCGCTCCTGTAACCCCTCGAACAGGTTTTGCAGGTTCGGCAACATCGGGCCTGGGGTCATGGCGGTGAGCACGATGCCGTTCTCCACGGCGCAGTAAAAACTCAGGCTCAAGTCCGGGTGCACCTGCTGAATGGCGCGCACGTAATACTGTTCGTTGATGCGCACGGCCAAGGGGTGTGCAGCAAAGATCCGGTGATCCAGCTCATCAACCGGAACGCCAATGTGCCGGGCGTACTCGGCGGCGGCCGGTTCGGCGTTGAGTTCATAGACTCGGCGCGAGGCGCTGTCGGCCCCGGTGACCACCAGTTTTTCGGCCCTGGGCAGAATGTGGTGGGTGGTGAACACTTCAAAATCCAGCCAGGTATTGACCAGCACCACCACTGCCGCGCCGCTGTGGAATTCGCCGTCGAAGTAAACGTGGGTATGGGTCAGGTAATTGTCGTCACCGGCCGAACCGCCAAAATGCGGAATGTCGCCCAACGCGGCACTGAGCGCCGCGAGGACCATTTCTTCACGGCTGGACAAACCATCGAGCAACGTCAGGGCAAAGCTGTTGCCCTTGATCGGGGCCAGGGTGTTACTGCGACAGCCACTGACCAGACGCTCGACCATTTGCTGGGCATCGATCAGGCTGAAGTGTTCCATTTCGTCGATCAGCTCGACCGCAATGGAGAAGTGCCGATGATCAAAACCCACTGCCGTCACGCAATTGCGCCCATAGCCCAGCGGGGTGATTTCCCCGGCGCTGGTGCAACCCACCAGACGAATACCGCCGAAGCTGTGTTGCAAGGCCTGCCCTAGCGCCTGCAAGTCATACTCGGCGGAACAGAAAAACAGCACGAAACCCAGATGCGGGTGCAACAATTGCCGCGCCAGTTCTTGCGCCACTTGCCGGGCATCGGTGGCTTGGGACATTGCGCTGACAATGCCTGCGCCTTGGGCCTGCTCCATGATCGCCCCCCGCAGGTGCGTAGATATGAGGCATGAGTGTACGAAGCCTGCGGGTCGTAACGAATGCTACTTGGGTAGCGGGTAACCACTTCGATGGGATGAGAAGGGTCGAGACCCCGGCTGCGATGCGCACAGCCAGGGTCACGACCAAGGGTTACCAGGTCAACACGGCCCCCACCGCAACGGTATCGGTGTTTTCGTTCTGGGCGCTGGTGTCATGACCGTTGATTTCGAACTGGTTGTACTCGGCGACAAGTTTGAGGTTGTCATTCACGTCATGGAACAGCGCAATACCGCGCGTTTCGTAGTCCGCGCCACTGCCGACCACGCCATTGCCATCATCGTTGGTCTTGCCGTAGGACAGGGCCAGGCGGTTTTTGCCCAGCTTGTAGGAACCTTGCAGCAGGTATCCGTCGCTGTCGACGTTGCGCAAGGTTGGCTCGCCGGCGTTGTTGGTGAAGAACGGATTGATGCCTTTGGCCTGGAACCCGGACCCAGTGAGTGACAACCCGCCCATCTTCGCCTGCACGCCATAGCCAACCCCTTTAGAGGTGACTGTGTTGACGGTGGAGTCGGTATTGTCCGAAGTCTGGTAACTGCCATTGACCCAGCTGTAGATCTTCGCCCCGGCGACGTCGAACTGGTACGTGATCTCGCTCTCGGTGCGCGGGTTTTCCTGATAAGCCTTGCCCGTCGGGCTGCTGTCGTTGGTATCAACCGGGTCCATGATCCCGACCGCTACGCGCAAACCGTCCATGACCGGCGTGCGGTAGGTGATCTGCGATGTCGGGAACGGATACGGATACCCGGTGCCGATGTTGCCGAACGAGACGCCGCCGCCATCCACCAACCCCAAGGTATCGCTGACCTGACCGTAACCGGCGAGCATTTCATCGAGCAGGATGTTGGAGCGGGCAAACAGGCCGAAGTCCTTGCCGATCAGCACTTCACCCCACTCAGCGTTTGCCACCGTACCGTAGAACTGCCGCACATCGATGGCGGTGTCGGTGCCGTTGGTTTGGCTGTCGTTGATGGTCACCCAAAACGAAGCCCGGGCACCGAGCTTCAGGTCATCGACCTGCTTGCCCATGTTGAAGCCCAGGTAGTTGGGCAGGAACCCCATCTTGACGCGTGCCTGTCGGCGGTCGAACTGATCACCGGCACGGTCGACATCGCTGTTCACATAAAATGCGTTGATGTAGCCGTCGGTCGAGAATGTGGTCTGGTCCTTGTCATACAGCATGATCTCGGCCTCGGCCATTGAGCTCAGGCCAAGGCCGGACAGGCTGGCGATGAAGAGGGGTAAAAAGCGATGCTTGACGTTCTTATTGTTGTACATGGCGCGCTCCGCGACAGGGGACGAGGTGTCGGAAGCGATTATCGAAAGGTGACCGGCGGCGCCATACGCTGCCTTGGGAGCGGTGCTCAAGTGCTTTGGCAGGGCCGGGAACGCATGACAACTACGGTGTAAGACCGGCCGTCGGCACGGCCCGGAACTCAAGGTGTAGGTCTGTTGACCCACTTGGAAGTCATAGACCTCAGTACTGGCTAAACGCCTACTCTGAACAGCATATAAGCCGCAATCACCATGCAGATGCTGGCAAAGCCCACCTGCAGCGCCCGGGCCGGCACATGCGCACAAAGCTTGCGGCCAACGATCATGCCGACGATGCTGGCGACGATGAAGATTGCGCCGAGACTGTCGATTCGCACGCCGGCATGAAACGCACCGATCACGCCGATGGCGGAAATCAGGCTGATCACCATCAAGGAAGTGGCAACGATGCCGCGCATCTGCACATCAGTGAGCTGCTTGAACGCCGGGACAATCAGAAAACCGCCGCCCACCCCAAGCAGCCCCGACACCACACCGGTAACCGCGCCGAGCGCGGCCAAGGTCGCCGTACATTTGGCAGTCCAGGAAAAACGCCCGGTCTGCTGATCGAGCATGCAGTTTTTCTGGCCCCAGTTGGCGTGGCCGTGATCGCTTGGCCCTTCGTCCTTGCGTTCACGTCGCAGCATCCGCCAGGCAACCATGACCATCAGCATACTGAACAGGACCATCAGGATTTTTTCCGGCAACTGATGGGCGAAGTAAATGCCGACCGGTGAAAACACCGCGCCGAGTAACGCGATCAGCAACGCCGCGCGATAACGCACCAGGCCATGCCGCAATCCGTCAATCGCCCCGACCGCCGCCGCACTGCCCACGGCAAACAAGGCGACGGGTGCCGCTTGGGTCATGGTCAAGCCCAGCCCCAATACCAGGGCCGGCACCGCAAGAATGCCGCCACCGGCCCCGGTCAACCCGAGGACCAGGCCCATGACCACCCCAAAAAAACTCGCCAGCAACATAAACCACTCGTGATCTGCGAAAAAAAGCCGGGACCGCCCGGTATCGATGACTGACAGGATAGAGCCCGCGCAGATTTTTTCATCATTTGAATTAATCCGGGCTGGCCAATGCGGGGAAAATGAATCTACCCTCAGCACTCGCCCAGTAAGAAACGCTCACCATGCCTGCCCTGATCAAAGCCTTCCTCGACCCCGCCTCGTCGACCTATAGCTACGTGATTTATGAAACCGATGGCGGCCACTGCGCCATCGTCGACCCGGTGCTCGATTACGACCCGGCGGCCGGGCGGACCGCGACCACCCAACCCGACAAGATCATCGCCTTTGCTCGTGAACATCATTTGCAGGTGCAATGGCTGCTGGAAACCCACGCCCATGCCGATCACTTGTCTGCCGCGCCTTACCTGCGCCGCGAGCTGGGCGGCAACATTGCGATTGGCCAGTCGATCAGCCTGGTTCAGGGCGTGTTCAAAAACCTGTTCAACCTGGAGCCGGAATTTCGCATTGACGGCTCGCAGTTCGATCATCTGTTCGCACCGGATGAGTCGTTCATGATCGGCAACCTCAAGGCCACCGCCCTGCACGTACCCGGCCACACGCCGGCGGACATGGCTTACCTGGTCGACGGCGATGTGATTCTGGTGGGCGACACCCTGTTCATGCCGGATGTGGGCACCGCGCGTTGCGACTTTCCCGGCGGCAACGCGAATCAGTTGTTTACCTCGATCCAGAAATTACTGGCGTTTCCGGCCAGCGTGCGTCTTTACATCTGTCACGATTACCCGCCCGAAGGCCGCGAATCCCAGTGCATGACCACGGTCGGCGAACAGCGTAAAAGCAACATTCACGTGCATGACGGCATTGATGAGACCGCCTTCGTTGAAATGCGCACGCGCCGCGACGCCGGGTTGGGCATGCCGAACCTTCTGCTGCCGGCGATTCAGGTGAATGTGCGGGCCGGGAATCTGCCGCCGCCTGAGGACAATGGCGTGACGTACCTGAAAATCCCCATCAATAAACTCTGACGTTCGATTACTTCCACGCTGACTCCCCACCCTTCGTAGCAGCTGTCGAGCACCGCGAGGCTGCGTCTGCGGTTTACCTGACAAAACTCGATGGCCAGGTTTGCGACGGCTGCGCCGCCGGACGCTGCCTCGCGTGGCTCGTCAGCTGCTACGGGGACGGGGTCAGCTCGAAAGGGTCAGGCCGTTGGCCGGCAATGGCAGTGCGGTTTTGTAGCGCACTTGCTTGAGGGCGAAGCTTGAACGGATGTTCGCAACGCCAGGGACTTTGGTCAGGAAATCCATCATGAAGCGCTCCAGCGACTGAATGGTAGGCACCAGCACCCGGATCAAATAGTCCGGGTCGCCAGCCATCAAATAGCACTCCATCACTTCCGGGCGATCCGAGATCGCCTCCTCAAAATGCTGCAACGCTTCTTCCACCTGCTTCTCCAGGCTCACGTGAATGAACACATTGACGTGCAGCCCAAGCAGATCGGCATCCAGTAGCGTCACTTGCTCACGAATCAAGCCCAGTTCTTCCATCGCCTTGACCCGGTTGAAGCACGGTGTCGGCGACAAGTTGACCGAGCGTGCGAGGTCGGCGTTGGTGATGCGCGCATTCTCCTGAAGGCTGTTGAGAATGCCGATATCAGTACGGTCCAATTTGCGCATGAGACAAAACCACCTGTTTTTTTTGTATATGCAGATTTTTTATCCCCAAATGATCTCCAGTGCAACGAAACAGAGATAAATATTCTTCTTCGCCGGGCCTATGATTGTTGTAGGACAAGATTTCTTCCACAGAAGAATGACGGTCAGCTCACTACAAGAAATTCACAAGATCGAGCGTAGAAGCCATGAACCAAGCGTACGAACCGCTGCAACTGCACGTTCCCGAACCATCGGGCCGTCCTGGCTGCAAAACCGACTTCTCCTACCTGCGTCTGACCGACGCCGGCACGGTGCGCAAACCTTCCATCGACGTCGAACCCGCCGACACCGCCGACCTGGCCAAAGGGCTCATTCGCGTGCTCGACGACCAGGGCAATGCCCTCGGTCCGTGGGCTGAAGGCGTACCGGTCGAGATCCTGCGAAAGGGCATGCGTGCCATGCTCAAGACGCGGATCTATGACAACCGCATGGTGGTCGCCCAGCGTCAGAAAAAAATGTCGTTCTACATGCAGAGCCTCGGCGAAGAAGCCATCGGCAGCGGCCAGGCCCTGGCGCTGAACGTTGATGACATGTGCTTCCCGACGTACCGCCAGCAAAGCATCCTGATGGCGCGAGACGTGCCGCTGGTGGACCTGATCTGCCAACTGCTGTCCAACGAGCGCGATCCGCTCAAGGGCCGTCAGCTGCCGATCATGTATTCGGTCAAAGACTTCGGTTTCTTCACCATTTCCGGCAACCTCGCCACCCAATTCGTACAGGGTGTGGGCTGGGGCATGGCCTCGGCGATCAAGGGCGACACCAAAATCGCTTCGGCCTGGATCGGTGACGGCGCCACCGCTGAATCAGACTTCCACACCGCCCTCACCTTCGCCCACGTGTACCGTGCGCCGGTGATCCTCAACGTGGTCAACAACCAGTGGGCGATCTCCACCTTCCAGGCGATTGCCGGTGGTGAAGCCACCACGTTCGCCGGTCGTGGCGTCGGTTGTGGCATTGCCTCCCTGCGGGTTGATGGCAACGATTTCGTCGCAGTCTATGCGGCGTCTGCCTGGGCCGCCGAACGCGCCCGCCGCAACCTCGGCCCGACCATGATCGAATGGGTCACCTACCGCGCCGGCCCCCACTCCACCTCCGATGACCCGTCCAAGTACCGTCCTGCCGACGACTGGAGCTACTTCCCGCTGGGCGACCCGATTGCCCGCCTCAAGCAGCACCTGATCAAGATCGGTCACTGGTCCGAAGAGGAACACACCGCCGTCAGCGCCGAACTGGAAGCCCAGGTCATCGCCGCGCAGAAAGAAGCCGAACAGTACGGCACCCTCGCCGGTGGCCAGATTCCAAGCGCCGCGACCATGTTCGAAGACGTCTACAAAGAGATGCCGGAGCACTTGAAGCGCCAGCGTCAAGAGTTGGGGATCTGACATGAACGACCACAACAACAATATCAAGCCGGAAACTGCCATGACCACGACCACCATGACCATGATCCAGGCCCTGCGCTCGGCCATGGATGTGATGCTTGAGCGTGACGACAACGTCGTGGTCTTCGGCCAGGACGTCGGTTACTTCGGTGGCGTGTTCCGTTGCACCGAAGGTTTGCAGAACAAGTACGGCACTTCCCGGGTGTTCGACGCGCCGATCTCCGAAAGCGGCATCGTCGGTGTCGCCGTGGGCATGGGCGCCTATGGCCTGCGCCCGGTGGCCGAGATTCAGTTCGCCGACTACGTGTACCCGGCATCGGACCAGATCATTTCCGAAGCCGCCCGCCTGCGCTATCGCTCGGCCGGTGAGTTCACCGCACCGATGACCCTGCGCATGCCTTGCGGCGGCGGTATCTACGGCGGCCAGACCCACAGCCAGAGCATCGAGGCGATGTTCACTCAGGTGTGCGGTCTGCGCACGGTCATGCCGTCCAACCCATACGACGCCAAGGGCTTGCTGATTGCCTCCATCGAAAACGATGACCCGGTGATCTTCCTTGAGCCAAAACGCCTGTACAACGGCCCGTTCGACGGCCACCACGACCGCCCGGTTACCCCATGGTCGAAACACCCGGCCGCACAAGTGCCGGACGGCTACTACACCGTGCCGCTGGACGTCGCCGCCATCGCCCGTCCGGGCAAGGACGTGACCATCCTGACCTACGGCACCACCGTTTACGTCTCGCAAGTGGCCGCTGAAGAAACCGGCATCGACGCTGAAGTCATCGACCTGCGCAGCCTTTGGCCGCTGGACCTGGAGACCATCGTCAAATCGGTGAAGAAAACCGGACGCTGCGTAGTCGTTCACGAAGCGACCCGCACCTGCGGCTTCGGCGCCGAACTGGTCGCCCTGGTGCAAGAGCATTGCTTCCACTACCTGGAAGCGCCTATCGAACGCGTCACCGGTTGGGACACCCCCTACCCGCACGCACAAGAGTGGGCGTATTTCCCTGGTCCGTCCCGTGTGGGCGCGGCTTTGCATCGGGTTATGGAGGTCTGAATGGGCACGCACGTTATTAAAATGCCGGACATTGGTGAAGGCATTGCAGAAGTTGAATTGTCACAGTGGCACGTCAAGGTCGGCGATCTGGTCGTCGAAGATCAGGTACTGGCCGATGTGATGACCGACAAGGCGATGGTCGACATCCCTTCCCCCGTCCACGGCAAGGTGATTGCGCTGGGCGGTGTGCCTGGCGAAGTCATGGCGGTTGGCAGCATCCTGATCAGCATCGAAGTGGAAGGCGCGGGCAACGTTAAAGAGTCGTCCCAGCCAGCCCCTGTTAAAGAAGCACCGGTTGCAGCCCCTAAAGTTGAACCCGTTATCGCCAGCAAACCCGTCGCTGCCGCAGCGCCGCGAGTGGCTGCCTGCCAGGCCCCAATGGTGGCACGCGAGGCCGACGAACGCCCGCTGGCCTCCCCGGCCGTGCGCAAACACGCGCTGGACCTCGGCATTCAATTGCGTCTGCTGCGTGGCAGCGGCCCTGCCGGTCGCGTGCTGCACGAAGACCTCGACGCCTATCTGGCGCAGGGTCAGTCGAATGCATCGACCGTGCCCTCTGCTTACGCCCAGCGTAACGACGAAGAACAAATCCCGGTCATCGGCATGCGCCGCAAGATCGCCCAGCGCATGCAGGACGCCACCCAGCGTGCAGCACACTTCAGTTATGTTGAAGAAATCGACGTCACCGCCGTCGAAGAATTGCGCGCGCACCTGAACGAAAAACACGGTGCGACTCGCGGCAAGCTGACCTTGCTGCCGTTCCTGGTCCGTGCCCTGGTCGTTGCCCTGCGTGATTTCCCGCAGATCAACGCCCGTTATGACGACGAAGCCCAAGTCATCACCCGCCTCGGCGCGGTGCATGTGGGCATCGCCACCCAGGCCGACATCGGCTTGATGGTGCCGGTGGTGCGTCATGCCGAAGCCCGCAGCCTGTGGGACAGCGCGACTGAAATCTCCCGTTTGGCCACCGCCGCACGCAATGGCAAGGCCAGCCGTGATGAACTGTCCGGTTCGAGCATCACCCTGACCAGCCTCGGTGCGTTGGGCGGCATTGTCAGCACCCCGGTGTTGAACCTGCCGGAAGTGGCGATTGTCGGCGTCAACAAAATCGTCGAGCGCCCAATGGTCGTCAAAGGCCAGATCGTGATCCGCAAGATGATGAACCTCTCCAGTTCCTTCGATCACCGTGTGGTCGACGGCATGGACGCGGCGCAATTCATCCAGGCCGTTCGCGGCTTGCTCGAACAACCCGCTACCCTGTTTGTGGAGTAAGGCATGCAATCTCTGAACACCACACTGCTGATCATCGGCGGCGGCCCCGGCGGTTATGTGACCGCGATCCGAGCCGGTCAGTTGGGCATCCCGACCATTCTGGTGGAAGGTGAATCGCTGGGCGGTACATGCCTGAATATCGGCTGCATCCCGTCGAAAGCGCTGATCCACGTCGCTGAGCAGTTTCACCAGACGCAACACCACAGCCAGCATTCAGCCTTGGGCATCAGCGTTTCGGCACCAACCCTCGACATCAGCAAGAGCGTCGAGTGGAAGGACGGCATCGTTGATCGCCTGACCACTGGCGTCGCGGCGCTGCTGAAAAAGAACAAGGTCCAGGTCATTCAAGGCTGGGCCAAGGTGATCGATGGTAAAACCGTCGAGGTTGGCGACACGCGCATTCAGTGCGAGCACCTGGTGCTGGCCACCGGTTCGAAAAGCGTGAACCTGCCGATGCTGCCGATTGGCGGTCCGATCATCTCCTCCACCGAAGCCCTGGCGCCGACGTCCGTGCCCAAGCGACTGACCGTGGTCGGTGGCGGCTACATCGGTCTGGAACTGGGGATTGCCTATCGCAAGCTCGGCGCCGACGTCTGCGTAGTCGAGGCACAGGAGCGGATCCTGCCGGCTTACGACGCTGAACTGACTCAGCCGGTACACGACGAACTGAAAAAACTCGGCGTGAAGCTTTACTTGAAGCATAGCGTTCAAGGCTTTGATTCTTCGAACAATTCTCTTAAAGTTCTTGATCCAAACGGCGACACCCTGAACCTGGAAACCGATCAGGTGCTGGTCGCCGTGGGTCGCAAACCGAACACCCAGGGCTGGAACCTCGAAGCGCTGAACCTGGACATGAACGGCTCGGCGATCAAGATCGACAACCGCTGCCAGACCAGCATGCGCAACGTGTACGCCATCGGTGACCTGAGCGGCGAACCAATGCTCGCGCACCGGGCCATGGCTCAGGGCGAGATGGTGGCTGAACTGATCAGCGGTAAAACCCGCGAGTTCAACCCTACCGCCATTGCCGCCGTGTGCTTTACCGACCCGGAACTGGTGGTGGTCGGCCAGACCCCGGACGAGGTCAAGGCGGCGGGTCTGGACTGCATCGTTTCGAGCTTCCCGTTCGCGGCCAATGGCCGGGCGATGACGCTGGAATCGAAAAGCGGCTTCGTGCGGGTGGTCGCTCGTCGGGACAATCATGTGATTGTCGGCTGGCAAGCGGTGGGCGTCGGGGTTTCCGAGCTGTCCACGGCCTTCGCCCAGAGCCTGGAAATGGGCGCGCGCCTGGAAGACATCGGCGGCACCATCCACGCGCATCCGACCTTGGGCGAGGCCGTGCAGGAAGCAGCGTTGCGAGCCCTTGGCCACGCGCTGCACCTGTAAAACCGTACGCAATACCTTGTAGCAGCTGACGAGCCCCGCGAGGCAGCGGCCGGCGACGAAGTCGTCGCAAGACCTGCGACCCAGTGCTGTCAGGCACACCGAGCCAGCCGGATTACGACGACTTCGTCGCCGGACGCTGCCTCGCGGGGCTCGACAGCTGCTACACCGGGACGTATCGATGGTCGCAGAGATCGAATTGCAGGCTGCGAAATGGGTCCGGAATGAAGTATTGTTGTCCCCATCCAAAAAACGTCAGAAGCCTTGAACCGTTTCGACGGTTGTTCAGTGATAGAGGGTGTCATGGGTAACGAAAGCATTAATTGGGACAAGCTGGGTTTTGACTACATCAAGACAGACAAGCGTTTCTTGTCGTACTGGCGCAATGGCGAGTGGGACAAAGGCACCCTGACCGAAGACAACGTGCTGCACATCAGCGAAGGCTCCACCGCCCTTCACTATGGCCAGCAATGCTTCGAAGGCATGAAGGCCTATCGTTGCAAGGACGGTTCGATCAACCTGTTCCGCCCGGACCAGAATGCCCTGCGCATGCAGCGCAGCTGTGCACGTCTGCTGATGCCGTTCGTCGAAACCGAACAGTTCATCGAAGCGTGCAAGGCCGTGGTCCGCGCCAACGAACGTTTCATCCCGCCTTACGGCACCGGCGGCGCGCTGTACCTGCGTCCGTTCGTGATCGGCGTGGGTGACAACATCGGCGTGCGTACCGCGCCCGAGTTCATCTTCTCGATCTTCGCCATTCCGGTTGGTGCCTACTTCAAGGGCGGCCTGACCCCGCACAACTTCCTGATCTCCAGCTTCGACCGTGCAGCCCCACAAGGCACCGGCGCGGCCAAGGTCGGTGGCAACTACGCCGCCAGCCTGATGCCAGGCTCCCAGGCCAAGAAAGCGCACTACGCCGACTGCATCTACCTGGACCCGATGACCCACACCAAAATCGAGGAAGTCGGTTCGGCCAACTTCTTCGGGATCACCCACGACAACAAGTTCGTCACCCCGAACTCGCCGTCGGTACTGCCAGGCATCACCCGCCTGTCGTTGATCGAGCTGGCCAAATCGCGTCTGGGCCTGGAAGTGATCGAAGGCGACGTGTTCATCGACAAGCTCTCGGACTTCAAAGAAGCCGGCGCTTGCGGTACTGCTGCCGTGATCACCCCGATCGGCGGCATCAGCTACAACGATCACCTGCACGTGTTCCACAGTGAAACCGAAGTCGGCCCGGTCACCCAGAAGCTCTACAAAGAGCTGACCGGTGTGCAGACTGGCGACATCGAAGCGCCGGCGGGCTGGATCGTCAAGGTTTGATCTGACGTTGCAGTACGCTTGAGTAAAAAAGCCCGGCCATCCATTGGATGACCGGGCTTTTTTTCATCTGTACCTTATTAATATTTTTATATATCAGTGTCTTACAGCAACTTCATGAGATGTTTCATAAACAGGAGCGGGCGATCCGCTTGAGGGCGGTAACATCAGGTCAAACCGCGTACTCAGTGCCTTGCGCCCCACCGCTGTCAACGTCAACGCCCGGCTGTCCAGATCCTGCGTCACCCATTTGCGCTGGATCGCGGTTTGCAGCAACGCTGCACCCAATGAGCCGCCCAGATGCGGCCGGCGCATGCTCCAATCCAGGCATGGGCAAGCGAAACGACGACGCAAGGTGTTCAGGTCCTTGACCTCGATCCCCAATCCTTCGAACAGCACCTCGCCACTGTCGCTCAGCCGATAGGCCTGCTCATCGGTTTCCAGCAACCAGCCTTTCTCCAGCATCCGGTCATGCAGCAACACCGCCAACGTCCCCGCCATGTGGTCGTAACAGGTGCGGGCAAATTGCAGCCGATCCGGCGTGCGCGAGTTGAACGTCGGCGCAGTGTTCTGGCCAATCACCATCAATGCTTCCAGTGCCTGGGCCACACGCTTGTCCGCCAGGCTGTAATAGCGATGGCGGCCCTGCACGTGCAGCCGCACCAGCGCCAGTTCCTTGAGTTTGGCCAAGTGCGCGCTGGCGGTAGAGGCGCTGACTTCGGCAATCGCCGCCAGCTCGGTGCTGGTGCGTGCGTGGCCGTCCATCAGCGAACAGAGGATTTTCGTCCGGGCCGGCTCCGCGATGGCTGCCGCGACCTGAGAAACGCCAATGTCGTGTTGTTCTACGTTCATATTTCGCTCCCGGACGAATCAAGGGCTTTTCGGACTGGAGATAGTAGCAACACTTTCCCCACCACGAACAAGGCTGTGGCCCATGGACCCGATCATCGCTGCGACTCATGCCGACCCTTATCCCTATTACGCGCAATTACGTGCACAAGGCGGGCTGGTTTTTCACGAACGACTGAATATGTGGGTAGCCAGCACTGCCCGAGCCGTTGCCGCTGTACTGGCGCATCCCGATTGTCATGTCCGACCGGCGCAAGAACCGGTGCCCAAGGCGATTGCCGGTGGTATGGCGGGCAAGGTATTCGGGCAATTGATGCGCATGAATGAAGGCGAACGGCAGCGCTGTCCGAGGTCGGCGATTGAGCCTGGGTTAGCGCTGATTGATGTGGATGAAGTCAATTCGCTAGTGGCCGCGCGGTTGATCACGCCGCACGCCGATGGGTTATACAACGCCATGTTTCGCGGGCCGGTGTGCGTAGTGGCGGCGTTGCTGGGATTCACGCCGGCTCAGGGTCGGGCGATCAGCGAGCTGACGGCGGAGTTTGTTGCGTGCCTGTCACCGCTCAGCGATCAGGCGCAACTCAATGCCGCACAGGCTGCCGCCGAACATTTACGGGGTTACTTGATTGAGCTTCTCGACGATGCGGATAACAAGAGCCCGCTGCTCGCCGGGATTCGCGGGCGCTTTACGGGTGACCCCGAAACGCTGTTTGCCAATCTGATCGGATTGTTTTCCCAGACGTTTGATGCCACTGCAGGACTGATCGGTAATGCGCTATTGGCAGTGATTCGACATCCATTGCTACTGGAGGCACGCGCAGAAGATGTGATTGCCGAAACCCAGCGTTTTGACCCGTCGGTACAGAACACTCGCCGGTTTGTCGCCGCGCCGTGTGAAATCGAGGGGGTAAGCCTTGATTCGGGCGATGTGATTCTTCTGCTGTTGGCGTCGGCCAATCGCGATCCGCAGCTCAATGATCGTGCGGACGTCTTTCTGGTGGATCGCCCGCAGCGTCGCAGTTTTACCTTCGGCGCCGGAAGGCATCATTGTCCGGGGCACGTATTGGCGTTGGGGATTGCCAGTGCGACGCTGCGGGAGATTCTGGCGCATCGACCTGCGCTGGAGCAGTTTGCCTGGGCGTATCGGCCTTCGCTGAATGGCCGGGTTCCGGTGTTTCGTGACGCGCCATGAGACCTGTCAATCCATTAACGACCCGACACACTCTGCATCCGGCCAGAACAATGCCGCCTGCCCCCGATGCTCGCCGTGCTGATCGATCAGGGTCCAGACCTTGCCTTCGTAAATCATGAAGGCATGGCCGTCCCTGTCCACCCGCCAGCCGCTATAGCCATGAGCAATTCCGTTCGCCGTGACCTGTTCCAGCAGTGACTGGCGCATGGCTCGGTCCAACGGCGAAGCGCTGAACCGTGACGGCATGCCAAGGAACTGCTCGCGATCGTATTTGAAACAGGCCAGCGTCTGTTCATTGGCGTAGAAGAAACGGGGATCGCCTTCAGTGCCATGGGCTAACAGGCTGTAAGGCGCGTGCTCGTGCAACCAATGCAAGCGTTCCGGCCCGGTCAGTGATTCAGGGGCCGGCAGCCCCTGGCCGGTCCAGTGCCGATAAGCCTCGTCCAGCAACTGAACAGCCGCGTATTCGTTGATTGGCGACACGCGCCCTCCCATGCCATTGCGTTGGTGATACGACGCGCCATAGCCTATCCAAATCGATCAGAAAAATCCTCTGACCTTACCTTGCATTAATTACATCAGGTTAAAGGAGTAATTACCTGCGATGCGTTTATCGAGAGTGGCTTTCTCCCTAGAGTCACCGCAACAAAACCCGCGAGGCGCCATTGATGCAAACCCTACTGGACACGTCTCTGAGTTCTTTTGCCCGGACCGACCTTTTGCAAGGCCCGACGCCAATCCAGCGCGCTGAACGCCTTGAACAGCAGTTGGGTTTGAAGGCCCGAGGCATCGGCCTGTTCGTCAAACGCGATGACCACATGCTGATTGGCGGTGGCGGCAACAAGCTGCGCAAACTCGAATTTCATCTCGGTGCAGCGCTGGCAGCAGGGGTCGACACGGTCTTCACCATCGGCGGCCTTCAATCCAATCATGCGCGCCTGACCGCCGCGGCATGCGCCCGCCTCGGCATCGCCTGCGAACTGATCCTCACCCGTTCAGTGCCCAAAACAGAAGTGGACTACGAACTTAACGGCAACATCCTGCTCGACCAATTATTCGGCGCCACCCTCCGCGTGCTTGCCGGCGGCAGCAATTCACTCGCCGAAGCCGAGAATCGTGCCGAACACCTTCGGGGTTCCGGACGCAAGGTGCTGGTGATTCCTACGGGTGGTTCGACACCACTGGGCAGCCTTGGCTATGCGCGCTGCGCGGCGGAGATCGCGCAACAGGAAACCGAACTCGGCCTGGCCTTCAACCAGGTCGTGGTGCCGAACGGCAGCGCCGGCACCCACGCCGGGCTCGCGGCCGGGTTTGAGCTACTGGATCGAAGTGCCTCGCTGGTGAAGTCCTACTCGGTTTTATCAGACAGAGAAACTTCGGCGGCCCGAACCCTGCAACTGACTCAGGAAATACTGGCATTGCTGGGCAGCAGCGCCACTGTTCAGGCTTCAGATATTGTCATCGACGGCAGTCAGTTGGGCGATGGCTACGGCCTCCCGACGCCGGCCATGCGCGAGGCGGTGCACTTGATGGCTCGCGCAGAAGGCCTGTTGCTCGACCCGGTGTATTCCGGCAAAGCGTTTGCCGGGCTAGTGACCGATCTCCGGGACGGGCGCTTCCAGCGCGGGGACAATGTGCTGTTTGTGATGACGGGTGGTGCGCCGGGGTTGTATGCGTATAGGGAGGCGTTTCAGGGGTGAGCCATTGAAACAACGGCCGCAATCTCAGAACTCTCCTACATCTATCAAATGCCCATTGATATAGCGTTCACATCGTTTTTAAAGGATGAGACAAGAACGCTAATGGCTCGTAAAACAGAGACACCTTTGGTTCAAAGCCCGACATCCGTCGACGGGCACCCTGCCTGTAACAGCCACGACCACCCGAAAACCATTCAGGACGCCCTTCATTTTTTTTGGATAAGCGGATTTTTAAAAGATGATCAGGCAGGTGACTTTCTAAAATACGAACTGACCGTTCCGCCTGAGTCAGAAGTCGCGATACTGTGTGTACTGGGCTGGAAGAATCTTGATCAAAGCGAGGACGGGGACTGTTTACTGACGGCCGGGCAGGTCCAACAAATCGCAATAGCGCTCAATGAGCAGCTACCGACTGAATTGGACCTCTTCATCGGGCTGCGGGAGTAGGTTTTCCAAACGTACCCACCGACGCCGATTCAACCCCAATGCCAGTCAATCATCCCGCGTCAGCACTTCCAGCAATTCAATCTCGAAAATCAAATTCGAATTCGGCGTGATCGCCCCCATCGAACGCTCGCCATAGCCTAGATGCGCCGGCACCAGCAATTTGCGCTTGCCGCCCACCTGCATGCCCATGATCCCCTGGTCCCAGCCCTTGATAACCCGACCGGTGCCGATCACGCACTGGAAAGGTTTGCCACGGCTGTAGGAAGAGTCGAATTCAGTGCCGTCTTCCAGCCAGCCACGGTATTGGGTGGTGATCAGCGCGCCTTTGACAGCGGCTTTGCCGTCGCCTGGCTGGAGGTCGATGATTTGCAGTTCTTCATTCATGACGATGTTTCATCTGTTGGCGGAATTCGAGGGGCGTGGTTTTCCCAGAAAATCACCCGGCTGGCAACTGCTCAGGCGCCTTTATCGGGGTGAGACAACATTTCCACGACTTTCTTGCCTTCCTTCTGCTTCGCCTCGACCGCGAAGTACTGACCTGAGACATGCAGATGATCTCCAGCAGGCGGACGATCACGAAGCTGAGGGCGTGCCAATCAAGTCTAGCGCTGGCTGCAAAGAAAGCGACTGTAACCCGGTGACCGGGTGAACTAACATAAACACCTAATCCTCCTCGGTTTAACACCCCAATGATGGCGATCCCTGAATGAATCCGCTCTGGACCAGCGCAGCCATCGGCTCAGTCCTGCTTGCCCTGCTCATCGCGATGATCCATCGGGAACGTTCGCTGAAAAAGCAATTGGCCGAATGCCGGACGCTGATCGCCAGCCTGTCCCAGGGCCCTTCTGTGCGCCAGGATGGCGATGTCGAACGCTTCAAGCGCAGCCAATATTTCGCCCGCATTGGCACCTGGGACTGGGACGTCGACACCGAAAAACTTTACTGGTCGGATGCGATCTACGGCATGTTCGGCTTCAAGATCGGCGAAGTGACGCCCTCCTACGCCCTGTTTTGTTCCTGCGTACACCCGGAGGACCGGGCCAGCGTGCGTGCCGGGGAGTTGCGCTGCGTGGAAACCGGCGAAAACCATGACGAAGAATACCGCGTGGTCTGGCCCGACGGCAGCATTCACTGGCTGCGAGAAACCGGCAATGTGGTCAAGAACGACCACGACGCCACCATCAAAATGATGGGTGTAGTGCGCGACATCACCGAGGAAAAAGCCTCCGCCAGTTACCTGCAACACCTGGCTCACTACGACCCATTGACTGGCCTGCCCAATCGCCTGGTGCTCGAAGAACGCTTGTCCGAAGCGCTGGAACAAGCACGCATCAGCGCCACCCGGATTGCGCTGGTGTTTGTCGACCTCAATGGTTTCAAGGCGATCAACGACCACTACGGTCATGCCGCCGGCGACCGCGTCCTGATCACCACCGCCACACGTTTGAAGACGATCTTGCGCTCAACCGACACCGTCGCCCGCATTGGCGGTGACGAGTTCGTGGTCATCCTTCAAGGCTTGTCCAAAAACATCTGCCTGCAGGAAGAAGCCCGCACTATCTCTCAGAAAATCTTCGTCGAACTGTCACCACCGATCACCATCGGCAACGATCAGCGCCACATCGGCACCAGCCTGGGCGTCGCGGTGTTTCCGGACCATGCACAGAGCATGGACCGGTTGATTCATATTGCGGACCTGGCGATGTATGAAGCCAAGCGCAGTGGCAATAATCAGTATCGGTTGGGCGATCAGATAGACAGTCACAGCCGGGTGGAATGACCCGATCAGTCTTGGCGCTGGCCAAAAAGAATGCCGTTGAACGTGTGGGTGCAGCATTGACACTTCGCCTTCATGCCTTGTGCCGTCAGCTTCGGGTTAACGATCTGCAAATCCCCTTGGTCGTCGACATATAGGCCACTGAAATAGCTCGACTCTCCCAGACGAACTGTCTCCTGCCTTTCGCTTTCACGCAGGGCAACCATCCAGAACACCGGTTCATGCCTGTCGAGGCGGGCTACCGCCTCACTGAAAACCTCATTCCATTGCTTGCCGACGCGGGACAACAGAAACCGAAACAAAGGCGTGTAATCGAACCCGTAACGGCGAGTTCCGTGCATCGAACCCCGTGACGCGTCACTCAGAACTTCAGCCTTGGTGTTTCGTTGGTGACGGTAGGCACCGGTTTGGTCGTTGCACCGAACGCCCCACGTGCGGGTATTCTCCTTGCGGTAAAGCGGTTTCTTTTCCAACGAGCGGCTCCTGACATCCAGTCAATAAATTCGACCCAAAGCCTCACTGGAACGGCGGACGATTTCAAATAGCCTTCCATGGCAAATTGTTGCTGGTGACTAAATGCCTCACTGGAATGGCGCCCACAATCGCTTCAACGCTTTCAGGCCTGACTGTTTCGATGATTCTGTCCCGCACTGTACCGGGAGTTGCGCCCCGGGTCGGCGTAGGCTGCGTAAAAACACCCGGGATCAACCGCCATGCACATCGCCATTCTGACTTTCGACGGTTTCAACGAACTCGACTCCCTGATTGCTTACGGCATGCTCAGCCGGGTTTCGCTGCTGGGCGACAAGGACTGGCACGTGAGCATTGCCTCGCCGACATCGCGGGTCACGTCGATGAATGGTTTGACCATCGACGCGCACATTGATCTGGCCGAGGCCTGTCAGGCGGATGCGGTGCTGGTCGGCAGTGGCAGGAAGACCCGGGAAGTGGCCGAGGATTCGACGATCATGGACCAACTGCGCTTCGACCCAAGCCGCCAGCTACTGGCTGCGCAGTGTTCTGGCACTTTTCTGTTGGCAAAACTCGGGCTGCTTGGCGACGCCCCCGCGTGCACCGATTCCATCAGCAAACCGTGGGTGCAGGCGGCCGGGGTCAATGTGGTCAATCAGGCGTTTTATGCCAATGGCAATGTCGCCACGGCGGGGGGGTGTTTGTCGGCGCAGTACCTTGTCGCGTGGTTGCTGGCACGTTTGAAGGGCACTGAAACGGCGCACGAGGTACTGCACTATTTCGCGCCCGTGGGTGAGAAAGAAGGCTACGTGACGCAAGCGTTTACTCACATCGAGGCCCATCTGTAGCGGCACCGCCCGCAAGTGCATTGATCCGTTTGGCGCATCAATGCATGCCAACAATGCACTTATCATATCGATCTTCCTGCTCCACTATCCGCCCCAATAAGAACCGTGCTCCGCGTCCAGGCGGGCACGTCATAAAAGCGGTGGAGTACACGTCAATGACAACATCAATCCCGACCGGGCGCTCCCGCGCCAGTGCGATTTTCCGGGTCACCTCGGGCAACTTCCTCGAACAGTTCGACTTCTTCCTTTTCGGCTTTTACGCCACACAGATCGCTGCGGTGTTCTTCCCCGCCAGCAGCGAGTTCGCGTCCTTGATGATGACCTTCGCCGTGTTTGGTGCAGGCTTTCTGATGCGCCCACTGGGAGCCGTCGTACTGGGTGCGTACATCGATGACGTGGGCCGGCGCAAAGGGTTGATTGTCACACTGTCGATCATGGCGAGCGGCACGATTCTGATTGTGTTGGTGCCCGGCTACGAAACCATCGGGTTATTCGCACCTGCCATCGTGCTGATTGGCCGATTGCTTCAAGGCTTCTCGGCCGGAGCGGAAATGGGTGGTGTGTCGGTGTACCTCTCCGAGATCGCCACCCCCGGCAACAAGGGCTTTTTCACCAGTTGGCAGTCTGGCAGCCAGCAGGTAGCAATCATCGTTGCGGCGGCGCTGGGCTATGGGCTCAACCAATGGATGGCGCCCGCGATGATCGCCGACTGGGGCTGGCGGATTCCGTTTTTCGTCGGCTGCATGATCGTGCCGTTCATTTTTTTCCTTCGGCGCAACCTGGAAGAAACCGAGGAATTCGCTGCGCGCAAACACCGGCCAAGCATGGCTGATGTGTTCCGTACCCTGGCACAGAACTGGGTCATCGTGTTCGCCGGGATGATGATGGTCGCGCTGACCACCACTGCGTTCTACCTGATCACGGTCTATGCACCGACCTTTGGCAAAACCGTGCTGCACCTCAGCACATCCGATGCATTGTTGGTGACCTTGCTGGTGGGTGTCTCGAATTTCATCTGGCTGCCGATCGGGGGCGCGTTGTCCGACCGTATAGGCCGGCGTCCGGTATTGATTGCCATGGCTCTGCTGACCCTTGCCACCGCGTATCCGGCGCTGACCTATCTGGTGAACGCACCGAGCTTCATGCACATGTTGCTGGTGCTGTTATGGCTGTCGTTCATTTACGGCTTGTACAACGGCGCAATGATCCCCGCGCTCACCGAAATCATGCCGAGTGAGGTTCGAGTTGCCGGCTTCTCTCTGGCTTACAGCCTGGCAACAGCAGTGTTTGGTGGTTTCACGCCGGCGATGTCGACGTTTCTGATTCAGTACACCGGCGACAAGGCCGCGCCGGGTTACTGGATGAGTTTCGCCGCACTCTGCGCCTTGGGCGCAACGCTGTATCTGTATCGCCGTTCGACCGGTCGCCTGCAACCGGCGGCGTCTTGATCCTGCCCTTTTCGAGAACATGGACATGAACAAACTATTGAAATTTGCAACCCTGACGCTGGCTGCCAGCCTTGGCCTGAGTAATATCGCGCAGGCCGAAGAGATCCGCGTGATGACCTCCGGTGGTTTCACTGCTGCGTACAAAATCCTCGGCCCGAAATTCGCCGAGTCTACCGGTAATACCCTGGACACCGCTCTCGGCCCTTCCATGGGCAAAGCCCCGGAAGCGATCCCGAATCGTCTGGCCAGAGGTGAGAAAGCCGACGTGGTGATAATGGTCGGTTACGCCCTGGATGAACTGATCAAACAGGGCAAAGTCGACCCGGCTTCTCGGGTTGAACTGGCGGACTCGCGAATTGGGCTGGTGGTACGCGAAGGTGCTCCCAAGCCAGACATCAGCTCCGTCGACGGTCTGAAAAAGACCCTGCTCGATGCCCGCTCGGTTGCTTATTCCGACAGTGCCAGCGGCGTGTACATCGAAGATCAACTGTTCAAGCGACTGGGCATCGAAGACCAGCTCAAACCCAAGTCGAAGATGATCCCGAAAATCCCGGTGGGTTCGGTCGTTGCCAGTGGCGACTATCAATTGGGTTTTCAGCAGGTCAGCGAATTGCTGCCAGTGCCGGGGGTGAGTTTTGTGGCGAAGATTCCGGAGTCAGTGCAGTCGGTGACCCGATTCGCCGCCGGTATTGCGGTGGGTGCGCAACACCCTGCGCAAGCCAAGGCCTTGCTTGAGTACCTGGCCTCCTCAGCCGCTCAGTCGGATGTAAAGTCAACAGGGCTGGATTCGGTCAGCCGCTGATCGCAGGTGACTGCACTTTCATTTCCACCACCAGCCGCTCCAGTTCCAATGCTGCCGGGGTCAATGTACGACCCCGGCGCTTGATCAGACCGACGCTGCGCATCACTTGCGGTTCGATCAATGGCACCCGGGTCAGGATCGGATGATCTGCCGCTGGCATCGCCATCAGCGGCACCGCCGCGATACCCAATCCCGCTTCCACCAGGCCAATCATTGTCGTCACATGCCGCGTTTCGCAGATGCTCGGCCGCTGCGGCACGATGCCGGTCAGTGCCTGATCCAGCAAGAAGCGGTTGCCCGAGGTTTTGTCCAGCGAGATGTAATCCTGCTGATAGAACTCGTCCCAGGTCACGCTGCTGCGCCCGGCCAGCGGGTGATCGCGCCGACAAGCCACCACGTAGCCCTCCTTCACCAGCGGTTCGAACTCGACTTCGGCCTCCAGCGTGCCCATGAAACTCAGGCCGAAATCCGCCTCACCGTTGACCACTGCACTCAGCACCTCGTGCGCGCTGGAATCCAGCACTTTGACTTTGATCCGTGGGAATTGCCGGTGGTAATGGGCGATTACCCGCGGCATGAAGTAGTAAGCCGCCGACGGCACGCAGGCAACCGTGACATGGCCGAGCCGGGTCGAGGCCACTTCGCTGATGCCCAGCAACGCCACGTCCAGGTCATCCAGTAACCGCTCGACACTGGGCATGAAACCGCGTCCCGCCTGGGTCAGGCTGACCTTGCGCGTGGTGCGCTCGAACAGTCTCACACCCAGGGCATCTTCAAGTTTTTCGATCCGACGACTCAGTGCTGGCTGGGAGATACGCACCGTATCGGCGGCCTTGCGAAAACTGCCCTGCTCAACCACCGCGCGAAAAGCCTGGAGATCGTTCAGGTCAAAATTGATGGCCATCGGTGTGTACTCGTGAACAAACAGATTGATCAGCTTATCTTATGAATGTCACTAATTGATGCAAAATGTAACCGCACCTTCAACATCAGCGCGCTTCAACGGTGTAGACACTAACCCCGTTTATGTTCATAGCTGACGCCTCTCGCCTCAGCCTTTATCCTTGCCCCCCCGCCGTACCGTTGTTGGAGTCAGTCATGCCCCATGAAGGCAACCTTTTACAAGCCGCTGTCGTGTTTCTGTTCGCGGCGGTGCTCGTCGTTCCCCTGGCCAAACGCATGCAGTTGGGTGCCGTCTTGGGTTATCTGTTTGCCGGCGTCCTCATCGGGCCGTCGGTGCTGGGGCTGATTGGCAACCCGCAAAGCGTCAGTCATATCTCTGAACTGGGCGTAGTGTTGCTGCTGTTCATCATTGGCCTTGAGCTGTCGCCGCGGCGCTTGTGGGTGATGCGCAAATCGGTGTTTGGCGTGGGCCTGGCGCAGGTGCTGCTGACCGGTTCGGTCATCGGCGTAGTCGCCTTGTTCGTGTTCGGCCAACCGCTGAACAGCGCCATCGTGCTCGGTCTGGGCCTGGCCTTGTCGTCGACAGCCTTTGGCCTGCAAAGCCTCGCCGAGCGCAAGGAACTGACCAGCCCTCACGGTCGCCTGGCGTTTGCGATTCTGCTGTTTCAGGACATCGCCGCGATCCCGCTGATTGCTATGGTGCCGTTGCTGGCCGGCGGTGATCACACTTCCACTGCTGCGCAAGACCTGAATCACGGCTTACGCGTGCTAGGCAGCATTGCCGTGGTAGTGATCGGTGGACGTTACCTGCTGCGACCGGTGTTTCGCGTGGTCGCCAAAACCAGTCTGCCGGAAGTGTCCACCGCGACCGCGCTGTTGGTGGTGATCGGCACGGCGTGGTTGATGGACCTGGTCGGCGTGTCCATGGCGCTCGGTGCGTTCCTCGCCGGGCTGCTGCTGGCTGACTCCGAGTACCGTCATGAACTGGAAGCGCAGATCGAGCCGTTCAAAGGCCTGTTGCTGGGGCTGTTCTTTATGAGCGTCGGCATGGGCGCCAACCTGAGCCTGTTGCTCAACGCACCGATTGCAGTACTCGGGCTGACCCTGCTGCTGATCGCAATCAAATTGCCGCTGCTGTTTGTGGTCGGGCGATTGGCTGGTGGGCTGGGCAAGGTCAGTGCGATCCGCTTGGGCATCGTGCTGGCGGCCGGCGGTGAGTTCGCGTTTGTGGTGTTCAAGATCGGCCGCGACCAGGGCTTGTTCGAACCGCACCTGTACGACTTGCTGGTGCTGACGATCACCTTGTCCATGGCGGTGACGCCGCTGTTGTTGCTGCTGTGCGCACGTCTGTATTCGCCGAAGGTGCAACCGGTCGTGGTGCCCGAGAAATTCCGCCACATCGACACCGATACGCCGCGCGTGGTGATTGCCGGCATGGGCCGGATGGGGCAGATCGTCGCGCGGATTCTGCGGGCGCAGAACATCAAGTTCGTGGCGCTCGATACCTCGGTTGAAACCATCGAACTGTCCCGCAGTTTCGGCGGCGTGCCGGTGTTCTATGGTGACCCGATGCGCCCGGAAATCCTCAGCGCGGCCAAGGTCGAGCAGGCGGAATATTTCATCATCGCCACCGATGACCCAGACACCAATATCAAGACCGCCGAGGTCGTGCACCGGCTGTATCCGCACATCAAAATCATCGCCCGTGCACGTAACCGTCAGCATGTGCACCGGTTGGTGGACCTTGGCGCCGAGGCCATCCGCGAAACCTACTATTCGAGCCTTGAGATGAGCCGGCGCACGTTGGTTGGCCTGGGTCTGACCCAGGCCCAGGCCGATGCGCGGATCAAGCGCTTCCAGCATCACGACGAACAGGTGCTGGAAGCACAGCATGCGGTTTATGACGATGCAGCGAAGGTGTTGCAGACGGCGCAGGAAGCGCGGGCAGAGTTGGCGAAACTGTTTGAGTCGGATCAGTTGGAGGAGCAGGAGGCGAGCAAGGTTTAAGCGGTGTGGCGACTGTGATGACGCCATCGCGAGCAAGCCATGCTTCCACAGTGTGACAGTGTGCCCCTGTGGGAGCATGGCTTGCCCGCGATGAACGATGACGCGGTGCAATGCCAGGCGCCTCCCAAGAATCAGTTGGAAAATACGTACTCGCCCTTGACCCTTTTCGAGCCGACGAAGCCCAGGTCCGGGAACAGCAGCACTTTTACCCAAGCGACAAAACACACGATGCCCAACGTGATCACAAAACCGGCCACGGTCATCACCGGGTCTTCCTCATATCCCTTGAACATCCGCGAGATCTGGCTGACGGTCAGAATCAAGTAAAGGGTGTAGGCCCGTGCCGAGTTCTTGTAGAACCCCCAGGCAAACGCCAGCGGCACCAGCACCGCAAACAGAGTAAAAAACACCACGGCACCAGGGCCGATCGTCGAGCCCAGGTAAAATCCGCTGACGGCACCTAGCAAGGTTTGAACGCACATCAGTGCGAGCAAAATATTGACCTTGAGTGCGTGTTTTTCCCGTAGCGCCGGATCCGCTCGGGCGCCAATCCAGTAAGCCAGTACCCGGTCCTTGACCGCCCCACCGGAAAACGCCTTGAACGTTTCGGTTTTGGAGCGCCCGGCTTCGAGCATTGCCGCCAGTTGCCGCTTGATTTCCTTTTTGTCCAACTCACTACTCCCCTTTCAAAGACAACCCAATTCAAGAACCGTGGCGGGCATCTTCGCTTTATTGGAGGCCACAAAGCAAAACGCCGCTTCCACCAGAGGCAGAAGCGGCAGAGGCATGTGCCTCAAGGGATCAATGCATGAACAAGGCGATCAGGATGATGATCGGGATGGGCACGCCGAGGAAGAACAGCAGTAATGAGCGCATGATGATTCTCCTGGGTTAACGAACAGGTTGCAGCGAAGCGGTGGTGAGGTAGGCGTCGGTTTCGACGTACACCACAGCGTCCCGGCGGCGACCGCCGAAGGTCGCGGCGAGGCTGGCGAAAAAAGCGCCGATCAGCAGTGCGATGAACATCCACAACGAGGTCCAGGCGGCGACTTTCGCGGCCGTGTCGGCGGCTTGCTGTGCGGCCAGTTTGGCGTCGGCAACGGCTTTTTGCGTACGGGCGTAGACGTCATCGACACGGCGTTCAGCGTCTGCCTGAGTCAGGTTGGTCCGCTGTGCAACAAGTTGCGCCAGGTAAGTCCGATCTTCGGCGGTCAAGCCGTTGTTACTCAGGCTGCGCATGAAGATGCGCGTGACCGTGCCACGCACGGCGTCATCGCTGACGGCGGCCGGGCGATCGTCACGAAACAGGCTGTCGACGAAGTAACCGTACTGATCGCTGTCGGTATTACCGGCCGCAGTGCTCGCCGCTTGAGTGGCCGCACTGGCCGCCCCGCCGACCACGCTCGCCCCGGCTTGCACACCGCCACTGACGATGCTGCTGACCGAGCCGACCACCAGGGTCGCCGTCACCAGCGTCGCCACGCACCAGGCGAGAAAGCCATGGGCGGTATCACGGAAATACACCTCGTCACCGTGCAGGTTCGCCCACTTGATCCGCAGGCGACCGGCAATGTAGCCACCGAGCCCGGAAGCGACGATTTGCGTCGCCGCCAGCCACACGATGGTTGATATGCCCAGGCTCTTGGCGCTCACGCCTTCATTGGCCCACGGCGATACCGCGGAAAAACCCAGGCCGACACCGAGCAGCAAAAGGATCAACGACAACGCCGCGGCTGCCGCGGCCCCGGCGAAAATCGCGCCCCAGGACACCCCCGACAGCGTGCTTGTTTCTTCTGCGATGGGATAGAAACCTTCAGAGGATCTATTCATTGTTGTATCGCTCCAGGCAGGAAAGATGGTGTTACAACTCTTCGAATGAGTAATTGCAGTCACCGTGCCAGTCGCGACTTTTAAATAAATCGTTGTATTTCAATAATCTATAAAGATTGAACTTCCCTTTTCCATGCATTTTGCAAGGAACACGTCATCCCGACGGGTTTTATGCACTGCAGATGAGTTACTTGCGCTTGTAGCTTTTATTACCGCTAGGCGTCAGGCAATACACCCCGCCTCTGGGCCCGGTGCAGAACGAACCAGTGCCGCAGGCGCAGCCATCGTCGCTCTGGATCAGCGTTTGCGGACGGGCCTGGCTTTGGCCGCCATACATCGCCGAGCAGCTTTTCTTAGAACCGCTGATGGAGCCGTCATTGCACAAAAACAGATCGCCATCGCAGCGGGCAATACCGCCTTTCTTTCCCGAACAAGGTGTATTGCCCGCCCAGGCAGACAGGCTGGTGAGGCACAACAGCAATACAATCAGCATCCCACTACGGCGAATCAACGAGTGCACAACGCAGCTTCCTGTTTAAGTTGTGGCCGTATGATATCAATGTTCCGCAGTGGCCCCTGGTGCAACATGAAAGTTAATTTATTAAGTCACGCGTAATTCTGGGCAAAATGTTCCCCACTCCGTATTGAACCGATTATCAGGCCAGCCTTATGACCCGCATCTTGACCATCGAAGACGACGCCGTGACCGCCCGGGAAATTGTCGCCGAACTGAGCAGCCACGGCCTCGATGTCGATTGGGTCGACAACGGTCGTGAAGGCCTGGAGCGTGCCGTCAGTGGCGATTACGACTTGATCACCCTCGACCGCATGCTGCCGGAGCTCGATGGCCTGGCGATTGTCACCACGTTGCGGACCATGGGCGTGGCCACGCCAATCCTGATGATCAGCGCCCTCTCCGACGTCGATGAGCGCGTGCGTGGTTTGCGCGCCGGCGGTGACGATTACCTGACCAAACCGTTCGCCACCGATGAAATGGCCGCCCGGGTCGAAGTCCTGCTACGACGTCAGAACACCGTGACCGCCCAGGCCACCACCTTGCGAGTGGCCGACCTGGAACTCAACCTGATCAGCCACGAAGCCAGCCGCGCCGGCCTGCTGCTGACACTGCTACCGACCGAGTACAAGTTGCTCGAATTCCTGATGCGCAACACCGGGCAGATCCTGTCGCGCATGATGATTTTCGAAGAAGTCTGGGGCTACCACTTCGACCCCGGCACCAACCTGATCGACGTGCACATCGGCCGTCTGCGCAAGAAAATCGACCCGCAAGGCCAGGTCCCACTGATTCGGACCGTGCGAGGCTCGGGTTATGTCATTGCCGAACCCGTCTAAAGGCTGGCGTTCCTCCAGCAGCCGTTTGCTGGCGCTCTACAGCTCGCTGTTCGTGATCTGGAGCGCGATCCTCATGGGTGTCATGTATTACGAGGTGTCCGCTTACCTGGACAATCTGGCCAAACACTCGCTGATGCAACGTCAGCATCTGTTTTCACGCTTTCAGGGCGAACAGCTGGTGGACGCCCTCGCCGTCAGCATGACCTTCGACATACGTGGCATCGACGCCTATGGCCTGTTCGACCACCAGCATCGCTACCTCAGTGGTGCGCTGCACCATATCCCCGAAGACTTGCCGCTGGACGGCAAGATCCACATGCTCAGCGACTGCGCAGAGTCCGACGACCCGACCCTGCCCGCCGACAGTTGCGACGCCGTGGCGACCCAGACGCGTGACGGTCGCTGGCTGATTCTGGTGCGCGACAACGGTTCGTTGTTCGCTGTGACCCGGATCATCCTTCACGCGTTGTTCTGGGGTGTCACGCTGACCATTCTTCCGGGCATCGTCGGTTGGCAGGTGTTGCGCCGACGACCGCTGCGGCGTATCCGCGCGATCCAGGCCAGCGCCGAAGCCATCGTTGCCGGCGATTTGACCCGGCGCCTGCCATTGTCCAATCGTCGTGACGAATTGGACATGCTCGCTGCCATCGTCAACGCCATGCTCGAACGCATCGAGCGTTTGATGCACGAGGTCAAGGGTGTTTGCGACAACATCGCCCACGACCTGCGCACCCCGCTGACACGCCTGCGGGCCCAGTTGTACCGGATTCAACAGCAGGCTGAAGACGGCTCGACGCTGGCCGTGCAACTGGATTCCGTACTCGGTGAAGCCGACACCCTGATGGCGCGTTTTCGTGGGTTGCTGCGGATCTCCGAGCTGGAGGATCGCCAGCGTCGGTCGGGGTTCGTGCAACTCGATCCCGTGCCGTTGCTGCAAGAGCTGCACGACTTTTACCTGCCACTGGCGGAAGAAGGCGAACTGGTGTTCACACTGCAATTGCCGGCGACATTGCCCGCACTGACTGGCGATCGCGCACTGTTGTTCGAAGCCGTGGCGAACCTGTTGAGCAACTCGATCAAATTCACACCTCCGGGTGGCGAGGTGATTTTGCGTGGGGTCAGCGAGGGCGGGTTTACGCGAATCGAAGTGCTCGATTCAGGGCCAGGGATTCCCGAGGCCGAGCGGGAGGCGGTGTTCCAGCGCTTCTATCGTGCTGAAGGCGGAAATCAGAAAAGCGGGTTTGGGTTGGGGTTGTCGATCGTCGCGGCGATTGCCAGCCTGCATGGCTTTGCGCTTGCAGTGGGTAACAGCGAACTCGGTGGCGCGCGGTTGGCGCTCGATTGCAAAAGCTCTGCACTGACACAACCGTTGTAGCAGCTCTGTAGCAGCTCTGTAGCAGCTGCCGAGCCTGCGTTCGCTTGTAGCAGCTGTCGAGCCTGCGAGGCTGCGTCCGCTTGTAGCAGCTGTCGAGCCTGCGAGGCTGCGTCCGGCTGCGAAGCAGTCGTAAACCCTGCACACGCGGTCTATCTGAAACACCGCGTCATCTGATTCCACGACTGCTTCGCAGCCGAACGCAGCCTCGCAGGCTCGGCAGCTGCTACAAGGTTAAGTCGTACTTCTAAGCGGAATAGTTGGCCCGCAAAGCGTCCAGTCCACCCTGATTAATCCCGGTAAACAACGCCACGACTTCTTCCTCACTCCCCCCACCGGCTCAAACCAAGCCGACCACGTCACCCGCGCCCCCTGCCCCTGCGCTTCAACGTTGATCGTCGCCAAATACTTCGTGGAAATGCTCTCTCAATCACTGGTTTTCAAATCGCCAGGCTATCGACGACACCTCCGTCGACCCGCAGCGCCGCGCCGGTGGTTGCCGAGGACAGTGGCGAAGCGATGTAGGCCACCAGGTTGGCGACTTCCTCGACATCTGCCACGCGCTGGATGATTGAGGTCGGCCGGGCCTTGCGCACAAACGCATCGGCTTCTTCGCGAACGCTGCGGCCGGAGGCGGCGGTGGCGTCCTTGAGCATCTGTTCCAGGCCATCGGTCAACGTCGGGCCGGGCAGGATCGCATTGACCGTGACGCCAGTGCCGGCCAGCCGTTTGGCCAGGCCATGAGACACCGCCAGGTTGGCGCTTTTGGTCACGCCATAATTGAGCATGTCGGCGGGGATCGCGATGCCGGATTCCGAGGACAGGAAAATCACCCGGCCCCAACCCTGCTTGACCATGTCTGGCACGTAATGCCGGGACAGGCGCACGCCAGAGATCACGTTGACCTCATAAAACCGCGTCCACTCGCTGTCTGGCGTGTCGAAGAAATCGACGTCGTTGAAGATCCCGAGATTGTTCACCAGGATGTCCGCGCGCGGTTCGGCAGCGAACAACACCTCGGCGCCTTCGGCGGTGCCCAGGTCGGCGGTGAGGCCACGCAACTGAGCCCCCGGCACACTCTGACGAATGCTCGCCAGCGCCTGCTCGACCTTGGCCGTCTCGCGGCCGATCACTACCACCGTGGCGCCGGACTCGGCCAGTGCCTTGCTGATGCCCAAGCCAATGCCGGCGGTGCTGCCGCTGACAATCGCGAGTTTTCCAGTCAGATCAATTTTCATGCTCAAACTCCTGTGATTGGCAATGGCGCGCGGTCGGCCACCCGTTTGGCCTCGCGCACCACCGGCCAAAATGCCCGAACTGTAAGGACCACCGACCACGATCTCGACGTTCTGTGCCAACGCGACGTCCATAAGACATTGAAGGCACGATCATGGCCCAGAAGAGTGTAGCGACCCGCCAGCAGGAAGCCGTCGGGTTGGGCATCGGTCAGATCAAGGGTCAGTTCGCAAGAGCCAAGGGCGGCTTAAGGCGAGAGGATCGTTCTCACGCTCTGCGTGGGAATGCCTAAAGGGGCGATCCGCGTTCCAGCTTTAAAATGGGACGCGGAGCGTCCCGGGCTGCATTCCCACGCAGAGCGTGGGAACGATCTGTGCGTTAAGCGTTTTGCGGGTCGACGTTATCCAGCATCCAGTTCACCGCCAGTTCACCCAGCATGACGGAGTGTTGAATGCCCAACAGGGTGTGACGCTGCGGGCCGCTTAACTGCCCCGCGAAATCGCTCAACATGACGCTCGCGGACGCCAACGTCTCGCAGGCGTTCACCAGCAACGTTTCGTTATCGGTGTCGGGGCCGACGAAGTAGATCGTGCTGGGTTTGCGTGGCGTGTCTTTGGGGATGACGGGTTTGAGGTAGTAATCGAGGGCGCGGTCGGCGGCGGTATTGAGTTTTTTGGAATCGGTGGATTCGTAGGGGGAAACGTCGTCGGTGACGGTTTCGGGTGGGTTGGGTGTGATCTTGAACACAGTGAAACTCCTTGATTGGCGGAGCCGCCACCGTTCGCGGTCAAACGATAAGGTGGCAGCTGTACGCGGGTTGACCGACCGGAAATCAAGGAATCCGGCACACCCGAAGGTGTCCCGCGCACAGCCACCGCAAAAAGCCTGACACTTTTCTTGGACACTGATACGCCTTGATCGAATCGGACGGTCAAATCCGGTCGCTGAATTGGCAGCGACCCGCAAACAGTAAAGTCCCGGCCCAAGGCGCACAAGCCGGCGGATTCTGGCGCAGTCGTAGGTAACGGCGCAAGGATGTGTAGCCTCGCAGAGTGTCTGGAGATGTGTGTTAAACATCGCTGTTTATTGGCTCTTCCAGGTTTGATGCTTTACTGAACAAACCCTCAAATCCCTGCGAGCCTCTCCATGAACCGCAACGACTTGCGCCGCGTGGACATGAACCTGTTGGTGATTTTCGAAACGCTGATGTTCGAGAAAAACCTGACCCGCGCCGCGGAGAAACTGTTCCTCGGCCAACCCGCCGTCAGCGCCTCGCTGGCCAAGTTGCGCGATCTGTTCGACGACCCGTTGCTGGTGCGCATCGGCCGTTCCCTGGAACCCACCCCACGGGCGCTGGCGATTCTCAAGGAGTTACAGCCGGCAATGGACACCATTTCCGGCGCGGTCAGCCGCGCCAAGGATTTCGACCCGTCCACCAGCCGTGATGTGTTCCGCATCGGCTTATCCGACGACGCTGAGTTCGGCCTGTTTCCGCCGCTGCTCAAGCAAATTCGCGAAGAGGCGCAGAACGTTGTGGTGGTGGTGCGACGCGTGAATTTTCTGCTGATGTCGTCGATGCTCGCCAGCGGCGAGATTTCTGTCGGGATCAGTTACACCACGGAGTTGCCGGCCAACGCCAAGCGCAAAAAGTTGCGCGACCTGAGCGTGAAGATCCTGCGCGGCGATGACCGCCCCAGCCCGCTGACGCTGGATGAATTCTGCGAGCGCCCCCATGCATTGGTGTCGTTTTCCGGGGATTTGAGTGGGGCCATCGACAACGACCTGGCGCGTATCGGACGTTCACGGCGGGTCGTGCTGGCGGTGCCGCAATTCGCCGGTTTGCGCTCGTTGCTGGCCGGCACCGATATGCTCGCCTCGGTGCCGGATTATGCCGCGTGTGCATTGATCGAAGGCAGCAGCCAGTTGCGGGCCGATGACCCGCCGTTCGACATCGTGCTGTCCGAGCTGTCCATGGTCTGGAACGGCGTCAACGATAACGATCCGGCAGAACGCTGGTTGCGCTCGAAAATTGCACAGCACATGTCGGCTCCACTGCCGGGGTATGCAGCGACTTGAAAGCGGTTGGCTGGGCCTCGCGCAGGTACACCGGCAAGTCCGTGACCGGCGGCATGGCCGGTATCTCGAAGTACATCTGGATCACCCAGCCACGGTGATAGCTGGCGTGGTTGACCACATGCATCAGCATCGCGCCGGCGCTCATGGTGCCGCTTTCGCCCGATACAAACGTAAATTCGAAGGGTTTATCCAGCGATGCATCGGTCTGGCGTTCGCTCCAGTCGCAGTACCAGTGATCGATCTCCCGTTGCGCCCTGCGCAGATCGGCAAGGTCGGCATGCAACAGATCGTGTGAGGTTTTGAAACCGTGGCCTCGGCCTTCGAGGTGAGCCTGCCAGATGCAGTCCACGACGTAGATGTGGTTCAGGGTGCCGATCATGTTTTTGAATACCGACACTCGCTCTTTGCTGACCTCGCCCGCCGGCAATGCCGCCAGGCTGTCAAAGAGGCGCTGGTCGGCCCAGTTTTTGTAATCGGCAAGCATGCGGGCCGTGCGTACGTTGATCATCAGAGGTCTCCCATGGTGATGGGCGCACTGCAAAGCATAGCCCTGATGGCGGGCCGCATCACAAACGCTGATAACTGGCGCCTGCGCCACACGACTTCTGTAGCAACTGGCGAAGCCTGCGTCGGCCGGTCCGCGCTCGGGCGCAGTGGTCGCCAACTCACACACTGGGTTCCATCAGACAAATCGCACGTGCAGGATTTACGACTGCTGCGCAGCCGGACGCAGCCTCGCAGGCTCGGCAGCTGCTACACAATTGTGTAAGCAGTTAGATAAAGACAACTCACTGTCATTTAGCTGAACCACTAATTAAGTTTGTCGCTATTTCCACTCAATGCACTATTAATCGGGCATTTAAGGTTGACGTATCCAACGTCCCTGAGTAAATTGCCCGGGCCTTCGACGAAGGCCTTTTTTCAACTCACAAAAGAATCCAATGGACACAGTATCTAGTCGCTGTCGGGTTACTGCAAAACTGCAGAATCTGGCACACAACCCAGAAAATGACGGGGCTCGACTTTTCGGTCGGGTGAGCTGCGCTAGAGCTTGATGCTCCACCGTAACTTGCCTCACCGGCGTCAGTCCGGTCCAGAGGCATGTTATGAACTTCAACACCACTGTAATGCCCGGCGTACGCGCCTTTGCTTTGACCATGCGGGTCAAGCCCTGCCGTGAGCGCACCACCGCAAACCGCGCCATTGCGCCCTATTGCGCACCTTCTTCCCAAGCCAAGGCACACCCGCGTGCCAACTGGCGCGTCTGCCCGATGACCGGTCGGCTCGTGCAGCGCTGGAGCCTGGACGACAACCAGGAACCACCGAGTCGGCGCTACATGCGCCGCTCTCCCCGGCTGAATCCGAGCCTCGGGGCCCGCTCCGCCCATTGATTTGAAGGCACTTTAAAGTCCTTCTTCTAACGGTTTTCTTATGATGAAAACCGGCAGCTTCTTATTGCCTTTTAAAACTTTAGTTAATCGGAGTTAGTTATGGACGAAGCCAGTAGACGGTTCGCTGCCTATCACTTCCCTATTGATAGCCAGCGAACGTTAAAACAAAAAAACAACACTTCTGACATCGATCGCTTGTTTGCGGCTCGACATACGTTCGCTCGCCTCTAGTTCGGCGAGTTGGCTGTGTGTCGTGCCGCAAGACAGCGGCAGGAGCACACGCAATGACCACAGTAAAAACTCCGAAGACCCGCACCCAAGGTGCCAGCAACGACAACGCAAAGCTGTCGATGCGCGCTGCACGAGAAGCCCAGAACGGCCTGGCCGTAACCCTCGCCAACCTCAACGCAACCACTGACGGCCTGACCGAGCTGGAAGCCGAAGGGCGGCTGGCACGCGGGGGCTACAACGAAGTGGCCCACGACAAGCCGCCCCACGCCCTCGTCCAACTGCTCAAAGCCCTGAACAATCCCTTCATCTATGTATTGCTGACCCTGGCCGGCATCAGTTTTTTCACCGACTACTGGCTGCCAATCAGCCAGGGTGAAAGCGACGAAGCCGACCTGACCAAGGTCATTATCATCATGACCATGGTCACCTTGAGCAGCCTGTTGCGCTTCTGGCAGGAATACCGCTCCGCTAAATCCGCTGAAACCCTGAAAGCCATGGTACGCACCACCGCGACTGTGCTGCGGCGCGGGCAACGCGGCAGCCGTGCGACGCTGCGCGAAGTGCCGATGCGCGAGTTGGTGGCCGGCGACATTGTGCAACTCAGCGCCGGTGACATGATCCCGGCGGACATCCGCCTGATCGAATCACGCGACCTGTTCATCAGCCAGGCCGTGCTCACCGGTGAAGCCTTGCCGGTGGAGAAATACGACACGCTGGGCAACGTCGCGCAGAAATGCGCGACCGGCAACGCTGCCGATCAGTCGAACCTGCTGGACCTGCCGAACATCTGCTTCATGGGCACTAACGTGGTCAGCGGCACCGCCAAAGCCGTGGTGGTCGCGACCGGTTCGCGCACCTATTTCGGCTCGCTGGCCAAAGCCATTGTCGGTTCACGGGTACAAACGGCGTTCGACCGAGGGGTGAGCAGCGTCAGCTGGCTGCTGATCCGCTTCATGCTGGTGATGGTGCCGATCGTGTTCCTGCTCAACGGTTTTTCCAAGGGCGACTGGAGCGACGCGTTGCTGTTTGCATTGGCCGTCGCGGTCGGCCTGACCCCGGAAATGCTGCCGATGATTGTCAGCGCCAACCTGGCCAAAGGCGCCATGGCCATGGCCAAGCGCAAGGTGGTGGTCAAGCGCCTCAACGCGATCCAGAACCTCGGTTCAATGGACGTGCTGTGCACGGACAAGACCGGCACCCTGACCCAGGACAAGATCATCCTTGAGCACCACGTCGACAGCCACGGCCGGCGCGACGATGCGATCCTGGAACTGGCGTGGCTCAACAGCCATCACCAGAGCGGTCTGAAAAACCTGATGGACCAGGCGGTGGTGCAGTTCGCCAACGGCAACCCGAAGTTCCGTGTGCCATTCGCCTACAGCAAGGTCGATGAGTTGCCGTTCGACTTCGTCCGCCGGCGCCTGTCGATCGTCGTCAAGGACAGCCACGACGATCATTTGATGGTGTGCAAGGGTGCGGTCGAGGAGATGCTGAGCATTTCCAGCCACCTGCATGAAAACGGCGCGGTGGTCGCACTCGACGAACAACGTCGCAAAGATCTGCTGAGCCTGGCCAACGAATACAACGAGGACGGTTTCCGCGTATTGCTGGTCGCCACCCGCGAGATTCCCAAGGCGCAGAGCAAAAACCAGTACACCACTCAGGACGAACATGGCCTGGTGATTCGCGGCTTCCTGACCTTCCTCGATCCACCGAAGGAAACCGCTGGTCCGGCGATTGCGGCACTGCGGGACATGGGCGTGACCGTCAAGGTGCTGACCGGCGACAACGCCGTGGTGACGTGCAAGATCTGCCGCGAAGTCGGTCTGGAGCCTGGCACACCGCTGCTCGGTCACGACATCGAGACCATGGACGACACCACCCTCAAGTTGCGCGTCGAAGAACGCACGGTGTTTGCCAAGTTGACGCCGCTGCAAAAGTCGCGGGTGCTCAAGGCGCTGCAATCGAACGGTCACACCGTGGGCTTCCTCGGCGACGGCATCAACGATGCCCCTGCCCTGCGTGATGCCGATGTCGGTATTTCGGTGGACAGCGGCACTGACATCGCCAAGGAATCGGCCGACATCATTCTGTTGGAAAAGAGCCTGATGGTGCTCGAAGAAGGCGTGCTCAAAGGCCGCGAAACCTTCGGCAACATCATGAAGTACCTGAACATGACCGCCAGTTCCAACTTCGGCAACGTGTTCTCGGTACTGGTGGCCAGTGCGTTCATTCCGTTCTTGCCGATGCTATCGATTCATCTGCTGCTGCAAAACCTCATGTACGACATCTCTCAGTTGGCGCTGCCGTGGGACAAGATGGACAAGGAGTTCCTGAGCAAACCACGCAAGTGGGACGCGAAGAACATCGGCCGTTTCATGCTGTGGATCGGACCGACCTCGTCGGTGTTCGACATCACCACGTTTGCGCTGATGTGGTACGTGTTCGCCGCCAATAGCGTGGAGATGCAGGGCCTGTTCCAGTCCGGCTGGTTCATCGAAGGGCTGCTGTCCCAGACGCTGGTGGTGCACATGTTGCGCACGCAGAAGATTCCGTTCTTCCAGAGCACGGCCGCATTGCCGGTGATCCTGATGACCGGACTGGTGATGGTGCTGGGCATCTACATTCCGTTTTCGCCACTGGGCACGCTGGTCGGTTTGCAGCCGTTGCCATGGGCGTACTTCCCTTGGCTGGTGGGCACCTTGCTCAGCTACTGCGTCTTCGCGCAGGTCATGAAAACGATCTACATCCGCCGCTTCAAGCAGTGGTTCTGATCGCCTGAACACCCTGTAGTGAGAGGCCTTTCCCACAGGGATTGAACAGCACAATCCCTGTGGGAGCGGGCTTGCCCGCGATAGCGATTTGTCAGTCGGCATCAATGTTGGCTGACCCGCCCTCATCGCGGGCAAGCCCGCTCCCACAGGTTTTCCGTTCGGGCCTTCAATAAATGAAACAGCAAAAAAGGGAGAGTCCTGATGTCGGGAACGACTCTACTGATCAACCTCGCAGGCGCCATCGCACTGTTACTGTGGGGCACTCACATGATTTCTTCGGCGTTGCTGCGTGGCTTTGGCTCGCCGCTGCGCCAATGGCTGGGGCAAAACCTGAGCAACCGCTGGATGGCGTTGCTGTCGGGGATCGGCATCACCGGCCTTCTGCAAAGCAGCAGCGCGGTCAGCTTGATGGCAACGTCGTTTACGGCGGCCGGCACCCTCGCGCTGGCCCCGGCGCTGGCGGTGATGCTGGGCGCCAATATCGGTTCGACCCTGGTGGTGCAACTGCTCAGCCTCGACGTGTCGATACTCACGCCACTGACGTTGCTGACGGGGCTGATCGTTTTTCGCCTGCGCGATGACTCACGCTATGAAAGCGTCGGCTGTGCGCTGATCGGCCTGGGGCTGATGCTGCTGGCCCTGCACATGCTCGGCTCGACCCTGGCGCACGTCGAAAGCACGCCGGTCTTCCAAGTGATGATGCAAAGCCTCGACGGCGACGTGCTGATTGCCTTGCTGGTGGCGCTGATTCTCACCTGGCTCTGCCATTCAAGCGTCGCAGTGGTGTTGTTGATCGTCTCGCTGGCGGCGACCGGCATGCTGTCGGCCACCACGCTGGTAGCGTTGGTGATGGGTGTGAACATTGGCGGTGCGTTGCCGCCGGTAATCAACGCCGGATCGAGCGTCGGTCGACGCCTGCCGCTGGGCAATCTGCTCGTGCGGCTACTGGGTGCGCTGGCGGTGTTGCCGTTTGCCGGTTTGCTGGCCGAGACGAATCTGAACCCGTCGACGCTGGTCGTGGTCGTGCACAGCGGTTTTAACGTGCTGCTGGCGCTGGTATTCATCGGCCTGACCGACGTACTCGCCAACGCCCTGACCCGGCTGCTGCCGGAACCGGTGCGGGATGTCGACCCCGGGATGCCGCACTACCTCGATGAAGCCGGCCTGGAAGTGGCCAACATCGGCCTCTCCAACGCCGCCCGCGAAGCGCTGCGCATGGCCGATATGTTCTCGGCGATGCTCGGGCGCCTGTTGCAGCTGTTCCACACATCGGCGCCGACCGGTGTCGACGAGGTGCGACGCATCGATCAATCCCTGGACTTGCTCAGTGCGGCGATTCGCGCCTACCTGGCCGACATCGGCAAAGAAGGCATCAGTGACGGCGACGCCGATCGCGCCCAGGAAATCCTGTTGTTCGTGATCAACCTCGAACACGCGGCGGACATTCTTTCCAGCAGCCTCGCGCAGTTGGCCATGCGCCGGGTGCGCCGTGGGGAACAGTTCACCGCATTCGAACTGTCCAGCATTGCCCCGTTGCACGATGCGTTGATGGAGAGCCTGAGCCTGGCGATCACCGTGTTTTTGCGCGAAGACATCACCACCGCGCATCAACTGATCAAGCGCAAGGACGCCGTGAGGCAACTCGAAGCACAGGCCAGCCGCGAGCACTTTCGCAAGTTGCAGGAGGACAAAAACACCTGGGCCGAATCCGGCGACATCTTCCAGCGCGTGCTGCGCGATTACCGTCGCGTGCACCACCACATCGCCGCCCTCGCCTATCCGCTGCTCGAACGCGCCGGTCAGCGGGCCATCGAAAACAGCGACTTGGTGAAGGACACCCCGTCATGCGCCTGCTGATTTGCGCGGGGCGCCATTACGCCGACACCCGCCAGTGCCGACGGGTACTCGACGCCTTTCAACGCGTGCACCCCGTGCGTGTGCTGATTCATGGCGGCAACCAGCACCTGGGCGGTGTCATCGAAGAGTGGGCACGGGAACAGGGCATCGACATCGTGCGCTACCCGCCCAACTGGCAACGCCACGGCAAGTCCGCGGAACGCGTGCGCAACCGCTTCATGTTGCTCGACAGCCGAGCGGACGTGGTGATCGCCCTGCCCGGCGGCGAAGACACCGAAGAACTGATCATCCAGGCCGGTTTGGCAGGCCTGCAAACCTTATCGGTCGCTTCCTCGCTGTAGCAGCTGTCGAGCTTGCGAGGCTGCGTCCGGTGGCGCAGCCGTCGTAAACCCTGCGCACATTTTTTCCTGACACGCCGCATTCCCTGATTTCACGACGGCGGCGCCACCGGACGCAGCCTCGCAGGCTCGACAGCTGCTTCAGGGCTGATCTGTTCATTCCAACGAAATTATCGAGATAAACCTCATGCAAAAATTCACCTCCTTTGTACGCGATCTCCCGCCAGCCCAAGGCCGGTCACTGCGGCGCAATCTGTTGTTTGTCGGGATCACCCTGAGTGTGCTCGGGTGCCTGACGATGATCTCTCACGCCAACGCCGCCGGTGGCGCTTATGTGGTGGACGACGCAGGGATCAATGCGCCCGGTGAATGCAACATCGACGCCTGGTACCAGAACGGTCGGCACACGTCTTCCGGCACGAGTACCTTGTCGCAGGACTGTACGTTCAAATCACTGCCCACCGTGCAGTTCGGCGCGGTGTTGCAGCACAGCCACGATGACGCGCAAACGCAGGTGAGCCCGCAGTTCAAGGCTCAATTATTCGCCAGCGAAAACCTGGGTCTTGAATGGGCGCTGGCGGGCTCGGCGCACGTTGCCTTGAATCGGGCGCACGCCTTCGACGGCGGCGAACTGAACCTGCCACTCACCTACCAACCGTTCGAAACGCTGCGCCTGAACCTCAATGCCGGCTGGTCTCACGCTTATGACGACGGCGAGCAAAACCATCGCTGGACCTGGGGCACCGGCGTTGAATACGACGTGGCCCGCGCCCTCACGATGATCGCCGAACGCTTCGGCCAGCAAGGCGCGCAGCAGGCGTGGCAGGCTGGGCCGAGGTTTCATGTGGGCGAGCGCCTCGACATCGATCTGGTGGCGGGACGCAACTTGACGGGGGAACGTGACCAGTGGCTGACCACGGGAGCAACGCTGCGGTTTTGAACGATATCGCGTGACAAAGGAACTCCTGGCGATCGCCAGGCATCCTAAACTATGAGGTACATCCCAATTGCTTCAGAGGACACTGTCATGCGCCGTCTGATTATCATCTCCTCCCTGATGTTGTGTTTACCCTTCGGCTCGGCTATGGCCAAAGTGGATGCGGAAGATGTAGCCACTTCGGCCGGGGTATCTGCCTCGCTGTATTCGACCTTCAAGGACCACAAACTCATGATTCCTGCCAGGGATGATGCCTCCAGCTTCGTTGCCAGTGGCGGTGCAATTCGCGGTGTTTATCTGGAGTCGGTGCTGAAGAGAATCCGCCAGGACAATCCCGGTCTGAACGCCAGTGACGAAGACCTGGCTCGCGCCATCCTGATTCAGGAAGGCGATGCTGCCGGCCAATGAAGTAAAGGCCAATAAATAGTGGTGGGGCTTGCGACAGCTGGATAGCGTTTGCAGCCCTACTTCGCTTTCCCGGTGGACAAACGCGCCCATCCGGCCACTAACTGCGCACTGATACTTACCCCGCCGCACACCACAATGACCACATCGTGCGCATCTGCGATGGCGCTATGGTTCAGGTATGCCACCGCCAATGACACACCACAGGCCGGTTCCACTAACTGGCGCAGATCACTGGCGAATCGAACCACGCCCATGATGGCGTTTTCATCGCTGAGCACCACGCACTGGTGAGGGAAATCGCGCAGGTGCTGCACTGGCCACGCTGCGACCTGCGCCGCACCCAGCGATGTCGCCACGGTATCGATGCGCGGCAATCGAACCGGATGCCCAACCTTCATGGCGGCCGCGAACGAGGCCGCTCCCTCGGTTTCGCAAGCAACGATCCGACAGTCCGTGCGGCCATGGCGAATCAGCCCCGTGAGGATTCCCGCCAGCAAACCACCGCCGCCCACCGACGTCACCATCACATCAACCTGAGGACACACCTCAAGCACCTCATCGACCAGGGTGCTGTGCCCCTCCCACAACAGCGGGTGATCGAAAGCCGGCACGTATTCGGTGTCCGCATCCTGCGACAGTTCTTTGGCCCGTTGATTGGCCTCGTCCCAGACCTTGCCGTAAACAATCACCTCGGCACCGGTTTTCTTGATCCGGTTGCGGGTCGATTCAGGGGTGGTGTGCGGCACGACAATGCAGGCGCTCAGTCCGAGGCTGGCGGCAGCAACAGCGGTGGCAAAACCGGCATTGCCGCCCGAAGGACAAATAACTCGATGTTTGCCCTGGGCCTTGGCCCAACTGCACAGAAGCCCCATGCCACGCAGCTTGAACGAACCGCTGGGTTGCAGGTTTTCCATCTTGAGCCAGATCCGCCGGGTCTGCGTCGACAGCCCCGGGTGCAAGATCAACGGTGTCCGGATGTGCAGCATCGCGGGTCTCCCAAAGGTGAACCCTACTTATCCAAGCTTAGTTCACCCAGCCCGCCGCCCCCCCTTTTAGCGATAACGCGGTGCGGCGCTGGCGTTGCCAAACAACCCCGAAAGGGTCTGGCGCTGCGCTTCGTAACGGTCCCATTGTTCGCCGTCGTGCAGACTCGGGATGGTCACCACTTCGCCTTTCGCCAGGCCCGCCAGTGCGGCGTCGACCATGTCGGGCGCCGACATCACGATCTCTTGCGGCAGGTTTTCCACCGGGTTGCCCGCCTCACTCCAGAAGTCGGTGGCCGTCGCGCCAGGCAATACCGCCTGAACACGAATGCCCTTATCCGCCAGCTCGCGGTGCATTGATTGGCTCAGGCCCAGCACAAAGGCCTTGGTCGCGCCATACACGCCGTTGAGGATTTCCGGCGCGATGGCCACGATCGATGAGATGTTGATCACGGTGCCCGTGCCACGGGCGACAAAGCCAGGCACCACCGCATAGGCCAGCCGCATCAGCGCAGTGACGTTGAGGGTGATCATGTCTTCCATCTCGTCGACCGGGCTGCCCAACAACGGCATCACCGCGCCAACGCCGGCGTTGTTCACCAACAGGGTGATGCTGGCGTCATTACGCAGAATCTCCTCGACCCGCAGCACATCGGCTTTGACTTTCAGATCAGCGGCGACCACTTCCACCGCGCGCCCGGTTTCGTTGCTCAGGTGGTTCGCCAGCGCGTTCAGTTTGCTCTGGCTGCGGGCGACCAGAATCAGGTCGTAACCCTGCCGGGCGAGACGGTCGGCATACACCGCGCCGATGCCCGAAGAAGCGCCAGTGATCAGTGCGGTGCCTTTGGATGAGAGTGCCATGTCGGGTTTCCTTCACAGTGAGGCGATCAGTTCGCCGGGTGTGAACCGTTATAAAGGGTCTTACACTTGTCTCAAATGACGTTTAAAGTACGTTTTTCGGACATATTCATTTGAGGGTCCTGCGATGACTGCCGTGGCATTTGTGGTGTTCGAGGGTTTCCAGTCCATGGCGCTGGCGGCCATGCCGGTGTTCGAGTACGCCAACTTCAGCGCCGGTGAGCCGCTGTATGACGTCAGTGTGATCTCGCAGGACGGCAGCACGTTGCGCGCCTCCGGAGGCTTGAATGTCGGGACCCAGGCGTTCGATGAACGGGTCTTCGACACCGTCATCGTGGTGGGCGGCGCTACCATCGTCGAACAGGCACCCGAAGGTGTATTGACCTGGCTGCGCAACCGGGTGAACACCACCAGGCGCATGGCGTCGATTTGTTCAGGGGCATTCGTGCTGGCCCAGGCCGGTTTGCTCGATGGACGACGGGCCACCACTCACTGGGCCTATGCCCGGGAGCTGCAAGCGCGATTTCCGTTGATCAAAGTGGAAGAAGACCGCATCTACGTGGTTGACGGCTCGATCTGGAGCTCGGCCGGCATGACCGCCGGCATCGACCTGGCGCTGGCCATGGTCGAGAAGGATCACGGCGCCGAACTGGCGCGCTCTGTGGCGCAGAAACTGGTGATGTATCAGCGCCGCGCGGGGGGGCAGTCCCAGCATTCGGCACTGCTGGAACTGGAACCGAAATCCGACCGGATTCAAACCGTTCTCGGCTATGCCCGCGAACACCTGGCCTCGCCTCTGTCGGTGGAGCAACTGGCAGACGTGGCGCGCTTGAGCCCTCGACAATTCAGCCGCAGTTTTCGCGCCGAGACCGGGCAGACGCCGGCCAAGGCCATCGAAAACCTGCGCCTGGAGGCGGCACGGCAGATGCTTGAACGCGGGCGTCTGAGTCTTGATCAAATCGCCACCGAGGCCGGTTTCACTGACCGTCGCCGCATGCGTGAAGCCTTTCTTCGGGCATTCGGCCAACCGCCGCAGGTCATTCGGCGCAATGCCAGGTCCGAGTTGAACGCGTGAGCAGCCCCCGGCCTCTAAACTGAATGGGGCAATGGCTCATCACGAGGTGCTCATGAAAATTTCGCCCAGGCTGGCATTCTTCGCCATCGCCGGCACCCTTGCCTACCTCGGTCTCGCGGTGTGGGGCATGGGCGGGTTGGCCGCGTTTTTCGCCCATGCGCCATTGGTGGTGGTTGCCTTGGCGACCTTGGTGATGACTGTGGCTTCGCTGTTCACCGAGGTCAATCTGAGTTCCGGTGAACGAGAGGACCGCGCCAATCGCTGGGTGCTTCCGGCGTTCGGGGTGATCGGGATACTCAGCGGCTTTTTGCCGGCGTACACCGACCGAATCGACTACTGGACCTTCGGCGGTGAAGGCCTGCGCTGGATCGGCGCGTTGCTGTTCATCGTCGGCGGCGCCCTGCGGTTGTGGCCCGTGTTTGTGCTGGGCAATCGATTCAGCGGGTTGGTGGCGATTCAACCGGGGCATACGCTGGTCACCGACGGGATTTATCGTAGTCTGCGCAACCCCAGTTACTTGGGGATGCTGGTCATCGCCTTGGGTTGGGCGCTGGCGTTTCGTTCAGGTGTCGGCCTGCTGTTGGCCGCATTGACGGTGATTCCGCTGATTGCCCGGATTCACGCGGAAGAGGCGTTGTTGAGGGCACAGTTTGGGCACGAATATGAGGCGTATTGCGCCCACACCTGGCGCTTGGTTCCCGGTGTGTACTAGTCACTGCGCAGCTCCATTGCAGGAGCGAGCAGGCTCACTCCTACAATTAGATTTGGTTGAGGCGCAGAGAGTGGTCGGGATCGACCGCTGCGGTGACTGACTGATAGCTGGCCAATGTCGCATGCGCCGTCTGAATCGGATGTGCGTGCGTCTCGGTGATGATCACCAAATCAGCCCCGGCCGCTTCTGCCGCCCGTATCCCCACGCTGGCATCTTCGAAGATCAGGCATTCCGTCACCTCGACATCCAGCCGTTTCGCCGCCAATCGATAACCCGCAGGATCCGGTTTACCCGCGCTGACATCCTCCGCAGTCACCATCACGTCAGGTACGGGAATCCCCGCAGCCGCGATCCGGCGCAAGGCCAGCGCTCGGGGTGCGGAGGTCACGATTGCCCATTGATTGGCCGGCAAGGATTGCAGGAATGCCGCCGCGCCGCGGACCTCGACAATTCCCTCCACGTCCTCGATTTCCGCCTCGGTAATCCACGCCGCTTCCGCCTGCGCATCGACGCCCGGCAATCCCTGGCGATTGATGGTGTCGATAGCGCGGACGCCGTGAATGGTCGGCAGGAAAGACTCGACATCCACCCCGTGGCGCAAGGCCCAGATCGTCCAGATCCGCTCGGCGGCAGCGATAGAGTTAAGAACAGTGCCGTCCATATCGAACAGGAAAGCGCGGTAAGGCGTGTTGAATACGGATGGATGAGCAGACAAGGATTAGCTTCCTCTCGCAAGTGGCCAGGCAGGTAGTACCAGGCAATGTAGCATTTACCAGCGAGACGGGCTCATGCGGCGCAGTAACGTTTCAGCCAGCAGGCTTGGACTTCAAGGCACCGTCGACACAGTCCAGCAATTGACCGATCGCCCAGGGTTTTTTAATGAACGAGACCGAATGTTTTACGCCTGAGCTTTGCGGGGTTTCGAAGCCGGACATGATCATGATCGGCTTGTCAGGCCAGCGGTCGCCGAACTGATTGGCCAGGTCAGCGCCATTGAGGGTGCCCGGCATGGTGATATCGGTGAGCAACAGGCAAACGTCATTCGCATGCTGCTCCAGATACATCGAAGCGGCATCCGCACTGATTTGAGGCTCGACCACAAACCCTTCGTCCTGAAGAATTTCGCAAAGAAACTCCAGGATCAGCGGATCGTCCTCGACCACAAGAATCAACCCACCCGAAGGTTTCGCGTCGACCGTCGATACTGGTCCCATGACATTGCCACTCCCTGAATGCATCTATGATTTCGCGAGCTAAATGCGCTACCTATCAAGTATGAGCAGCCAGCTCGGCGGAAATTCATTTTTGATACACCGGGGTGACGAAATCAGGCGTCCTGCAAAATCAGAGCAGCGCCCTTCTCTGCCATCAACGCCCTTGTTTGTAGTGATGTCATGCCCTGCACGAACCTGTGGGAACAAGCGCCCACAGGGATCGAGAGGAACTGGATTACTGAGAAGTAGCGTCCTTCTTCATCGCATCTTTGCTCATGCTGTCCTTGGACATTGCATCCTTGGACATGCTGTCTTTCTTCATCGTGTCCTTGGCCATGGCGTCCTTTTTCATCGCTGAATCTTTTTTCATCGTGTCTTTGGACATGGCATCTTTGGACATCGAGTCCTTGCTCATGGTGTCGTTGCTCATGGTGTCAGCAGCGAATACAGAGGCGGCACCTACGGCCAGGCACATGGACAGTACGGCGGTGGCTAACTTTTTCATGATGAACTCCTTGAAGCACAGGTTGCGGGCGAGTGAAGTTGCCCGTCAGCTGCCACCGAACCAGTTGTAGCCCTGGTCTTCCCAGTAGCCACCGCTGTAGGTGTTGCTGACGAAAATGGCCTGAATGTGTTTGGGATTCTTGTAGCCCAGCTTGGTGGGCATGCGCAGTTTCATGGGGAAGCCGTATTGGCGCGGCAGCACCGCGCCGTCGTAGGTCAGCGTCAGCAAGGTTTGCGCATGCAGCGCGGTGGCCATGTCGATGCTGGTGTAGTAGTCATCCGCGCATTTGAAGCCGACGTATTTGGCATCGGTGTCGGCGCCAACGCGCTTGAGGAAATCACTGAACCGCACGCCACCCCAGCGGCCGATTGCGCTCCAGCCTTCGACGCAGATGTGCCGGGTGATCTGTTCGGTCTGCGCCATGGCGCGCAATTCTTCGAGCCGCCAACTGCGTTTGTCCGCGACCAGGCCGGTAACTTCCAGTCGGTAACTCTCCGCCTCCACCGTCGGCGCTTCGTCGATGCCGTAGAAGGCGTTGAACGGAAATGGCCGGGTGATCATCGATTCGGGATAGGTCGGTGCCATGGCGTTGGGGTTGAACAGCCAGCCCTGCACCCGGTCGTTGAAGCGGGACATGGCGGACAACGCGGTGTCGACGCTTTCGTTGTCGGTGATGTTGCAGCCGGACAACATCGCCACGCCGCCCAGCGTCAGGCCACGCAGCAGGAACGAGCGACGCGAGCGGTCGGCGATCTGCGGGGCGAGGATTTTCCGGGCATCTGTCAGGATCGACGACTCGTCCAGCCCGGTACTTTCGATGCGCTTTTTCATACCGACTCCTTGCGACCGACGATCATGGCCCACAACGTTTTGGGGACCAGCGCGACCATCACCAGATGCACCGCAACGAAGGCCACCAATAGCGCCATCGCGAAGAAATGCACCCGTCGCGCACCTTCGTAACCCGCCATCAACTCGCGCAGCAGCGGGAACTGGACGGACTTCCACAGCACCAGCCCGGAAATCACCAGCAGCATGATGTCGACCATCACGAACAGGTACGCCAGCCGTTGCACCTGGTTGTAATGACTCAGGTCGGCATGCCCCAACCGCCCTCGCAACGCGGCCCATACGTCATGCAGGACACCTTTGGGCGAAACCGGGAAGAAACGGCGTTTCAGACGACCGCTGAACAGGTTGATGGCCAGATAAATCAGGCCGTTGATGGCGAGAAACCACATCGCCGCGAAGTGCCATTGCAGGGCGCCCCCCAGCCAGCCGCCGAGCGTGATCGATTTGGGAAAGCTGAAATCGTAAATGGGCGATGCGTTGTAGATCCGCCAGCCGCTGGTGACCATGACCAGAACCGCCAGGGCGTTCAGCCAATGGGTCAGCCGCAGCCAGCGCGGATGGCTGCTGATACGGGGTGAAGCAGATAGCTGCGACATGTCCGGCTCCCGGCAGTTGATCGATGGGGCCGAGTATGTGAGCGGACAGATCGCCAAATCCTCACGTAAAGTTAAATTAAACGTGATAACTCTCGACGCGTTGCCACGCGCCTTACCCTGCAATTGTGGTTAAAATGCCGCCCCCTCAAATTGCCGACCCTGCCCGATGAACCCAGACGCGCTCGCCACCCTCCACGCCCATTTGCTGACGGCCCTGGCAACGCCCCCCGCAGAAACCCGCCGTTTGTTCCACGGCCGTGGCCGCCGCTGGCCGGGCCTGGAGCAGTTGACCGTCGACTGGCTTCAGGGCGTGGTGCTGGTCGCCCTGTTCAAAGAGCCGGAAGCGTCGCAGCTCGAAGACTTGAAACAACGCCTGATGCTGATCACGCAGTCGCCCGAGTGGCAGCAATCCGGCGCGCATACCTTGTTGCTGCAACATCGCTACCTGCTGCAAAGCACCACCGAGTGGCTGCTGGGGGACGTGATCGATGAAATGACCATCACCGAGGGTGGCTTGCGTTACCGTGTGGACCTGGGGCGCAAACAGAACACCGGCCTGTTTCTCGACATGCGCTACGGCCGCGACTGGGTGCGGGCCAATGCCGACGGCAAGCGTGTGTTGAACCTGTTTGCCTACACCTGCGGTTTTTCGGTCGCGGCCATCGAGGGCGGCGCCGAGCACGTGGTCAATCTGGACATGTCCAGCCCGGCCTTGAGCCGTGGGCGCGACAATCACCGGCTCAACGGGCACGATTTGAGCAAGGTCAGCTTTCTCGGCCACGACCTGTTCAAGTCCTGGGGCAAGGTGATTGGCAAAGGTCCGTATGACCTGGTGATCATCGACCCGCCGTCCTTTCAGAAAGGCAGTTTTTTGCTGACCAAGGATTACCAGCGCGTATTGCGCCGCTTGCCGGAGCTGCTCGGCCCGCAGGGCACGGTGCTGGCCTGCATGAACGACCCGGCGTTCGGCCCGGACTTCCTCATCGATGGCGTCATGCGGGAAGCGCCGAGCCTGCGTTTTGAACAGCGGCTGGACAATCCACCGGAATTTCCGGATGCCGATGAGGCCTGCGGATTGAAGGCGTTGGTGTTCAAGTTGGGCGAGTAAACCGCCGGTATCAACGCGGCTGCAGCACCAACGCAAACAACTCGCCGTGACCATTCACGTTGAGCTTGTGATACACGTTGCGCCGATGCACTTTCACGGTCTCCGGTGAAATGCCCATCTGCTGGGCGATGGCTTTGCTGGAGAAGCCCTGAAGAATCAGCCTGGCCGTTTCGATTTCCCGCACCGACAGGCGCGCGTCGAAGCGATCCAGCAACAGGGTGAGATCGCCGGCCACAGGCTCGGCGGTCGCGCCTTCCGGCGGCATCAGTTGCAGGTGACGGCGCATCGCCGACAGCACCCAGTCGCGCACGCACAACAGACGGCCCTGCTCCTGGAGGGTAAATCGCGTCGAACGCCCCAGCGACAAGCCCAGCACGGCGCCATCGAGGTTGATCATGAACTGCAACTCGTCGGCGCCCACGACCGAACGGAAATAGCTCAGGTAGTACTCGCTTTGCTGGAACTGGTCGGGAGCCACCGATTCCAGGCTGTGCAGGCCATCGGCAATGCCGGCGCAAGCGGCCTGGTAGAAGGGATCAAGCAGGTACATGCCGGCGCTGTAGTCCGCCAGTTCTTCATGCTCGGCGGCATCGCCTTTTGAGTCGAAATCAATCAGCAACCGCGGCACCCGCCCCGCGCCCATCACCGCGACCAACGCATTGTCCAGCGGCACCAGCAACCGCAAGGTGTCGACCAGCGCCCGCCAGAAACCGTCCTGACCCAACGCACCAAACACCCGCGCCAGCCCTTGGTGCACGGGCAACTCTTTCAACAACGCGTCCACGCACTACCCCTTTCGAGTAACCCATGATGGGAATGGGTGAGTCCCGCGCCTGCCGATACGCTGCAAGCACCTGTTCATCACCGGCCTGCAGCAGGCCAGGAGTGCCGCATCATGAGTCGTCACTGCTCGCATATCAATCTCGGACTGGGCGCCTGTTTGTGCGTCTCGCTGTCGGCGATGGCCACCGACGCACCCACGGTCCATGTCTACAACTGGTACGACTACATCGGTCCCAACACCCTGCATGACTTCAAGCGCGATACCGGAATCGAGCCGGTTTACGACACCTTCGACAGTGCCGAAGTGCTGGAAGGCAAACTGCTGACCAGCCGCAGCGGCTACGACGTGGTGGTGGCGAGTAATTTCAGTTTGCCGACGCTGATCAAGGCCGGCGCCCTGGCACCGTTGCCGCACGCGCAAATGCCTGATTTCAAGAACATGGACAGCGACCTGCTGGCAAAACTGGCCAACAACGATCCGGGCAATCAGTACGCCGTGCCGTATCTGTGGGGCACCAACGGGATTGGCTACAACATCGACAAGGTCCGCGCCGCGTTGGGCGACAAGGCGCCCGTGGACTCCTGGGACCTGGTGTTCAAGGAGGAGAACCTCGCCAAGCTCGGCCAATGCGGCGTGGCGATGCTCGATTCGCCATCCGAAATGCTGCCGGTCGCCCTGCACTATCTGGGCTTGCCACCTAACAGCACCAACGCCGAAGACTACAAGAAGGCCGAGGCGCTGCTGCTCAAGTTGCGCCCGCACATTGCGTACTTCAATTCGTCCAAGTTCATCAGCGACCTGGCCAACGGCAACATCTGCGTGGCGGTGGGCTGGTCCGGCGCGATGCTGGAAGCCAAGACCAATGCCGAGCAAGCCAACAACGGCGTGAAGATCGCCTACAGCCTGCCCAAGGAAGGTGCGCCGGTGTGGTTCGACACGCTCGTACTGCTCAAGGACGCCCCGCATCCGCAACAAGGCCTGGCCTTCATCGACTACCTGATGCGCCCGGATGTTATCGCCCCGGTCAGCGATCACCTGAACTACCCCAACGGTAATCGCAGCGCTACGCCGCTGGTGGCTGAGGCGACCCGCACCAATCCTGCCGTTTATCCGTCGGCTGAAGCGCTGGCCACGTTGTTCACCCTCCAGCCCCTGCCGCCCGCCACCGAGCGGGTGCGGACGCGGATCTGGAGCAAGGTCAAAAACGGTCAATAACCCCCAGTGACTCTGTAGCAGCTGGCGAAGCCTGCGTCCGGCTGCGCAGCAGTCGTAAATCCGGCTCATGCGGCTTACCTGAAACACCGTGCGCTCTGACTTTACGACTGCTGCGCAGCCGGACGCAGGCTTCGCCAGCTGCTACAGGGAATCGGTCATCCAATAATTTTGTTTAACACCATGAACATGAGAAAACCCATGAAACCACGTGCCCGCGACTTGAACATCCAGTTCGGCCAACTGCAACCCGGCCCTCTCAACGCCATCACCGACGTGCCCGGTGTGCGCGTCGGCCACAGTGATGTGCGTGGCCGCACCGACAGCGGTCGTGACATCCACACCGGCGTCACCCTGATCGAACCGCGCGCCGGTTCCACCAATCAACAACCGTGCTTTGCCGGTGTGCATGTGCTCAACGGCAACGGTGACGCCACCGGTCTTGAGTGGATTCGTGAAGCCGGCCTGCTGACCAGTCCGATCGCCTTCACCAACACCCACAGCCTGGGCGTGGTGCGCGACGCGCTGATTGCGCTGGACCGTGAGAACCCACCCGACGACGGCCGACTTTACTGGAACATGCCGGTGGTGCTGGAGACGTTCGACGGCCTGCTCAATGACATCAACGGCTTCCACGTCAAACCCGAACATGTGGCCCAGGCCCAACGCAATGCGGTGGGTGGCCCGGTGATCGAAGGCGCGGTGGGCGGTGGCAGCGGGATGATTTGTCACGAGTTCAAGGGCGGCATCGGCACGTCCTCGCGACGCTTGAGCCCTGCGCAGGGCGGCTGGACGGTCGGCGCGATTGTTCAGGCCAACCACGGCATTCGTAATGAACTGCGCGTCGACGGTTACCCGGTCGGACGCTATATGGAACAGGTCGACTCGCCCTTCCTCAAGGCCTCGCTGCCGTTTCCGGGCATGGGCTCCATCGTCGTCTGCCTGGCCACGGATGCGCCGTTGCTGCCGCACCAATGCACGCGCCTCGCGCAACGTGCCAGCCTCGGCCTCGCCCGCACCGGTGGCGGTAACGAAGACCACAGCGGTGACATCTTCATTGCCTTCGCCACCGGCAACCAGCACGTACCGCCCGCTGCCTATGAAGGCAAAGGCGCGCCGACGTGCGACAACCTGAGCATGGTCAACAACGATCACATCAGCGAGTTGTTTCTGGCCGCCACCGAAGCCGTGGAAGAAGCCATTATCAATGCCCTGTTGGCGTCCGATACGGTCGAAGGTAATGGCCACACTGTGCCGGGGCTTGATGCCGAGACGCTGCTAAAAGCACTGCGCCAGGCCGGTTGGCCTGGGATTCAGCGATAAAGCGCTAAACAGAAATGCCCGATGCCATGCATCGGGCAATCACTGATCAGTGCTCCAGCACCAGCAACGGCGTGCCTTTCTTCACGATGTAGGTCGCCAGCTCAGACGCTTTGCCGCTACCCACGTTCTTCGCCAGATGCACGGTGCCCGCCGGGATGTACAGCGAATCGCCCGCTTTCAGCGTGATCGGTGCCCGCCCCTCCAACTGATACTCAAAGGTGCCTTCGATAACATAGGCAACCTCAACCCCAGGGTGCGAATGCTTTGGCGACGTCACGCCCGTGTCGAAATCAACACGCACTTGAATCACCTCGCGGTCGGCGACGTCCAGGTCCTGGCGCACCTGGTCTGTGCGGTGAATGCCGGCCTGCCAGTTTTTAGCAGGTTGTGCTTCAGGGGTGGTCTCGCCCGCCTGGGAAAAGCTTGCGAAGGCTGCCAGTGAAACAGCGGCAAGGGTGAAACCGAGCCGGCCAGCGGTGTTACGGGAAGTGATACGGGACATCGTCATTCTCCAGTGATTGCCGCCGATGCGGTGACACCATTTGGAGGGACCGGTGTATCTCGCGTGTGTCGCACATCCCTTGGTTTTGTATGCAAAGGTGGCTGCCGGCACCGGGGATACGTTGCGATACAAGCCCCGTCCGCTCCGACCGACCATCCGAAGAAATGTCCTCTGTCACCACACAGCTAAAATTGACAGGGGGGATCACTTCAACGCGTCCTTACAAGCGGGAGTTTCACGATGAAAATCGTATCTTCGCTGGCGTTGGTGGTGGCGGTCGGGTGGCTCTCCGGGTGTTCGACGGTGCCAGACAGTCAGATCACTAACGTTCCCCTGCACGCTACGTCCGTCAACGGCGGGAATATCGCCCGGCCCATCATGATGCCCAAAGGCAATGCAACCGAGTTCTGGTTTGCCGTCAGCGGCGAAACCATGGGCAGCGCGTTACCCGGTCGCTTGATGGCTTATATCTATTCCGGAAGCTGCGCCCAACTGGGCTCTACGCCAGCGTATGACCTGAACGACGGGCCGAATGCACGGTTTTATTCATCGGCATCGATGCAGTACTTCTGGAAAAGCGCACCCGTGGCGGTCGAGACACTCCGCGCCGGCGGCTATGTGCTGGTGGTGCGCGAAAGCCCGGCCGATGGCCATCAAAACATTTTCTGCGGCAATCTGAGCTGAAGCCGTTGCCCTCCTTCGTTCCCGCGCGCTGCGTGGGAACGCTTTTCTCACGGTATCGTCGACGCTCGTCTACTGATCCTGAGCCGCCGCAACCGGGTCCCCCCCGCGCGCGCCCTTGAACGCATCACGCCGTGCCTTTCGTTCTGCGGCATAGGCCTCGCTGGGCGTACTGATCAGCTCTGCACGACGCAACGGCTCGCCGCAATGCGCACACAACGGCCCCAGCCCGGCAGGTTGACGACAGGTGGCGTGGGTGTAAACCACCGCCAACCCCTCCTCCTCTGACTTGCACCAGGTTTCCCCCCACGCTCGCAATGCCAGCACCACGGAATAGAACGCGTCCCCCTTGGGTGTGAGGTGGTACTCGTAACGCAACGGCCGCTCACTGTAGGGGCGGCGGGCGACCAGTCCGTCGGCCTCCAGACGCTTGAGGCGGGTGGCGATCATTTGCGGAGTCCCGGCGGTTTGCGCCTGGATCTCGTCGAATCGATGGCTGCCCATGAACAACTCGCGCAGCACCAGGACCGTCCAGCGGTCGCCGACGACAGATTCAGCCCGGGAAATCGGACACAAGGTTTCGGGAACAGCGGTGTTTACCGACATGCGGCCTTGCCTCTTTTACAGTTACTATGATTATCATATCAACATGATGCACGGGCAAGCCCGACGCACCGGTCACTCAACTCCTGGAGGAAACAGCCATGTCAAAAACACTCTATCCCCTCGACAGAACCGCCTACCTGTTGGTCGATCCTTACAACGATTTCCTTTCCGAAGGCGGAAAAGTCTATCCGCTTATCGAACCGATCGCCGAACAAGTCGGCCTGCTCGACAACTTGCGCGCACTCGACCGCACCGTCCGGGCCCTCGAGATTCCGGTGGTCATCGTACCGCACCACCGCTGGGAACAAGGCGACTACGAGGATTGGGACCACCCAAGCCCCACCCAATGCAAGATCATGCACATGCATCACTTCGCTCGCGGGGAATGGGGCGGCGACTGGCACCCCGATTTCGCGCCCAAGGCCGGTGACATCGTTGTTCAGGAACACTGGGGCTCCAGTGGTTTTGCCAACACCGACCTGGATTTTCGACTCAAACAAAAAGGCATCACTCACGTAATCATCGTTGGCCTGCTGGCCAATACCTGCATCGAGGCCACCGCCCGTTACGCGGTGGAACTGGGTTATCACGTCACCCTGGTGCGCGACGCGACGGCCGCCTTCAAGCCCGAAATGATGCACGCGGCGCATGAGCTGAACGGTCCGACGTTCGCCCACGCCATTGTCACCACGCCAGAGCTCATCGCCACCCTGACCCGAGGTGAACGCCCATGACACTGACAGGCAAACTGATGATCGGCGCCAGCGATGTGCCCGGTACCGAAGGGACGATGAGGGCGCTCAATCCCGCCAGCAATCAGTTGATTGAACCGGCGTTCGCCCTGGGTGGCGTAGCCGACGTCGACAAGGCCGCGACCCTCGCCAATGAAGCGTTCGATGAGTACAGCCACACCTCGCTCACCCGGCGCGCGGCGTTCCTCGACAGCATTGCCGACAATCTCGACTCGGTGCGCAAGACGCTGGCAGCAAGGGCAGCACTCGAAACCGGCCTGCCCGAGGCGCAACTTGAGGGTGAAGCAATAAAAGCTGCCACTCAGTTCCGCCAATTCGCCGAGGTCGTGCGCAGGGGGCGCTTCCTGCAACTGGCCATCGACCCGGCGCAGCCAGATCGCCAGCCCCGCCCGCGCATGGACCATCGACTGCAGAAGATCGCCCTCGGTCCGGTGGCGATTTTCGGCGCGAGCAATTTTCCGATCGCGTACTCGGTCGCCGGGGGCGACACCGCTTCGGCACTGGCGGCTGGCGCGACGGTCATCCTGAAGGCGCATAACGCTCACCCCGGAGCGTCGGAAATTCAGGCGCAGGCGATTCGCAACGCCGTGCAAGTACACGGGCTGCCCGAAGGCGTGTTTTCGATGGTGCGCGGTGGCGGTAATGCAATCGGTGAAGCGCTGGTCGATCATCCGTTGATCAAAGCGGTGACGTTCACCGGCTCGGAACGTGGCGGTATGGCGCTGTATCGCCGTGCGCAACTGCGCCCCGAACCGATTCCCGTGATCACCGAGATGACCAGCATCAACCCCACGTTCATCCTGCCCCACGCACAGGCCACTCAAGGGGCGCGGATCGGTGACAGCTTTATCGAACGCATGGTGGTGAACGTCGGGCAAGCCTGCCTCAAACCTGCGCTGTTGATCGCCATTGACGGGCCGGGCTTTGAGGCGATGCGCGCAGCGATGATCGAACGCGTCAACCAGACCTCGGCGCGACCGATGCTGACACCGGGCATTCACGCGGCCTATTTGAACGGTCTCGGCTTCATGGAGAACGCCGGCGCCCAGCGCATTGCCGAAGGCTCGGCAGCCAGTGCCGCGCTGGAGGGCGCCTCCGCGTTGCTGGAGGTCGACGGCGCACATTTCCTGAACGAGACGCTGCTCGCCGAAGAAGTATTCGGCCCTTCAGCGTTGCTGGTGAAAGTTCGGGATGAGGCTGAGATGCTCGCCGTTGCGCGCTCGCTACGGGGTCAGCTGTCGGCGGCCCTGCACCTAGAGGACGATGATTTGCCTTTGGCACAGCGCTTGTTGCCGGTATTGGAACGACGCACCGGGCGCATCGTCGTCAATGCTTTCGCGCATCCGCAGGAAGTGACCTTTGCCACCGTTCACGGCGGGCCGTTTCCGGCCACGTCGGACAGCCGCTTCACCTCGGTCGGCATGACGTCAATTGAACGCTTCTTGCGCCCGGTGGCTTACCAGGGCTTTCCTCAAGCGCTGCTGCCCGAGGTGCTGCGAGACCTGAACCCGTCGGGATTGCCTCGCCTCATTGACGGTGTCTAGAAAGGGGGACGGGGTTCAATGCCTGGACATCAAGCCATGCATCACCCCGAACCTCAGTCCACCTTCGGAGGGCGTCATGTGTGAGATACCAAAGACCTTGAACGCGGCCAACATCACCACCAGGCCACCGGGCAAGGAGCTCAAGCGATGGTTTTGCAAGCCGGCCAGTTTGAGCTGTTTGACGTGCCCCACTTCCAGCAGGCGCAATGACAGGCGCAGCAGGCCGCTGTAGGTGATGCCGCTTTCGCCATCGTCATTCATGCCGTTGGCCTTGAGCACTTTGGCGAGCATTCGCGCCGTTCCCGACGAGCCGATAGTCTGCTGCCAACCCAAGGCGCGGTAACGCCGCGCCACTTTTTCAAACTGCAGCGTGGCCACCCGCTCGGCTTCCAGCAACGCCGGGGCGGTGATGCAGCCACCCGAAAAGTAACGCGCGCCAAACGTGCCGCTGCCGATGGCAATGCTTTCGGTCAACAACGGTTGGCCGCCCTGCCCCAGAATCAGCTCGGTGGATCCGCCACCGATGTCCACAACCAGACGCAGACTGGCCGGGCTGGGGATCGAATGGGCGACGCCGGCGTACACCAGATTCGCCTCTTCATGCCCGGAGATGACATCAATCCTGAACCCCAGATGCCGCTCGGCGCTGGCCAGAAACAGTTGCGCATTGTCGGCTTCACGCACCGCGCTGGTCGCCACCGCCCGCACCCGGCCGGCTTCAAAACCGCGCAATTTTTTACCGAATCGCGAGAGCGCCTGCCATCCACGGTCCAGCGCCATCTCATCCAGCGCGCCGCCCTGAAAACCTTCCGATAAACGGACCGGTTCACGCAGGGTTTTCACTTCCTGGATCATCCATTTCTGGTTCCGTTTGACCGGCTGGCCAATCATCATGCGAAATGCATTGGAGCCCAGGTCAATGGCTGCAAATAGCGAGGTGTCTCCTTTCATGGTGCGGATTCCTGGCAGTTTCATTGGCCCGCGAACGCAGTCCATCGAAGCGTTCAAGACGGTTTGCGAGGATCCTGCCATGGGTTAGGTGACACCAAGATGACACCGGCCTTTTTTTCACCACGCCACAACCGTCACTGGCCCGTCACATCCGCAGGCCTAGCATGACCACTTCCACCTTCGTCGGGAGTTCTGGCCATGCTTTTAGACAACGACACCCTGATTCAACGTATCCATCGCGAGCTGCTCGATCACCGTGACGAAGAGCTGGAACTGGAATTGATGGAGGACGGCCATGACCTCAATGCACTGTTTGATGCGCACGAGGGTGACAGCAGTGCAAAAGAACAGAGACGACGCTATTTCAGCGAGCTGTTCCGCTTGCAGGGCGAACTGGTCAAGCTGCAAAGCTGGGTGGTGAAAACCGGGCACAAAGTGGTGATTTTGTTTGAAGGTCGCGACGCGGCGGGTAAAGGTGGGGTGATCAAGCGCATTACCCAGCGGCTCAATCCACGGGTCTGCCGGGTCGCCGCCCTGCCCGCGCCCAACGACCGCGAACGCACGCAATGGTATTTCCAGCGTTACGTCTCGCACCTGCCGGCTGCCGGGGAAATCGTGCTGTTCGACCGCAGCTGGTACAACCGCGCGGGCGTCGAGCAGGTCATGGGGTTTTGCAACGCCGACCAATATGAAGAGTTCTTCCGCACCGTGCCAGAGTTTGAACGGATGCTCGTGCGCTCCGGTATCCAGCTGATCAAATACTGGTTCTCAATCTCCGACCAGGAACAGCACCTGCGCTTCCTCAGCCGCATTCATGACCCGCTCAAGCAATGGAAACTCAGCCCGATGGACCTCGAATCCCGCCGGCGCTGGGAGGCCTATACCAAGGCCAAGGAAATCATGCTGGAACGCACCCACATCGCCGAAGCCCCATGGTGGGTGGTGCAGGCCAACGACAAGAAACAGGCCCGCCTCAACTGCATTCACCATTTGCTGGGGCAGATGCCCTATGAAGAGGTCGAATACCCGGTGATTGAATTGCCGGAGCGTGTACGGCAGGAGGACTATTCGCGCAGTCCGACGCCGCCGGAATTGATTGTGCCGCAGGTGTATTAGGGGGATGGCTTGAATTAAATGCATATTGGCACAATAAGTTAGCAAACACGGAAACAGGAGCCTTCAATCCTCGTTACCCTGATTTTCATTGGGTGCCGAGCGTAGTGCCCAATCGGGCTCCTGGATTCACGTGATGCTTGATCTTGAAGCTTCTCACCAGGTCTTTACCACCTATCACCAACGATAGAGCCATCTGAGCGGTAGGGATCACCGTAAATCTGTGGGAGAAGCACAGGATGAACACGAAAAAACTGAGACACATTCTTGCCGGTTTAACGCTGTCATTTGGCGCTGTGCATTCGCACGCCGAAGAAGCCAAAAAAGTCGATGTATTGCTGATCGGTGGCGGCATCATGAGCGCGACCCTGGGCGTTTGGCTTAATGAGTTGGAGCCAGGGCTCTCGATGGAAATGGTCGAGCGCCTCGACGGTGTCGCCCTGGAAAGCTCCAATGGCTGGAACAACGCGGGTACAGGCCATTCGGCTTTGGCCGAGTTGAATTACACGCCGCAAGACGAGAACGGAAAAGTCACGATCTCGAAAGCTGTTGAAGTGAATGAAGGCTTCCAGTTGACCCGGCAATTCTGGGCTTGGCAGGTCAGGCAAGGCGTGCTGAAGAACCCACGTTCGTTCATCAATTCCACCCCGCACATGAGTTTCGTCTGGGGCGCTGACAACGCCAGCTTTCTGAAAAAGCGTTACGAGGCCTTGCAGGCCAGCCCGCTGTTCCGCGGTATGCAGTACTCCGAAGACCCGGCCGTGATCAAAAAATGGGTTCCGCTCATGATGGAGGGGCGTGATCCGAAGCAAAAAATTGCGGCCACGTGGAACCCCAATGGCACCGATGTCAATTTTGGAGAAGTGACCCGCCAACTGATCGGCTATCTGCAAACCTCGCCGAAATTTGCCCTGAAGCTGTCGAGCGAAGTGCAGGACATCACCCGAAACGAAGACGGTAGTTGGCGCGTCAGCTACAAAAACCTCAAGGACGGTAGCGAAACAGCAACCGATGCCAAGTTCCTGTTCATCGGTGCGGGGGGTGGAGCGCTGAAGCTGTTGCAGAAATCGGGAATTCCCGAGGCCAGGGAATATGCAGGCTTTCCAGTGGGCGGCTCATTCCTCGTGACAGAAAACCCGGCCATCACCGAGCGGCATCTCGCCAAGGCCTACGGCCAGGCTTCGGTGGGAGCGCCGCCCATGTCGGTTCCACATCTGGATACCCGCGTACTGGACGGTAAGCGCCTGATCCTGTTCGGTCCATTCGCAACCTTCAGTACCAAGTTTCTCAAACAGGGCTCTTTTCTGGACCTGCTGAGTACCACCACGACAGACAATGTGTGGCCGATGACTCGCGTCGGCATCAAGCAATATCCGCTGGTTGAGTACCTGGCGGGTCAGTTGATGCTGTCGGACGAGGATCGCCTCAATGCGTTGAAGGAATACTTCCCCAACGCCAAGGCCGAAGACTGGCATCTGTGGCAAGCAGGCCAGCGCGTGCAGGTGATCAAGCGTGATGAAGCGGCCGGTGGCGTCCTGAAACTGGGCACGGAGATTGTCACGTCCCAGGACGGCACCATTGCCGGCTTGCTGGGTGCATCTCCGGGCGCGTCGACCGCAGTACCGATCATGGTGAGCTTGCTGCAGAAGGTTTTCAAAGACAAAGTCGCGACGCCCGCCTGGCAGGAGAAACTGCATCAGATCCTCCCGAGCTACGGTACCCAACTTAACAATGATCCGGCAAAAGTGGCTGAAGAGTGGGCGTATACCGCCAAGATACTTGAACTGATGCCCCCACCGGCAATCAGTCAAGTCGCTACGCCGATGGCTGAAAAAGAGGAGAACAAGCCGGCGAAGGAAAAGGCACCGGCTGACATCGCACTGTGACCAGACGTCCACTCCTTCGCAGTGCTCGATGTAGCTGACCTGGAAACAAAAGCCCGCTGGACGTAAACGGTCAGCGGGCTTTTTCTTCACCATCAGCTGCGGGTCGACTGCGCCCCTTCGCGACAGGTAGCAATCGGCCGATTCTGTTGAAAAAGTCGGATTTTCAGCCTGAGTAAAATCAAGCACAGCTACCACCGGATAGCCTACTCACCACTTTGTGTGGTTTCTCGGCCCTTCGTTGACCTTTGCTGCGTCGTTATTGGGTTAATTTGAGGTTTTTGGCTTAGTGCAGGCGCACCTATCCCGTGACTGGTGGCCCTTGAGATGTCAGTTTGGCCAGCCGACGTAGGTTCTGCACTGTGGCTGCCAGCGTGAACTCATCGGTCGCGCCACTCATGCCACGTAGTCGCAAGCGATCCAATTTCAGGATGCGCTTGAGGTGGGCAAACAACATTTCGACCTTCTTACGTTCATGGCGAGAGCGCACGTACTCCGGCGTCGCTGCGATGCGTCGAGCGACATCACGAGCGGCTTCATGAACGCTGCGAGCGATCTTGCGAAACGACGTGTTCGGGCAGCACTTGGCTTTCATCGGACACGTCGCGCAGTCGGTCTGTCTGGAGCGGAAGATGATGGTGTTGGCTTTGGTGACGTGCGAACGCTCGTTCTTGAAGGCTCGCCATTCACTGCGTAATACGTTGCCAGCTGGGCAGCGGTATTCCTCGGCCTCTTCATTCCAGTGGAAATCGTTACTCGAAAAACTGTCGTTCTTGCGCTCGGTTTTGTCCCATACCGGCACATGCGGCTCGATGTCTTTTTCCTCCACCATCCAGGCCAACATCGGCGCTGTACCGTAAGCGGTATCGCCGATGAGGCGATCCGGCTTGATGTCGAACTGCGCTTCGACCCGGTCGATCATGGTCTTTGTACTCTCGACCTCAGCCGTGCGATGAGCCGGTGTGGGTTCCACATCCATGATGACGCCGTGCTCGGTATCGATCAGATAATTCGTAGAGTAAGCGTAGAACGCTGGGCCGCCTGGAGCTGCGGTCCAGCGGGCTTGAGGATCAGTCAGCGATAGGCGCTTCGGCAGCGTTTCGGCCAAAGCCTCTTCATCGAGCGCCTCAAGATACTCACGTACAGCGCGGGTGCTAAAGGCCGGATCGCTCCAGTTGATCGGCTCATCGCCCGGTACGCCGCGTTGCCGGCTGGCATCCGCCTTGATGATGCTGGCGTCCACGGCAAAGCCTTCGCCCTTGACCAACCCAGCGTCCATGCAACGACGCAGCACCTCGTTGAACAGCCAGCGAAACAGATCGCTGTCCCGAAAACGGCCGTGTCGATTTTTGGAAAAGGTCGAGTGATTGGGGACTTCATCTTCAAGGCTCAACCGGCAGAACCAGCGATACGCCAGGTTCAAATGGGCCTCTTCGCACAACCGGCGCTCTGAGCGAATGCCGTAGCAATAACCCACGATCAGCATGCGGATCATCAATTCAGGATCAATCGACGGGCGCCCAATCGGGCTGTAGAAGTCGGCGAGGTGATGGCGCAAATCGCTCAGATCGAGACACCGATCAATGCTGCGCAGAAGGTGATTGGCTGGGATGTGATCTTCAAGGTTGAACGAGTAAAACAGTCGCTCCTGCCCACTCGATAACTGTCCCATCATGCTGTGTGATCCCCCGCCGGCCAATGAAGCAATTTTGCCGCAGGCCAGACAGGGGAGCTACTTTTTCAACAGAATCGGCCAGAAGGAGACATTCGTTTGCGTCGGGATGTGCCACATCCTCGAAGGCACCGTGCGCCTGACCGATGCGGACGGCGTGGTGAAGAAACACGTTCCAAGGCCGGATACAAGGGGTATAACTATCAGAACAAAAGGCGGATCACCCAGAATAGGCCCTCCCAAGGCAGCGCCCGGGCCAGGCGCCCCAGGCCTGATCGGCGTCTGCGGCGCGGAGCGATGTGATGAGTTCCAGAGCATGGCGATGGGCTCGCAAGAGCCTTCTTGGCTGTATCGAGCTGGCCTTGCTGGTCGCGCCACTGTGCGCCAGCGCCATGTTCAAATGCCAAGCCAACGACGGAGCCATCAGCTACACCAACCAAGCCATCGCCAGCGCCCGCTGCACTCGCCTGAATGGTATGGCGGGTGTCGGCGCCAAGCCAATGGCCCTGCCACGGCTTGTGCAGGACGACAACTCAGGCGCGGTGCGGATTCGGGTGTTTACCTTCATCCACAGGGGTATTCGTCAATATGTGAGCCGGCGCCCCGTCGGGATCTCCGCACGGGTCGATGTCCTTGAGCTCTATGTCATCAAGGGCTGCTATCTGTGCAGGGTGCCGAAGGATTTCAAGGTCGCCTCACTGCGCCTGGACCCCCATTCCTACCAGCGGGAGATCGAAGCCGCTTCGGATCATTATGGTGTCGACAGGGCGCTAATCCGCGCAGTGATACATGCCGAATCGGCGTTTCGCCCCAACGCCATTTCCGAAGCCGGCGCCCAGGGGCTGATGCAGTTGATGCCCGCCACCGCCGAGCGCTTCGCCGTGGACAATCCGTTCGACGCACGACAGAACATTCGTGGCGGCGTGCGCTACCTGGCCTGGCTGCTCAAGCGCTTCAATGGCAACCAGGTGCTGGCGTTGGCAGGTTACAACGCCGGCGAAGCATCCGTGGTCGAGTACAACGGGGTGCCTCCCTACGCCGAGACGCAATCCTACGTCATCCTCGTGCAGTCCTTGACCGAACGCTATCGCAACCATCGCTAGTACCGCAGCGCGCATGCCGTGTCGAACACAATAACTCGTCGGGATGAATTACTCCCCGGATTGCAGACGCTCTATAGCTTCGAGAAGCTGGCCGTCGAAGTACTCGGTTCCATCTCGTTCCTCTTCTTCCATGCGGCGCTTTGCCTCGATGAGCAGGTGTTTGGTCGCGATGTTCTGATTCAAAAAAGTGGCGACCATAAGATCATTCAAACTCTCTAGAGGTGTGTCCCATGCCTCCCTGCAGCGCTGCATTAGCCCTGTGTGGTCATCCCCACTCCATGGACCTAAAATATTCGAGACTGCCAGGGTGCAGGTCATGAGTCTGCCTTTGAGAGAAATTGAAGGGCTGGTAATTTCGCACGCTCGGGGAATGTATGAATAGCGTAATTGAATGCCCGCTTCTGGTCGCTATCCGCCCCACAGCTGACCTTCGGCTTTCCTACAACCGTTGACGGTTTCTCTGCTGTTTCACCTTATACATCTCGCGGTCTGCCAGCTTTGTGGCCTCGTCCACAGTCATGCTGCCCGGTATCACTGCCACTACCCCAACACTCGCGCCGGTATATTGAATATCACCAAGACCGTGGCCCAGCTCATATCGCCCTATCGTCGCTTTGGACAGGCGATCCTGAAGCAGTTCGGCGGCATGTCGCATGTCGTTCGCCGGGTCGGTGTGTTCGGAGGGTGTGCCCAAGGCGATCACGATGAACTCATCACCGCCAGTACGCCCGATGATGTCGCTGGTTCTAAGGTCATGCTGCAGTTTTGCGGCCACGCCGCGCAGTAGCTGGTCTCCTGCCAGGTGGCCGCGGGTATCGTTGATGAACTTGAACCCATCCAGATCGATGACACCCATGAGTATGTACTTGCTCTCCCGCTGGGCCAGGGCGAACAGGCGCGCAGCATCGTTTAGGATGGCACGCCGGTTAGACAGGCCGGTGAGTGGATCTGTCAGGGCCAGTTTGGTCAACTCGGCGTTGGCAGCCTGGAGTCGCTCAACAAGCAGCCCACGTTCAAGGGAATACCCCAGCAACCCTGACAGCAGCATCAGCAAGGGTTCCACGTCAGCAGAGCGGGCCACTTGATCCGAGCTGGCAGCACATACCGTTCCCAGCACTTGCCCATCCTGGGATCTGATTGGCGCACTCACGTAGGTTCTGATGCCCAAGGCCGCGGCGGCCTCCGAATCACCCCAACATTCGGCAACATTGTCCGAGTACATGCGATTCTCATCCAGCGCCCGCTTGCACAGAGTATCTGCCCAAGGCACGACCAGCCCTTCAGGAATGACCATGTCACCGACGTTACGTGCGAACTCGACACGCTGGACACCCTCGTCGGTATCAATGGTCGTCAGGTAGGTCGACTCCATACCGGTTATCTTACTGAGCAGGGTCAGCAAGGGACGCGTGAGCTGCTCCAGGGTTTGGGCTTTGGGAATGGTATCGGAGAGAAGAGAAAGAATCTGATCCATTTGGGCGTGCCGATAGCAAAGGGGTATTTCAATTATCGACTAATCGGCGGATTACTGAACAGCGCAAGGCTTCACCTGAATAAGACGGCTAGAACCATGGAGCAATCGCTTCTGGCCGATTGCTGCCTGTCACGACCGGCTGAAACCGACCCAATATAGGGATTTTGTTGGTGGCTACCCCCCTTCCGACTTCAGCTAAGGCCCGCATCGCACGCACCTTCGCGTATTTCGAGAGCCCAATCTTGATGCCCACCAGCACAGGCGCGGCAACGACAAACAGCAGCGCAACGGCAAAAAACGCCGTTTCGAAAGCAATCACCGTCGCCTGACCTGACACAACTTTGCCCAGCAGACTCGTCGCTGCCCGCCCGGCGGCGACTTGATCCACGCCCTTCCCCGCCAGCATCACCCCCGTGGTGGTCAGCCGTTCGATGAGCGCGTTTCCCCCAGGGGTGACGTTGGCGCCGAGGACCGTGCCATTGATGACGACATGATGTTCGATCAGCGACGCACAGCAGTTTGCCGAGGGTCTTGCGCTTGTTTCGCCGCGCCACGACGGCAGGGGTTGCGGGGCCCGAGTCAGCGGCAAGGGCGGCAGAAGCCTGCCGCCCGGCTGTCGAACTTTCATGAGTGCGTTGACCGGCTCACTTTTTGATCGGTGTGACGAGTTCCTTTTCGTTGGTGTCGAGGACGAACACTGCCAGCAGGCGTGCAGGCTGGGTGTCGCTGGCGTTGGCGCTGACCAGGTGCACGGAGCCCGGCTCCTCTACGAAGTTTTCGCCGACGGTGTAGATCTTTTCCGGCTGGCCTTTGACGTGGATGCGAAATGAGCCTTCCAGGACGGTTGCATAGATGAAGGCCGTTTTCGGATGGGTGTGGGATGGCGACGCGGCGCCCGGCCCATACTCGACGACCACGCCTTTCATGCTCTTGCCGGGAAGATTGGGAATGGGACGGTCGAATACGACCGTCACCTTGCCGTGGGGCGGCTCAGCGGCGGACGCTGCGCTGATCGAGAGCGCGGCGAAGACGGCGGCCATCAGGATTCGGGTAACCATGGGATTGCTCCTTCGTGGATAGGGATGTGAGGGTGCGAGCCGTCACCGGCTCGCCGACCGAGCGATCCAGTCTTCGAAGCGGATCGCGCCCAGGCGTGGGTTCTTGCCAGGCACCAGCGATTGATCGTTGAGCACGGCACCGAAGTAACGTGCGTGCACGTCCGGCAAGACCTTGCGGTTGTCCCGGGTCGCCCGCAGAAAACGCCGGGCCAGTTCGTCGATCGGCATGGCTTCCGGGCCGCCGACTTCAACCGTGCCATTGACCGGTGCTGCCAGCACCACATCGACCAGCGCCGCCACCACGTCGTCGGACGCTATCGGCTGGATCAGCGCCGGCGAAACACAATATTCCTCGCCGACGGCGAACGACTGGACGATGCCTTCGACAAACTCGAAGAACTGCGTGGCACGCAGGAGGGAGTAAGGAATGCCGGACGCCTTGATCAAGTTTTCCTGCGCGACCTTGGCCCGGAAATAACCGCTGTCGGGAAGCCGTTCGCTGCCGACGATCGACAGCGCTACGTGATGACGAACCCCGGCGGCCGCTTCGGCAGCCAGCAGGTTACGTGTCGATGTTTCGAAGAAATCGAGTACGGCCTGGTCCTCCCACGACGGCGCGTTCGCCACGTCGACAACGATGTCAGTACCATCCATCGCTGCGGCCAGGCCTTCGCGGGTGATGCTGTTCACGCCCGTGCTGGGGCTGGCGGCGACCACGTCATGGCCGCGCTCGCGAAGGATGTTCACAAGTTTCGATCCGATGAGGCCGGAGCCTCCGATAACTACGATCTTCATGGCTTTTCTCCACTTGTCGACTGCAATCATTGCGTCGGTGTAGAGAGGTTGCGCGCGCGTGCACGGCAAGTCCTTGCAGCAAGCTTGGATTTACCTTCGTGAACGCTTGGATTTGCGTCCAGAGAAGCGGTTATTCGTCCATCCTCACCGTGGACCATGCAGGGGGTTTCGAGCTGACGTATTATCAATCTCAACTAAAATATCGCCAGCGGCCTGGGACACGGAGTTGAAGGCGCTTTGCCAGGGGAAGCCCACTTTGCAATTCGCGTTTGAAGATTTCGTGCTCGATCAAGAGCGCCGGGAATTGACCTTGCGTGGGCAAGCCGTGGCCGTCGGGCCACAGACCTTCGATCTATTGCAGTATCTGGTGAACAACCGCGATTGCGTTGTCAGCAAGGACGACCTGCTCAAGGCCGTGTGGAGCGGCCGGATCGTCTCGGAATCGACGATCACCAGCCACATCAATGCGGTGCGCAAGGCCATCGGCGATACGGGCGAAGAGCAGCGCCTTGTCCGCACGGTTGCCCGCAAGGGTTACCGTTTTGTCGGCGAGGTAGAACAAGCGCGAGCGCCTGGCGAACCAGGCATCGGCGAACACACGCCCTTCACCCCCAATGAACTCCCCCCTGCCGTGCTCACCCTTCCGGACAAGCCCTCCATTACCGTCCTGCCCTTCCAGAATCTGAGCGGCGACCCAGAGCAGGAATACTTCGCCGACGGCGTGGTAGAGGACATCATCGCCGCCCTCTCGCGGATCCGCTGGCTGTTCGTCATCGCGCGCAATTCGAGCTTCACCTACAAGGGTCAGGCGGTGGACATCCAAGGCATCGGTCAGACGCTGGGCGTTCGCTACGTGCTCGAAGGCAGCGTGCGCAAGTGCGGGAACAAGGTGCGCATCACCGGGCAACTCATCGACGCGACAAGTGGTACGCATATCTGGGCGGAACGCTTCGAAGGCCTGCTCGACGACATCTTCGAGCTGCAGGATCAAATCGCCGAAAGCGTCGTCGGTGCCATCGCGCCGCAACTGGAACGGGCAGAAATCGAACGCGCCAAACGCAAACCCACTGAAAGCCTCGACGCCTACGACTATTACCTGAGAGGCATGGCAAAACTGCACAGCGGCACCCGTGAAGCCATCGCGGAGGCGCTGCCGATGTTCTACACGGCCATCGAACTCGATCCGGAATTCGCTTCGGCCTATGGCATGGCCGCCTGGTGCCACTTCTGGCGCAAGCTCAACGGCTGGATGACCGACCGGCCGGCAGAAATTGCCGAAGGCACACGGCTCGCGCGCCTGGCGGTGACACTCGGACGCGATGATGCCGTCGCGTTGACCCGCGGCGGGCATGCGCTCGCTCATCTGGCCGGTGATGTCGATGGCGGCATTGCGCTGCTCGACAGGGCGCGCCTGCTCAATCCCAACCTCGCCCCCGCCTGGTTCCTGGGCGGTATCTTGCGTGCACTGCGCGGTGAAACAGAAGGCGCCATCAAGGACTTGACCCATGCCGTTCGCTTGAGCCCGGTGGACCCCGAAATGTTCAGGATGCAAATCGGAATGTCGCTCGCGCACTTCTTCGCCGGCCGCTTCGATCTCGCTGCGCAATGGGCGGAAAAAGCCTTGGGCAACCTGCCCAGTCTGCTGGCCCCGGCGGCTCTGGTGGCAGCCAGCTATGCGCTCAGCGGACGAATGGACAAAGCGAAGCAGGCAATGCAGCACCTGCAAGAGCTGGATCCGTTGTTGCGGGTTTCTAACCTTAGGGATTGGCTGCCTATCCAGCGTGCGGAGGATCTTGCACGGTTTGCGGATGGATTGCGGCGGGCTGGGTTGGCAGAGTGAGCTTGGGATGGCTGACTGTAGGAATATTGGATGTTTTATCGATTCAGGCAGAAAAGCGGTTCGCGTGTTAATCAGAACTGCCAAACCCACGATAACCATGATCGGTAGAGCGCTGCAGATTGCTTCCTAGGGTGGCAACAGGCAGAAATAGGCCAGCATGAAAAAAAATGAAAAAAGTGACTGATTTATTTTTCCATTCAAAAGGGGACGTAAAAATCTGTCCCCATTTTTTCATGAACTCAACGACGATCGTTCCAAACCAGAAGCAACATGTCCGCTCCGCTATTGCAAAGGTACATATATATCGGTCTGCCATTGATCCTGCGGTGTCTCGAGGGAAATGCTTAGATAATCGAAGAACAACGGCTGGTCTCGAAGCTCCTCGCCGCTGGTAGGGAGCCAGTCGCGATAGATCGGATAAATCGATTCGCCGATGTGATCCGTCGAGCCCACGTGACGCACCACGACGCAGCGCCCGCCAGGGATAACTCTCTCGATTACGCCGAAATCATTCGCTGCTACTGCCTCGTGAATCTCGCCACAGATTGCAAACCGGAACTCTTCGGCCGGAGTCGTATCGGGGTTGCCGGAAGGAATACCAAAGCTGCGACTGGATGCCACCGGCGACTGTCCGCTCTGCATGCGCCACTCGATAAATTTACGCACGCTCTCATTAATGGACCCGGGCGCTCCGCAATGCTCGAGTGCTGCAACCCTGACTTCGTGAAACTCCACAATTCGTATCTGCATGATGATGTTCCTGGAAAAATGAGGGATGGTAAACACCGCACTCCAGACCTGCCAATTGGGTTGCTTCCTGAATGCACTCGGCGTCATACCGAACGCCCGCCTGAACGCCCTGGAAAATGCTTCGGGGCTTTCGAAACCCGCACCGAAAGCGGCGTCCAGCACCGAGTAATTCGCCAGAGAAGACAAGCAATGCGCCGCGCGTCGTAGTCGCATCAGTTGTACATAACGTGAAACTGGCACGCCCACGAACGCGGTGAATTGGCGATGGAAGTGAAACGCCGAAAAGTTCGCGACTTCGCTCAACGTCTTCACGGACAAGTCACCTTCGAGATTGGCGTCGATGTAGGCGAGTACCAGGTCGAAGCGTTTTGTGTAGGCGGCGTTGCTCGGCAAGTCAGGCACTGGATGGAGGCTCCGGGAAATACGGTAGGCAATAGAGTCGACTATACCGGCGTGCCCGCGCCTAGCCGTGTTTGCTCAGGTCGCGATTGAATGGCCTGTTCGACATGGCCGCCTTGGATGCACCGTCTTGAAGGCAAGCGGGCAGTTCATCTGAGCCTCCGATTGTTAAATTCTGTACGCCCGACAGCCAAAAGTGGACTCTGCAACGTAATTGCCTGTCAGATACGTCTCCCTTTCGAGTTTTCACATAGCTTGGGCCAATAACGGACGCTGGATGATGACCGCTTCGCTCCCTGAAGCGCCAAGGAAACTCGAAAGGTATCTGCTGGCACCGTTAGATACGGGTTCAATTTGGTCGCGGCTCAGGTGGACAGGCGTTAGATCTCAAGATCCGCAAAACAGACCGCAAGTCACGAACGGCGTGGTCTGCGAGTCAATTCCGACATGTGTTGACGCCGAGGTTTGAAAACAGCAACCGGACCGTATTTAGCGACCAGGCAAGCCTCCCCACAACGACGAAAACAACCTTTGGTGGGGTGCAAAAACCGCATCCCGTTGCGACGTCGCAACACGTTCGGTCTCCCGCGAAGTAAACGCCCTTACGAGCCGAGGGCAGGCATTCGGACGGCAAGGGGTTTGCCGTGATTCACGGGTTGAAGGACGGTAGAAACGAAAATTCGGGTAAACCGCTGGAGCGCACGCCGCGTAATTTCACACTTTGTTACCGCATACCCCATCCGGGTGTAAAAACCTGCTTTGGTAACAGCCTCGCAGGCTGCCTCACTCCCTGCGCTCACCTGCCTGCCAAGCCCTTACCAGAGCGCTGTACGCGCTTTCTCAAACGTCCAATCCGCGAATTGGCCGGGTGATTGCATATGCTTGTCTGTACAAGTATCTGCGTGTGCATAAGACATTGTGCCAAGCAGTACACGTGCTCTTGCGTCACAAGCGCTTTCGATGGTCCCAGGGAATAAAATAATGAAAAAAGTATTTCTCACCCTTTCTGCATTAGCTTTGTGTGTGGCTGCCGGTTCTGCGCTGGCCAAGGAGTACAAGGAGTTGCGTTTTGGCGTCGACCCCTCTTATGCGCCATTCGAATCCAAGGCTGCCGATGGCAGCCTGGTGGGCTTCGATATCGACTTGGGCAACGCGATCTGCGCTGAGCTGAAGGTCAAGTGCAAATGGGTCGAAAATGACTTCGACGGCATGATTCCCGGCCTCAAGGCCAACAAGTTCGACGGCGTGATCTCTTCGATGACCGCCACGCCAGCGCGTGAGAAAGTTATCGACTTCTCAAACGAGCTGTTCTCTGGCCCGACCGCGCTGGTCTTCAAGAAAGGCGCGGCCATCGGCACCGATCCGGCCTCCCTCAAGGGCAAGAAAGTCGGCTACGAGCAAGGCACCATTCAGGAAGCCTATGCCAAGGCCGTACTGGACAAGGCCGGGGTAGAGACCCAGGCCTACGCCAACCAGGACCAGGTGTACGCTGACCTGATCTCCGGTCGTCTCGACGCTGGGATCCAGGACATGCTGCAAGCCGAACTGGGCTTCCTGAAGTCGCCACCAGGCGCCGACTTCCAAGTCAGCGAGCCGGTCGAAAGCCCGCTACTGCCAGCCAAAACCGCCGTGGGTCTCACCAAAGGCAACGCCGAGCTCCAGGCCTTGCTGAACAAAGGTATCAAGGCGCTGCACGACAATGGCACCTATGCGGCCGTCCAGCAGAAGCACTTTGGCGATCTGAATCTCTACAGCGGCAAATAATCACCCTGCGCCCATTTCCGGATGGGCACTTTATTGATTGAGGTAGGGCTGCTCAATGCTAGAAAACCTATTGCAGATTCTTGGGCTGTCAGGCTTTAGCCTTAAGGGTTTCGGCCCGCTGTTGCTGCAAGGCTCGTGGATGACTGTCAAATTATCCTTTCTGTGCTTGCTGGTGAGCGTTGGCCTGGGACTGATCGGCGCCAGCGCCAAGCTTTCGAAATCAGCACTGCTGCGCATCCCTGCGCAGGCCTACACCACGCTGATTCGCGGCGTGCCGGACCTGGTGCTGATGCTGTTGATCTTCTACAGCCTGCAAACCTGGCTAACCTCGTTTACCGATTTCATGGAATGGGAATACATCGAGATCAACCCGTTCAGTGCCGGGGTCATTACCCTGGGCTTCATCTACGGGGCGTATTTCACCGAAACCTTCCGTGGCGCCATCCTTGCCGTACCGCGAGGGCAGATGGAAGCGGCTACCGCCTACGGCCTGACCCGCGCTCAGCGCTTTCGCATCGTGGTGTTCCCGCAAATGATGCGTTTTGCCCTGCCGGGCATCGGTAATAACTGGATGGTGATCCTCAAGGCCACCGCGCTGGTGTCGATCATTGGCCTGGCCGATCTGGTCAAAGTGGCCCAGGACGCGGGCAAGAGCTCCTATCAGCTGTTCTTCTTCCTGATGCTGGCCGCCTTGATCTATCTGGTGATAACCACCGTTTCGAACTACGTCTTGCGCCGGATGGAAATCTTCTACGCCGCAGGCACCCGGGAGGCCGTGCGATGATCGAGCTACTGCAGGAGTACTGGAAACCTTTCCTGTTCCAGGACGGCAATCACATCACCGGGCTGGCCATGACCCTCTGGCTGCTCAGTGCTTCGATCTTCTTCGGCTTCGTGATGTCGATCCCGCTGTCGATCGCCCGGGTCTCGACCAATGTCTGGGTGCGCTGGCCGGTGCAGTTCTACACCTATCTGTTTCGGGGTACGCCTCTCTATATTCAGCTGCTGATTTGTTACACCGGTATTTACAGCCTGGCCGCGGTGCGTGCTCAGCCGGTACTGGATGCGTTCTTCCGCGATGCGATGAACTGCACCATCCTGGCCTTCGCCCTGAACACCTGCGCCTACACCACGGAGATCTTCGCTGGGGCCATTCGCAGCATGAACCACGGTGAAGTCGAAGCGGCCAAAGCCTACGGACTGACCGGCTGGAAGCTGTACACCTACGTGATCATGCCGTCCGCCCTGCGTCGCTCGCTGCCTTACTACAGCAACGAAGTGATTCTGATGCTGCACTCGACCACCGTGGCCTTCACCGCGACCATTCCGGACATTCTGAAAGTCGCGCGAGACGCCAACTCGGCGACCTTCCTGACCTTCCAGTCGTTCGGCCTCGCCGCGTTGATCTACCTGGCAGTCACTTTCTCCCTGGTCGGCCTGTTCCGCCTGGCTGAACGCCGTTGGTTGTCTTTCCTCGGCCCGGCTCACTAAATTCAGGATGCTTGTTCATGTACAAACTGACCGTTGAAAACCTGCACAAAAGTTATGGCAACCATGAAGTCCTCAAGGGCGTTTCGCTAAACGCCAAGACCGGCGATGTGATCAGCCTGATCGGCGCCAGTGGTTCGGGCAAGAGCACCTTTCTGCGTTGCATCAACTTCCTGGAAACGCCCAACGACGGCGCCATGAGCCTGGATAACCAGCCGATTCAAATGGTCCATGATCGCCACGGAATGCGCGTGGCCGACGCCAATGAACTGCAACGCATCCGCACTCGCCTGGCGATGGTGTTCCAGCACTTCAACCTGTGGAGCCACATGACCGTACTGGAAAACATCACCATGGCCCCACGCCGGGTGCTGGGCGTCAGCAAGAAGGACGCGGAGGATCGCGCCCGGCGCTACCTGGACAAGGTCGGTTTGCCGGCACGGGTTGCAGATCAATACCCGGCGTTTCTCTCGGGTGGTCAGCAGCAACGGGTCGCCATTGCCCGTGCCCTGAGCATGGAACCGGAGATCATGCTGTTCGATGAGCCGACTTCGGCCCTGGACCCGGAACTGGTGGGCGAAGTGCTCAAGGTGATCCAGGGGCTGGCCGAAGAAGGCCGCACCATGATCATGGTGACCCACGAAATGAGCTTTGCGCGCAAAGTGTCGAACCAGGTGCTGTTCCTGCACCAGGGGCGGGTCGAAGAGCAAGGTGCGCCCGAGGACGTATTGGGCAACCCCAAAAGCGAGCGCCTGCAGCAATTCCTCAGCGGCAGCCTGAAGTAACCGGAGCGCCTTCGAGCGACGGCAGGGACGCTCGAAGGCGCTGGCTCAACCCTCAAAACGCCCACGTTCAACCTGAGCAATCAGTGTTGCCGGCATCCCTGTGATGCCGTAGCCGCTGACGAGCCGCGGCCAACAGACCAGACCGCTTCGCTTCAAAACAAGGAACTCTGTCTGAGCAGCCACCCACTCTGGAACCAAGGTATCCACCAACGCCGCATTGCTTTCTCAATCCGTGGTCAGCGACTCGGGGCGATTTCAGTCTGACGTGGCAGATAGGAATTGGCCGGTAGCGAGAGAAGCTACGAAAGGTAAAGTGGAGCGCATAGCTGAACCTCTGCTGCGCGGGGCAACCAACCGCTTCTAAAACTAAAGAACTGAGAGGTTGGCTATGACGGCGAACGAGGATCTGATTGATTGGAATGGCCGCTGGCGTATCTCTAACAGTGCGGTGTCTTGCAGAGCGCTTCCAACTCGCAAGCCAACGTAGGGAGAGGGGCCTGAGGGAATACCCAGAGGCAAGCCTCAAAAGCCCACGCGTTTTAAGCAGGAGCAATGCGCCGACTGGCTCCGTTAACTGGAAATCAGCAAGCCTTTGAAACGCATCACGTCGACAAGGCAACCCGTCCTATCCCGGCAAACTCAACTTCCACTTGCACCCCGGCCGACGCCCAGTAGATACCGGTCCAGCTACCACTAGCCACCAGGTCACCGGCTCGCAAGGGGCTGCCCAGTGCTGCAGCGTGACGCGCCAGCCACGGCAGCGAACTCAGCGGTTCACCGAATGGATGGCTGCCAACGCCGACGAATTCAGGTTCCCCGGCCACCCGCAACGCCACCTGTTGTCTTGACCAATCCGGCATTTCCCCCAGCGTTTTCGGTGCACCGAGTACCAGCGCGCGGTTGAGCTGCTGGTCAGCCAGCCGAAGCAGTGGCGCGGCCTGATCGCCCTGCAGCCAGCGCGTGCCACACAGTTCGATGCCCGGCATCCACACATCGACCGCCGCACAGGCCATGGCCAGATCAGTGTGCTGGTCGAGGTCGCGCGACAGGCGCACGATCAGTTCTCCCTCGATCCCGAAACCGAAGGCATCGCCCGGCGGAACCTGCCAACCCGACGGGTGTACCGCCATTGCCGGTACCCCGGCGGCGCTGATCAGCCCTCCCGGAGCGCCGCCCAGTTTCCAGGCCGCTGGCGGCCCGGAGGCGAACCAGCCGAGGGCATCCGCTACCTGGTGCTGCACGGCATAGGCTTCGGCTTCGCTAGCCAGTTCCAGGGTTGGCAACGGTTGTTGGCGCCCCTCACGCCAAGCACGAATCAGGGTGGCAGCCACCTGCGCGACCGCACTCACAATGCCAACTCAGTCTTACGTCGGCGCAGTTGCGCGGGCGCCGGGCGCTCGCACGGCAGAAACCGGCCGCGACCCGCCTCACCGCGCGGCTCGCCGTCCCAGACCACCTCACCGCGAGACAAGGTCATGGCCGGCCAGGCGCTCAGCGTCATGCCGGCGTAAGGCGTGTAATCGACGTTGTGGTGCAGCATTTCGTTGCACAGGTGCACCGACTCACCTTCGTTCCAGATCACCAGATCGGCATCAGCACCAATAGCGATGCTGCCCTTGCGCGGATACAGCCCATACATCTTGGCGGCATTAGTGGAGGTCAGCGCAACAAAGGTTTGCGGGGTGATGCGCCCACTGCGCACGCCTTCGGACCAGAGCAGTGCCATGCGGGTTTCGACACCGGGAATGCCGTTGGCGATCTGGTCGAACGACACCTCTTCACCGTGGGCCTTCTTGCCATCCGGGCCATCGAAGCGAAAGGGTGCGTGGTCTGACGAGAAAATCTCGAACGAGCCGTTCTCCAGGCCATCCCAGATCACCTGCTGGTTTGCTGCATCGCGCGGCGGCGGGCTGCAGATGCACTTGGCACCTTCGAAGCTGTCGTCACACCCCAGCGAGTCGGCGGTCAGGAACAGGTACTGCGGGCAGGTTTCGGCGTACACCTTCAACCCCTGGCTCTGGGCCCAGCGAATCTGCTCCACGGCCTCGCGACCCGACACGTGCACGATCAGGATCGGCACGTCCACCAGCTCGGCAAGGGCGATGGCACGATGGGTCGCTTCGCGCTCCACCAGCATCGGCCGCGACGCGGCGTGGTAGCGCGGCGCAGTCAGCCCGGCCGCCAGTAGTCGCTCGGTAAGCCAGGCGATGCAATCGCTGTTCTCGGCGTGGAGCATCACCATGGCGCCCTCACGGCGCGCCACCGACAAGGTCTCGAGAATCTCCCGGTCGCCCAGCTTCAGCGCATCGTAGGTCATGTAGATCTTGAACGATGTATAGCCTTCAGCAATCAAGGCCGGCAGTTCTTCACACAGCACCTGCGGGGTGGGGTCGGTGACGATCAGGTGAAAGGCATAATCGATCACCGGCTTGTTACCCGCCCGACGATGGTAGTCATCGACGGCAGAGCGCAAGCTTTCGCCCTTCTGCTGGCAGGCGAACGGGATGACGGTGGTGGTGCCGCCGCAGGCCGCCGAGACCGTGCCGCTGAAGAAGTCATCGGCCATCACCGAGCCGTCGCCAGTCGGCTGGTCGAGGTGCACGTGGCTGTCGATGCCACCGGGGGTGACATGCCGGCCTGCCGCGTCGATTTCCTGGTGACCTTGCGGCAGGTCCAGGCCAAGGGAGACGATGCGCCCGTCACGAATACCGATATCGCTGGTGAACGTGTCCGCGGCGGTTACCACGCGGGCGTTGCGAATCACCGTATCAAAAGGTTGCATATCAATCAGGCCTCTTCCAGAAGTAACCGGCCCCAGCCGATCAGGCGGCGCGTGTCTACGCCCTTGGTTTTCAACATGTCCCAGACCACTGTGGTAACGGTGTCGAATACCGGTTTAGTTAACCATCACCTCGTCCAGTGCCTGCTCGAGAGTGCTGACAGTGCGCTCGATATTGCGCAGCTTTTCGAGTCCGAACAGACCGATGCGGAAGGTCTGGAAGTCGGCCGGCTCGTCGCATTGCAACGGCACTCCGGCGGCGATCTGCAGGCCTTGGTCGGCAAATTTCTTGCCGTTCTTGATGTCGGCATCATCGGTGTAGCTCACCACTACGCCGGGGGCCTGAAAACCGGCTGCGGCCACGCTTTTGATGCCTTTGCCGGTCAACATTGCGCGCACCCGATCGCCCAGCGCCTGTTGTTCGTCGCGGACCTTGTCGAAACCGTAGGCTTGCGTCTCTTTCATCACTTCGTTAAACCGCGCGAGGGAATCGCTGGGCATGGTCGCATGGTAGGCATGTCCGCCCTGTTCGTAGGCCTGCATGATCTGAAGCCACTTTTTCAGGTCGCAGGCGAAGCTGCTGCTTTGCGTCTGCTCGATGCGCTCGAGGGCCAATGCACTGAGCATCACCAGGGCGCAGCAAGGGGAAGCACTCCAGCCTTTCTGCGGTGCGCTGATCAGCAGGTCGACTGCGCATTTGTGCATATCCACCCACAGCGTGCCTGAGGCGATGCAGTCCAGCACGAACAGGCCACCCACCGCATGCACGGCGTCGCCGACGGCCCGCAGGTAGTCGTCGGGCAGGATAATCCCTGATGAGGTTTCAACGTGGGGAGCGAAGACAATCTGTGGCTTCTGCGCCGCAATGGCGGCCAGCACTTCGTCCAGAGGCGGCGGGGCGTAGGCCGCCTGGCGACCCGCGTCGACCGGTCGGGCTTTGAGCACCGTGGTGGCCGCCGGGATGTTGCCCATCTCAAGGATCTGGCTCCAGCGATAACTGAACCAGCCGTTGCGTATCACCAGGCATTGCTGATCGGTGGCAAATTGTCGCGCCACCGCTTCCATGCCGAATGTGCCGCTGCCCGGGACCACCGCGACAGCCTGGGCGTTGTAGACCTGTTTCAGGGTCTTGGAAATGTTCTTCATCACGCCTTGAAATGACTGCGACATGTGGTTGAGCGAGCGGTCGGTGTAGACCACTGAGTACTCGACCAGCCCCTCGGGATCGATACTGGGATATAGCTTTGACATGGGGTGACTCCTTTGGCAGAGATGTCAGTGGGTAGCAAGGACCGAAAACATGGACGCAGGCTGGGTCAATGGTGATGGCTTTACTGTGGACGCCAGCAGCATCAAAGTGGATGCCAGCCGGCTGCGCGCTCACCCTAAACGGCCAACAGCTTCCTGTATCAGAACCGCACGGGCGCTCATCACGTTGATGCCGGCGATTTCGCCGACACCAGCGTGTTCAGTTTAGACAACTCCCCTTCCTCAGGGATTAGTGCTCGAGAGGTGTAGGCCTGCCGTCGTTCGATCCAGCGCCGCAGAGCCAGAAGCAAAGCGCTGACAAAACCATACATGACCGTGACAATAAACGCCGATTGCAGCAGTGATTGTGGGGCGAAGCTGGATATTTGCTGGGACCGGCGCAACAGCTCTTCATAGGGAATGATGTACCCCAGGGACGTATCCTGGACAATCGCCAGAACGCCACTGATCAATGCTGGCAACATGAGTTTCAGCGCCTGTGGCAATACAATCCACATCATCGCCTGGTGTTCGCGCATGCCGATCGATAACGCCGCTTCGTTCTGCCCGCGCCCCAAAGAAAGGATACCGGCACGTACAATCTCTGCCGCCATCGCACTGTGGTGCAGCACCATGCCGAAAATCAGATAACCCAGGGCTGACCAGTTCAACCCGATCGAGGGCAACAGGATGACGGTAAACAGAATCAACAAAAGCAGCGGTACCGCGCGAAAACAACCGATATAGCTGGCAGCCAAGGTGCGCAACCAGAGCCTGGACGATAACCGCGCAAGCGCCAGAGGCAACGCCAGACTGAAGGCCAATACCATGCTGATCACTGCGGCCAGCAAAGTTGCCACCAGGCCGTCAAACAGAAAGCGCAGTGTTCCCGGATGCAGGAAGATTTCCCATCGCTTGGCATCGAACTGACCACTGGCATCGAGCCGATGACCCACCGCCATCAGGCAACCCAACAGCAGTAACACGCCGATTACCGAAATCAGCCGGTTACGCCTTCTGGCAATCGGACCAGGCGGTTCGTAAAGCAAGTTGTCAGCGCTCATCGCAACACCGCCATTTTTTGCTCCAGAAAGCGAAAGAACCAACCGGCTGGCAGGGTCAGCAGAAAATAGGCACCCATGGCGCCGAGGAAGGTCGGCACGGCCAGGGCTGTGTCGAAGTTGATCTTCTGCGCGGTATAGGTGATGTCCGCGACACCAATCGCAGCCCCAATGGCCGACGCCTTGATTTGAATGATGAACAGATTGCCCAAAGGTCCAACGACCGACTGCACGGCTTGTGGCAACACCACTTCGCCCAGGATCTGGTCGAAGCGCATCCCGATGCTGCGTGCGGCTTCAATCTGGCCAATCGACACAGTGTTGATACCCGCCCGCACGACTTCACAGATCCAGGCCGCGCTATACAGTCCCAGGACCAGGACCGTGGAAGTGAACAGCGAATAGATGAAGCCCAGCTTCGGCAGTCCAAAGGTGAACAGCAGCAACAGCGCCAGAAGCGGCATCATCCGCATGAGTTCTACGTAACTGCTGGCAAACCAGCGAAAGGGTGGCCATGGGCTCACCCTCATGATTGCCAGAAGCAGCCCGAGAACGATCGCAATGGCGAAGGACAGCAGGGTCAGCTCGACGCTGACCGCGATGCCCCCCAGAAAGCGTTCGATATAAGACATCAGGTTCGCCTCTGCGGAGCTCTTACTGTTCGATCACTGGCACCTGCGGTGCGCCCAGCCCGGCTTCAAGATCCTTGCCGTACATTTCTTGCCACTTGCCACTCTGGATAGCCGCCCCCAACTGATTGCTGATCCAGCTACGCCAAACCTTGTCTTCCTTGGCCACGGCGATGCCGTAGGGCTCTTCAGTGAACGGAGTGCCAACCACCCGCAGCTTGCCGGGCTGGCGAAGTGACTCACCGACCAACGTGGCGCCATCGTCGACATAGGCGTCGAAACGTTTGTCTATCAGACCCTCTACACAAGCGGAGGCATCGCTGAAAGTCACGATCTTGGCACTAGGCGCCAATGGTTTGAGATTGCGCTCTACGGTCGTCCCGCTTAGTACGCAGACAGTCTTGTTGTCGAGGTCAGCGGTTTTGTTGATCGAATGATCGTCGATTCTTACCAGAGAGTCCTGTCCGGCGAGGTAATACGGGCCCGCAAAGCCTATGACCTGCTTGCGTTCGTCGGTCACTGTCATGGTGGCGATGACCAAGTCGACGCGTTTGTTCTCGACCAGAGGAATGCGGTTTTCCGGTGTGGTGCTGACCCACTCGATGTTGTCTTCGGAGCCTGTAAGCTGTTTAGCCAGCATCCTGGCCAGATCAGCCTCGAAGCCTTCAACGTCTCCAGTCATGGGATTTCGGGACGAGAACATCAGCGTATTCAATGAGGTGCCAACAACCAGCTTTCCGCGCTGGTGAATTTTCGCCATCGTCGAATCTGCGGGGAACTGATCGACTGTGGTCGCCGACGCTAACGTGGCGAACATGCAGGAAGCCAGAAGGGAGACGCTGAATGAAACGAACCGGTTTGAGCGCATGGTTGATCTCTCTTTTTATTGTGTTTTCAGATGAGTTGATTAATGAGCCAGAATCTTGGAAAGAAACTCCCGGGCACGCTCTGAGCGGGGGGCGCTGAAGAAGGTTTCCGGTGGAGCACTCTCAACAATCCGGCCGGCGTCCATGAAAATAATCCTGTCGGCAGCGGAGCGAGCGAACCCCATTTCATGGGTGACTACTACCATGGTCATGCCTGTGCGGGCCAAATCGACCATGACCTTCAGAACCTCGTTGACCATTTCCGGATCAAGTGCCGAGGTCGGTTCATCGAACAACATCACGCTGGGCTTCATCGCCAGCGATCGAGCCAGCGCAACGCGTTGTTGTTGGCCACCCGACAGCTCCGCGGGATAAGCCTTCCCCTTGTGTGCCAGACCGACTTGTTCGAGCTGTTGCATTGCCCACGCGTCGGCGTCCTGACGTTTCATTCCAAGGACCTTTCGGGGGCCCATGGCAACATTCTGCAGCGCGCTCCGATGTGCAAACAGATTGAAACTCTGGAAAACCATGCCGACCTTGGCACGCATTTTCGCCAGTGCCCCGCCCTCTTCAGGCAGGCGTTCGCCGTGCAAAAAAATCTCACCACTGGTGATGGTTTCCAGGCGATTGATGCAGCGACACAAGGTCGATTTACCAGAGCCCGAAGGACCGATAATCACGACCACTTCACCTGGCTGAACCTCAAGATCAACATCAAACAGTACTTGCTGACTGGCAAAGAACTTATTGACCGCGCGTAGTGAGATGGCCGGGGTTTGCTGGTTTTGCGCGTGAGTCGATAGCATGGTTTCTGATCTGCGTTGGAGGTCTGATGTATGCCCTGCAGGCACCCGTACTAGACAAACTTCAATTGCACCGTAGCCTTCAACTGGCCTACCGGCGCGCCGTTGCAATTGTTCAATGCCGGATCTGCCCAGGGCGCCAACAACGGGCTTTCGCTTTCCTGCTCCAGCACTCCCAGTTGCTTGAGTACGGCAATGGTGATGGCGAACACGGCAGGGAAATCGCCATCGCTGACTTTCACCGCCACACCCAACCCTCGACTACGGATACCTACCGTCTGCACACCATCGGCACCGGTTTTCGCGACCCAGTCGCCATTTGATGCAAGCGTGATCCCCAGATCGGATCGGCCGGTACCGGAGACCATTTGCGGATTGCGCCGCATGGCGTCAAACAGACGTTGCAATACCGCGCTGAGGCTGGCGTCGGAACCGGCATCACCGCTGGCCAGTCGCGCCCACAGCAACGCAAGTCGTGACAGAGGCATCCCGAGGTTTGGCGCGTTACAGCCATCAGTGCCCGCCCAAAACTGATTTTCCGGAACACCGCTCAGCGATGCGACGACACGCTGGATGTCACGTTGCAAGGGATGGTCCGGTGCCAGGTAGGAATCACTGGCTAACCCGTGAAGGCGGCAATAGGCAAGAAACCCGGTGTGCTTCCCGGAGCAGTTGTGGTGGCGTTGATCGAAGTGGAAGCCAGCCGGCGGCAGATTGCCCGCGCTATAGAAGTCCGGTAAATGGCAGCCGCACCCCAGGTCAGTCACTTCGTGCCGGATTTTCGCCAACATGCTGCTCACGGCATTCACGTGCGATGCTTCCCCGGAGTGACTGGCACACATGACGGCGACTTGATCATCGGAGAACCCAAAGTGTTCGACACCGCCATCACGCACGAAAGGAACGGCCTGGAACGGTTTGAGCGTTGAACGGGAAAACATCATCGCTCCCGGATCGCCCGCATAGGCCAACAAAGCCCCTTCGGTATCAACAACAGCTACTGATCCCCAGTGAATCCGCTCCACATGCTGGTTTCGAGTAGCAACAGCCAATGGAACATGTGCAGGAAAATCCATAATGATCTCGATACTCCAATGAGCTCCGGAGATGAACGATTCTCTCGTGTGAATACGTTGCCGGAAGTTATGAACGGTGTGCGCACTTCAATCGAAATGAGTCTATATACTGGCGAAAATGGATGGAACATCGTCCGATAGAATTCGGTTTTGCAACCAGCGCAAAGGCAACTCTGAAAATGATTAATGAAATTGCACGTATTGATCACTTAGCTGTAATGAGGGCACTGGTCAAAGTAGTGGAGTTGGGCACCTTCTCCGCGGCAGCCCGAGAACTGCATGTCTCCCCTTCGACATTGACCCGAATGATTACAACGCTGGAAAAGTCGCTGAACACAATCCTTCTTCATCGCACAACACACATCGTCGCCCTCACCGAGGCTGGGCAGATTTATCACGCCCGCGCGCTGTCGATGATTGCGGATCTTGACGACACGTTACGTGTCGTCAGTGACCTCAATCTTGCACCAAGCGGCCCGCTGAAACTGACTTCGCCCGTGGCTTTCGGCAGGCGCTTCCTTGCACCGCTGATCGCGCCTTTTTTACAGATGTACCCCGGTATCCAGATGGATTTGCGTCTGACCGACAACCACAACGATATGATCTTAGGAGGCTTTGACCTGGATATTCATGAGGGCGAGAATCATCTTGAGAACTTGATCGCCTATCCTATATCCCGCAACGATTCGCTACTGTGCGCAACGCCAGATTATCTTGCGCGCTGCGGTCATCCCCAAACACCTGCCGAACTCAGCCAGCACAATTGCCTCATCTACCTGCACCCCGACAGCGACCCGCATTGGTACTTCACCAAAGATGACGTGAAACATTCGATTTTCCCAAAAGGCAATCTTCAGTCGGACAATTCGGAATTACTGCTCGAAGCGGTTTGTGGTGGACTGGGCATTGCCGAGTTTGAAATCTGGCTGGTGCGAGACCTCCTCTTGAGTGGCGAATTACAAATTGTTCTTGCGCACTATCGTTTTGTTAACTCGCTGACAGGGAGACAGATTTATATGGCTTATCTTCCCAACAGACGCTATTCCACAAAAGTTCGAGTATTACGCGATTTTCTCGAAACCCGGCTCAAAGGCATTGGTGAACTTCCCCCTGAACTCTTTCAACACAATGAGGAATAGCGCGTCTCAATTTTTTAATCCGGCGTGATTGCCATGCAATCAAGTTCGTTCAAGCCAGGCACGGGCGATTTCTTCGCGCGTAGCAAACCAGACACCGCTGTGCTGATTCGCGTACTCGATGAATTGCTTGATCGCCCTGACCCGCCCTGGACGGCCCACCATCCGTGGATGCAGCCCGACCGACATCATGCGAGGCCCTTCAGCCGACTCTTCATAAAGTACTTCGAAGCTTTCTTTCATGTACTCGAAAAAGTCCGATGCCTGCGAAAGCCCCGGCGAGTTCCAGTAGCGGAAATCGTTCACGTCGGCGGTGTAAGGCACCACGAGGTGACGCTTGCCCTCGACGTCGACAAAGTAGGGAACATCGTCGTTGTAGGCATCGGAATCGTAGAGAAAACCGCCCTCCTCAGCGACCAGTCGACGGGTGTTGACGCTGGCGCCATACCGGCAATACCAGCCAACGGGACGCTTGCCACAGGTGCGTTCGAATGACTCGATGGCCAGGCGCATGTGTTCACGCTCCTGCTCTTCAGTCAGGCGAAACACTTCCTCCCAGCGATAACCGTGACTGCAAATCTCATGGCCACCCGCGACGGCGGCGCGAGCCACATCAGGGTTCTGCTCAAAGGCCACTGCGCAAGCATGAAAAGTCGCACGAACCGATTGCTGATCGAGAATATCCAGGATTCGCCAGATCCCGACACGCGAGCCGTACTCGTACATCGACTCCATCGCCAGATTGCGTGTGCCGTCGGGTATTGAATAGCTGCCCCATTCGGTCATGGATTCCTGGTCCGGGTCGCCCATGGCGAGCGAGCGTTCGGAACCTTCTTCGTAGTTGATCACCAGGCTGATGGCCAAACGTGCGCCATTCGGCCAGGTGCCTTGCGGGCGTTGTCTTCCGTAACCCACTAAATCGCGTGCAGGTGAAACCATCGGGATATTCTCCTGAAGTGACTGGTTAAATAAGTACGTGGTGAAAGTCGCGACTTAGCAGTCGATATCTTTCAGCCGGTCGTGGCTAAAGGTGGTGTCCGATTGCCACTCGCTGAAGGCCAGCCCCATGGCCAGGGTTTGCGCAATACAGAACGAAGCGGTGAGCGAGCGAAATCCCAGTAATTCGGCGTCATTGACCTCAATCACCGTATCGGCCATCTGCCCGATAGGGCTCAGAACACTGTCAGTGATCGCTACCAGCGTCACGCCTGCTTCCCGCGCCTGACGACACGCCTCAACGGTGTCATGGGCGTACGGTGGAAAGCTGACGGCTATCAGCAAATCATCATCGGCAATGGCGCTGACCTGCTCCGGCAACGTGCCGCCAGCACCGCTGATGTGCACGGTTCGCCGGCCCACACGACTCAACGCGTAGCTCAGATACGCCGCCACCGGAAAGGCACGGCGCATGCCGATAACGAAGGTAGTGCGCGCGACTTGCAGATGGGCGATGGCGGCTTCGATATTGGCCTGCTCGCCGCCTTCGGCCAGGTGTTCCAAAGAAACGATATTGGCCTGGCTGAACTCACGCAGAATTCCGCCGACGTCACTCGGGTCCTCCAGCAACGTCTCACCGCCGTAGTGCCGAATACGCTCGCTGTGGGTGTCGGCAGCCTGTTGCAACGGTGCGCGGAAAAGCCGCTGCAAATCCTTGAAACCTGCAAAGCCAAGCGCCTGAGCCAGCCGAATATAAGCGGAAGGCGCGATGCTAGAGCGCTTACCCAGTTCGGCTACCGTATTGAGTGCGATTTCATGCGGGTTGTCGATCAGGAATCGGGCAGCATCGCGCAGACGACCGGTCAGTTGTTCGTGCTGGGCCGCTATACAGTCACGCAGCTCTGCAAGGGTTTCAGGTAAGGCCATAATGAAAGCTCGTAAAATTAGAGGTGTGTACGCCCGTCAACGCAACGCATTGATTGCTTGATCCAGCGCAGTGATGAGGCGGTCGACTTCTTCCAGCGTGTTGTAATGCGCCAACGACACCCGCACTACCCCGCCAAACTGGTCAAGCCCAAGGGCTTCGATAAGTCGCCGTGCATAGAAGTCACCAAAACGAATGCCGATCCGATGCTCATCGACCCTACGCACAACAGCCTCTGACTGAACGCCCTCAACCACGAAACTGATCGTTGGCACTCGATTGCTGGTATTCGCTTTGCCAATGATCCGAACGCCCTCGCGCTGGCGCAAAAATGCCAGCAGACGCTCGGCGAGCAAATCCTCCTGCACCTCGAAGGCATCGAACGCAGCCTGCATGCACTTGCGCTCGCTACCTTGCGCGCCAAGCCGGGTGCTGATGTCGAGCAAATAGTCGGTAATGCCGATGCAACCGAATGACAACTCGTAGTTGACGTTGCCCGGTTGCAATTTGTAAGGCACCACATCCTGACCGATAAAGAAGTGGTTAAGACTCGGCAATTCCAGCAACAGATAGCGGCGTCCCCAGAGTACGGCAAAGTGCGGGCCGAACGTTTTATAGAAGCTATAGACGTAGAAATCGGCGCCGCTGGCCTGAACATCCACCAGACGGTGTGGTGCATAAGCGACGGCGTCCACGCACAGCTTGGCGCCCACCGCATGGACACGCCGCGCAACCTCGGCGACTGGATTGACCGAGCCGAGAATATTCGAGGTGTGGGTCATGGCCACATAACGGGTTTTGCCATTGAGCAAGACCTGCAGGTCATCCAGCTCCAGCTCACAGCTGTCGCGGTTGACCTGCCATACGCGCAAGGTCGCACCACGGTCTTCGCAAAGCTTGACCCATGGGCCGATGTTGGCCTCGTGATCGCAATTGGTGACGATGATTTCATCGCCCTGGACAATTGACGGTGCGATGGCGCGACACAGTATTTGCAGCAAGTGGGTGGTCGAGCCGCCCATGATGACTTCTTCGGGATGCTCGGCGTTGATCAACTGCATGACGGAGTGACGTGCCTGCATCACTCGCTCGCCAGCGTCGACGGAAGGTTGATAGGAAGCGCCCAGTTGCACGCTGCTGTTGAGCAGGTAATCAGTGACCCGGTCAGCGACGGCACTCAGCACCATCGAACCACCGGCGTTATCCATGTAGGCGTATCCACCGGCCAGACCTGGAAATTGCTTGCGAACGTAATCGATATCGAGAGGATTCACTCTTCTTTCTCCAGCCTGATTCAGTGGTGCAAGATGGCCTGCAGGAACGCTTGCGTGCGGGGTTCCTGAGGTGCGGTAAAAAAGGGTTCCGGGATGTTCTGCTCAACAATGCGTCCGCTTTCCATGAAGATCACCCGATCGGCGACCCGACGGGCAAAGCCCATTTCATGAGTGACCACGACCATCGTGACGCCGGACCGAGCGAGGTTTTGCATGACATCGAGTACCTCGCCAACCATTTCCGGATCCAGCGCGGAAGTCGGTTCGTCGAACAGAATCGCGCGAGGTTCCATGGCCATGGTGCGGGCGATGGCAACCCGTTGTTGCTGGCCGCCGGACAATTGGCTCGGGTATTTGTGGGCGTGATCGCCCATGCCGACCTTCACTAATAGTTCCTTGGCTCTGGCATGCGCATCACGCCGACTCAGGCCGCGCACCCGGATCGGCGCCAACGACACATTGTCGAGAACAGTGAGGTGCGGATAGAGGTTGAAGCTCTGAAACACCATACCTACTTCACTACGGATGGCGCTCAGTCGCGGACCGTTTTCAACCCGCTCGCCCCCCACGCGAATATCGCCCTGCTGGTAGTCTTCAAGCAGATTGATGCAGCGAATCAAGGTCGATTTTCCCGAACCGGACGGGCCAAGAATGACCACCACTTCACCCTCTTCAACCTGCAAATTGATATTGCTTAACGCCTTGAAGCTGCCGTAGTACTTGTCGAGATTTTCGATGTCGATCAACGTGCTCATGCGGTTTTTCCTCCAGAGGCGTTACGACGCTCAACCCAGCTGACCATTTGTACCAGCGGCAACAGCAGCAACAGATACAGCAAGGCAGCCCCTACCAGCGGTGTCGGGTTAGCAGCCAGTGCCTGCGCCTGGGTTGCCTGCTTCAGCAAGTCAGGCATGGCGACGACTGAAGCGAGCGCCGTGTCTTTCATGACGTTGATGCAGTTGCTCGTCATGGGGGGCATTACGATGCGGATGGCCTGTGGCAACACGACGTCGCGCATGGTGTTGAAAAAACTCATGCCCTGAGAAGCCGAAGCTTCGAACTGACCACGGGGAATGGCTTCGATGCCCGAACGAAAAATCTCTGCGCTGTAAGCGCATGAGACCAGCGAGAGCGCACTGGCAGCGGCCGCAAAAGACGACAGTCGAATGCCGACAAAAGGCAGCGCGTAATAGATGAGTACCAGTAAAACCAGCAGTGGAATAGAGCGCATGATATCGATGTAGATACGTGCAAGCGCTCGAACAGGTGCGTAGGAGTACAACCGCAGCAATGCCAGCAAAAGCCCGCCCACCAGGCCCAGGGCAATGCTCACCACCCCAAGCAAAATGGTCACGCCCAAACCGCGCATCATCAGCGGAAGCGAATCGACGAGCACGTTCCAGTTGAAGAATGTCTGCAAAAGATCCATGGGATACCTCGGTCAATACAAGTGGCGAACAGGCGTCGCCACTTACATGCATCAGCAGCAGGGCTTACTTGAGGACGGCGGTCACTTTCAGGGTGCTCGAGTCTTTATCGGCTTCAGCGCCGAACCACTCTTTGTGGATTTTCCCTAAGGTGCCGTCTTCTTTCATCTTGCTGATGATGTCGTTGACCTGATCACTCATTGCCCAGCCTTTGGCGTGCATCAATGAGTAGCGTTCACCGGTGGGAATACGCGCCACGATGGAATATTGCGGTTTGTCCTTGATGTAGTAGAGCACCGCAGGAATGTCGCTGACGTAGCCATCGATTCGTCCGGAAGCCAGATCGAGCATGGCCGGCGATAGCCCTTCATAGCGCGAGACATCGGCGAACTTGTACTCGTCCTTGTGTTGGCCGATCCACATGTCGCCGGTAGAGCCAGTGTCGACACCAACCACCTTGTCGTTCATGTCGGCCAGGCTTTTGACCTTGGAAGTGGTCAGTGCGGTGAGCGACTGGTCGCTGTCGAAGTAAGGCTGCGCAAAGGCTACCGACTCCAGACGTTTCGGAGTGATAGTGATTGATGAGATAGCGATTTCAACACGTTTGGATTGCACGGCACTGAACAGGCCGTTGAAGGGAATATTGACGAACTCGACGCTTTTTCCGGCGCGTTTGGCCACTTCTTTTACAACATCGACTTCGAAGCCGACAAATTCACCTTTGGCGTCCTGAAACTCCCAGGGCACGTTGCCAACGTTAGCACCTACGGTCCAGTCAGCGGACCAGGCTGGTAGAGAAACTGCGGCCGTCATGAACAATCCCAACATCACTTTCGTTTTCATGTTTGCTCCCGATTGTTTGTTTTTTTAGGTGCTAACAGCGGTTGATCTCGTACAACGTGGGACCGAGAGTAAATCAATGAATTATTTATTTCAACACCACTTGTCAGTGAATTTTTTACTCCGCCGCCATCTTTAGTTTTCCTTAAGCGTCACGTCCAATGGGCTGGTTACGGTCAGAACCGACCAAGGTGGCCGCGCGCAGAAGACTTCGCGGCAGGCAGAAAACGGCAAATTGCGGTCGCTCAACTGCTTCACCCTCGCTTAAGGACTAGCCGAGTGATATACCGCGGTTGGGTCTAATGCATGACAAAAAACAGGCAGTCTCATGATGCGATTCTCAATTTATAGCGGATTGGTTTTGGTGGGCTACTCGGCGCTCGATTACGGAGATCCCCCGATGGGCGTTGCTTTCGGCCAATTCGAACCTGCCGATGAGTACGCAGCTATCCAGAACCAGTGCTCCACGAACCATCACGACCAGACCGTTCTGGATCTTTCTGTTCAGACCGAAGCGGGTCTGGTCATTCCATGTGCGGGTTTGGCCATCCTGGATTACTCCGAAGAGCTCCCGCCGCCGTGCATCGAAGTGAACATTTTCGGCATTCCACATCCTCTCTATGGCGAGCTGTTTCCTAAGCAGGTCACCCTGTATGAGCGTCAATTCAGCTAATCGGAATGTCCCGCCGATGTCCGCTTTGGGTCGTTCTGCCGGTCGTAACCATGAAACATGGCGACTGTCTGCACATGTCAGAAACTGCCGAGATTCAGCCCGCGTGTCCAACCACCACTCGACCAGCCTCCCCTAAAAGCATGTCAGACATTTCCTCGATTTCTGGAAGGCGTTCACGCGTTTAACGGCGCCTGTTTAAAGACATCCGAAGTTACTTCCCGAAGGCTACAAAACCTTGCGCCGTTACCTACGGCTAAGCCAGAATCCGCCGGCTTGTGCGTCGATGGCTCGGGTTTTATCGTTTCCCGGTCGCTGAAAAACAGTGATCGGGTTTGGTAGCCCGTCTTTCACATGTCGCATAACGTCACCTTTTACAGATGCTTTTTAGGCATTCGTTTTTATGGTGGCCATGCGCAGGGCGCCCTCGGGCGCGCCGGATTTTCCATGTGGGCCGGTCTACCAACCTTCGTATGGCCACCACCTTTCGTTTGGTAGCGAAGGTGATGGCTCCGATAATCCCATATGGAGTTTCATCTATGTTCAAGGTAACGCCCAATCCACCAGACACCGAATCGCTAGACACCGATTCACCCGACACCGACCCAGCCTCCCCCTACTCATCCCTCGATTCCAAAAAACTCCACGCCGCCGCCGAGCGTGCCCTCGATTTCTACCTCAACCCGGTGGCACTCATGAACGACACCCCACGCAAACCCAGCACCATTTATATGATTGCCCCGGATGTCGACCATGAAACCCTGCTGGTTCAAACCTGCGAGAACCTGGCATCGGCCAGTGTCATGGCCAGCAACGTGGCGGCGTTGTTAGACGGCACCCACCGCAGTACCGTGCTGGCGCTGCAGCAGGTCATCATGCTGGGGGAATTGGCGGTGAATCGAATGCTCGATAACTTCGTTCCGCCCAAGTAAGCAGTCGCGCATTAGTGAGGGGTTCGCCCTCCTCGCTCACGCGCGGATTTGTATCAATCTGTAGATTCTGCCGTGATCTTACACAGCGATACACAACGGCCGGTTCACGACACACAGGCACTACATGAGGGTGTAACAGTCGCCACGTCGCCAGGAGGTCCATGACCCTGCGACCTGAACGATGAAGCCATCAAACCCTCAGCAGGAACCTGCCATGATCAATCAAATCGAGACTGTGCTTTACACCGGCAAGACCCATACCATTGGCGGCCGCGACGGTCAGTCCAAGAGTTCGGATGGACGCCTGGACATTAAGCTGTCCCCGCCCGGTTCGTCTGGCAGCGGCACCAATCCGGAACAACTGCTGGCAGCGGGTTGGTCGGCCTGTTTCATCGGTGCGATGGGTAAGGCGGCAGTCGCGCTGAAGGTGACCCTGCCGAGCAACGTGGCCGTGGATACCGAGATCGACCTGGGCAAAACCGAGAACGCGTTTTTCCTCCAGGCACGTCTGAATGTCAGCCTGCCAGGCCTGGACCCAGCCGTCGCTCGTGCGGTGGTGGACGCGGCCCACCAGACCTGCCCGTACTCCAAGGCAACCCGCGGCAACATCGATGTCGAGATCAATCTGATTTGATCGCGACCCCTCGGCCAGCCTGCCTTTGGTGGCAGGTTGTGCCGATATTAGCTTTCCATCCTGTGACGCTTTTCCCAGGATGAAATCGGTCTAAAAAGCGCCCTTTACACAGCAGATGCTTTGCTATGCTCACTTATGTAGGTGAAGACGCAGACTGATGCGCAAGCGGATAGCAAGGAGACGTGGGGCACGTCCCGAAGGGTACACGGTTAGAAAGATCTCCGCGCTGAGATCCAGCCCTTACGCCGTGTGAAGCAGAAGTACATAACACTGTTCTGTCAGAGTCCTGATAAACCTTGTAAGCCAGAAACCAGCACTGGCCACCTACTCGAATTCCAAGCCCGCCTCGTGCGGGCTTTTTCGTTTCCGCCATTTACAAAACACCGTCCTCTCCACACCTGCGCACCACTCGTCGCCGAGGCCCCCTTCTCCCCCTTGACACTCATTGGGGTCTGTAGGATTATTATTACATCTCATACGATATAACCGCATACGATCAAAAATCAAACTGTAGAGGATTCACCCCATGAGCAAAATCGAAAAAGTCCTGGCCTCCGGCAAAACCCACACCACCTTGAGCGCTGTTGGTTTTACCTCGCGCGGTCATAACGGCAACCTCGATATCCAGCTGTCATCGCCAGGCAGCACCGCGCCTGCACACGTGTTCGAAGCCACCCAGCCGCACCCAAAAGCCGAGCAACTGTTCGCCGGTGCATGGTCGGCCTGCTACATCGCTGCCGTCGGCCTCGCCGCCAAGCAAAATAACGTTGAACTGCCGTCCGACGTGTCGGTGGATATCGAAGTCGACCTCGGTCAAACCGGTAACGCCTACTTCCTGCAAGCCCGCCTGACACTGCGCGCACCCGGCCTGGATCACGCTGTTGCGACCAAACTGGCCCATGAAGCGGACCAGATCTGCCCGTATTCGAAAGCGACTCGCGGCAACATCGACGTGGCCATCAACGTCCTCACGGCTTGAAGATCGGCCTTATAAACGCCCCATATATATCGCATGCGACCAACACGCATGCGAAACAAACCGAACACATTCAAGAGAATCCTCATGAGCAAAATTGAAAAAGTCCTGGCCACCGGCAAAACCCACACCACCGCCAGCAGCACCGGCCACACGTCGCGCGGCCATAACGGCAGCCTCGACATTGCGCTCTCGTCGCCCGGCAACACCGCACCTGTACACGTGTTCGCCGCGACCCAGCCGCACCCGACCGCCGAGCAACTGTTCGCCGGCGCATGGTCGGCCTGCTACACCGCCGCTGTCGGGCTGGTGGCCAATGACATGAACGTGGTGCTGCCAGGGGATTTGTCCGTCGACATCGAAGTCGATGTCGGTCAGACCGGTCAGGACTATTTCCTCCAGGCGCGATTGACGCTGCGCGTGCCTGGCCTTGCGGACGACATTGCACGGACACTGGCGCACACTGCCGATCAAATCTGCCCGTATTCCAAAGCAACGCGCGGCAACATTGATGTGGACCTCAAGGTCCTGACGGCGTAAGAACCTGATCCAACTGGCTACTACTGAGGAGTGAGCACGATGACCACGCAAACCGAAACCGCCATCCTGGCCGGCGGCTGCTTCTGGGGCATGCAGGACCTGATCAGAAAAATGCCCGGCATCCTGTCTACCCGCGTGGGCTACTCGGGCGGTGATGTGGCCAATGCCACTTACCGCAACCACGGCACCCATGCGGAAGCGATCGAGATTGTCTTCAATCCGCAGGTGATCAGCTATCGCCAGATCCTGGAGTTTTTCTTCCAGATTCACGATCCCTCGACGACGAATCGTCAGGGCAACGATGTTGGGCTCAGCTACCGTTCGGCGATCTTCTATCTCAGTGAGGAGCAACGCGACGTCGCCGAAGACACCGCGGCCGACGTCGATGCCTCAGGTCTGTGGCCTGGCAAAGTGGTGACGGAGATCGTTCCCGCTGGTCCGTTCTGGCAAGCCGAGCCGGAGCATCAGGATTACCTTGAAAAAGTGCCCAATGGTTACACCTGCCATTTCATTCGGCCGAACTGGAAACTGCCTAAACGTGCACTCTGAATCAATGACTTGGGTCCCGGCAACGGGACCCAATGTTCATCAGGTATTGGTCTTCAACTTGGTCCACAACCGGGTACTCAACCGTGCAATGGCAGCCGGTAGTTCTTCTACGGTGAACAGTTTATCCAGCACACTTTTTGGCGGGTAAATCGCCAGGTCCTGCTTCACGGCCGGCACGACGTACGCATCAGCCGCACTGTTAGGGTTGGCGTAATGGATGCTGTTGCTGATGTTGGCAATCACTTGCGGCGTCAGCAGGTAGTTCATGTAGGTGTAGCCGTTCTTCTCGTGAGGCGCGCTCTTGGGCATGACCACCATGTCGAACCACAGCGTCGAACCTTCGTCGGGAATCGAGTAAGCGATGTCGATGCCGTTGTTGGCTTCCTTGGCACTCGCGGCGGCTTGCACAACGTCGCCATTGAACCCGATCACCGCGCAGACATTGCCGTTAGCCAGGTCGCTGATGTACTTGGAGGCATGGAAGTACTGCACGTAGGGCCTGATTTTGAATAACGCCTGCTCGGCTTTTTTGTAGTCCGCCGGCTCGTGACTGTGCGGTGGCAGGCCGAGGTAATTGAGGGTGATTGGCAGGACTTGCGTCGGGTTATCGATAATCGCCACCCCACACGCACTCAACTTTTTGATGTTGTCTTCATCAAAAAACAGTTTCCAGGAATGGGTGATGTCCGTGTTGCCGAAGATCGCCTTGATTTTCTCGACGTTGTAGCCAATACCCGCCGTGCCCCACATGTACGGATAGCCGTACTGATTGCCCGGGTCGTTGACCTCGAGTTTTTTCATCAACGCCGGATCGAGGTTCTTCCAGTTGGGCAGCTGGCTCTTGTCGAGCTTCTGGATCGCCCCGGCCTTGATCAAGCGGGAGAGAAAGTGGTTCGACGGGCTGACTACGTCATAACCGGTGTTGCCGGTCATCAACTTCGATTCCAGGACTTCGTTGCTGTCGTGAATATCGTAAGTGGCCTTGATCCCGGTTTCCTTGGTGAAGTTGACCAGGGTGTCATCGGCAATGTAGCCATTCCAGTTGGAAATGTTGACCTGTTCTTCGGCATAGCTGACTGCCGACACCGTCGAGAGCAAGACCATCAGGGAAATCGTGTTAACGCGCATGTTCAATCACCTTTTTGTTCTTTTGTGATAACCGGGTTTCTAGAATTCTGTCTTTGCCCGAATGGCCTCTACGCGCATCCGAAGCATGGCACCGATGTCGAGCAACGGTCGCGGCGGCAGCCAGCCCGGCTGTGCGCGCTGCATCACCGAATCGAGCATTGGCGAGTCAATGCCTGAGGCCAGTTCCGCGAGCAACCGCCCCCACAACGTGCCGCGCGCCACGCCGGAACCGTTGCAGCCGGCCACGGCGTACACGCCCTCTTGCACCTGCGAAAAATACGGCTGCCCGGAGCGCGAGGCGCTCAGGTGTCCGGTCCAGGTGTATTGGATGTCTTGCTCGCCCAGCCAAGGGAAACGCCGTTGCAAGCCGAGCACATGGTGCTGGCGACGGATCGACAGTTCGCTGGCGGACAAATCCCGGGAACGGTATTCCGCGGTGTTGCGGATCATGACTCGACGATCAGGAGTCAGCCGTACCGTGGCGCCGAGCGGCCGGGTCGACAAAACGCCCCACGGTTCCACGCTGCCCATGTTGCGAAACTCTTCGTCGCTTAATGGTCGTGTGAGACTGGCGCTGAGTTCCATGGCAAAGGTTCCGCTGCCCTGAATACCGGCGCGAGGCACGAAGGCGTTCAGGCACACCAGCACTTGCTTCGCCTCGATGCTGCCCTCGATGCCGTTGGCCCGCAGACGCCCTTTTGCCAGGCGCTCAAGACCGGTGATGTCGGTGTTTTCGTAGACGGTCACACGTTCCGGCAGCGCATCGAGCAAGCCTTGCACGTATTTGGCCGGTTGCAGCAGCGCATTGCCCTTGCCGCACCAGATTGCGGCGCGGTAATGCCCGGTGCCGAGTTTCTGCGCCAGTTGTTCACCTTCCAGATACTGCGCAGTTGCCCCGAGTGCCCGCAGCGTTTGCAACTTGGCCTCGACGTCGGTCAATTTGCGGGCATCGCTGACGGCAAAGTAGTAGCCCGAATCGCGAAACTCACACTGGATGCCGTGACGCAGAATCATCGCGTGCACTTCGGCATTGGCCGCACGTGAAATGGTGGTGTCCACCTCAAACCCGGCGAACCCGGGGCTGTCGATCAACTCATCGGTGCCCGGGTGTTCATGGGCCACCACAAAACCGGAATTGCGCGCCGAAGCACCTTGCGCAGCGCGCTGGCGGTCGACCACCACGATGCGCGCCTGAGGGTGCAATTGCGCGAGGGCGTGGGCGGCGCTCAAGCCGGTAATGCCGCCGCCGATCACCAGCCAATTGGCTGTTTGCGGCCCTTTCAGACGATCACGTACTGGAGCGCTTTGAGCTTGCGCGATCCAGCCACATTCATTTTTCATGCGTCACCTGCCTAGACTCTTATTCCCGGCCTGCTCATGCGTGAATCGCATAGGCGATAAGTGATGGCAGCCGTCAGGGCTAGAATCTATTAGGTCTTCGGTGATACAACCAACGTTATAAAATCATTGAGCCATTCTGAAAACGCATGGATAAAATTCGCCACGTGCCCAACCTGCAGGCCTTGCAGGCGCTGGTGGAAGTCGCTGATGCCGGTAGCTTCACGCAAGCCGCGAACACGCTCTGCCTGACCCAAAGCGCCGTCAGCCGACAAATCCAGCAACTGGAGAGTCACTTCGGCGTGCCGCTGTTTGTGCGCAGCAGCCGCAGCCTTCGACTGACGCCGGAGGGCGAACTGGTGCTGACCAGCGCGCGCAGTATCCTTGAGCAACTGAAAACCCTCGAAGACCGCCTCTCCCCGCAAAAACGCCCGTTCCGTATCCGCATGCATGTTTCACTGGCGGTACGCTGGTTGTTGCCGAAACTGAGCGACTTCTATCGAAATCACCCGGACGTTTCCCTGTCGATCGAGACCGTGGCGACCGAAATTGTCGAGCCGGCCAGCGACAGCGATGCCTACATCCTCTACCTGCCCGAGCCGTCCAGCGATCCTGCGTGCCTGACCCTGTTCGAAGAAGCGCTGATTCCGGTGTGCGCCCCCGGCCTTGCCAGCGCTACCCGGCCGCTGGCGTCGATGGACGACCTGAGCGGGTTTGCCCTGCTGCATCGTTCGGCCGACAAACAAGCGTGGATCGATTGGCTGGCGGCCAATGGCGGCAAGTCGCTGGAGGACTATCGGCACATTCCCTTCAACCTCGACGAGTTGGCGCTGGATGCTGCGGCACGGGGTCTGGGCGTGGCGATGACCGACATGACCCTGGCCCAGGAATCGATCGAGCGTGGTGTGCTCGTCGTCCCGTTCGGCGCCCCGTTGAAGACCCGAGGGCTGTATTCGTTGTGCCTGCAACCCTCGGCGGCGTCCCATCCGGCGTGCGCGCTGATCATGCAGTGGTTTGCCGGGCAGGCCGAGGGGCTGGTGAGTGCCAACAAGCCCTTCTGACCCACAGGGTTATGGGGTGGTTTCAAGTTTGTTGCTGTACCACCCCACGTTCTTCCAGCAAACGCACAAACATGGTCAGGCTCTGCGACACCGTGCCCCGGCGCCATACCAGCCAGGTGCGCAAATAGCGGAAAGACTCCGACAGCGGCCAGATACTCACCGTGGTGCAACCCGGCATGCTTTCGAGCATGCTGCGCGGCATCAGCGCCAGGCCCGCACCGGCGCTGACGCACGCGAGCATGCCGTGATAGGACTCCATTTCGAAGATCTTGCCCGGCACCGCCGCGTCCTTGGTGAACCAGCTTTCGAAGTGGTGCCGGTACGAGCAATTGGAGCGGAAGGCGTAGATGTTTTCGCCGTTCACATCCTGCGCGCGATAAATCGGTGAATGGTGGAGCGGCGCGATCAGCACCATCTCTTCTTCAAACGCCGGCACGCCTTCCAGTGCCGGGTGCAACACCGGCCCATCGACAAACGCGGCGGCCAGCCGGCCCGACAGCACCCCATCGATCATGGTCCCCGAGGGGCCGGTGGACAGGTCCAGTTCAACCTTGGCGTGTTTCTGGTTATAGGCCGCCAGCAGCTCGGGAATGCGTACCGCCGCCGTACTTTCCAGTGAACCCAAGGGGAATGAACCTTGTGGTTCTTCGCCTGCCACGGTGGCGCGGGCTTCCTGGACCAGGTCGAGGATGCGCCGGGCATAGTCGAGAAAACTCCAGCCGGCCGGCGACAAACGCAGGCGGCTTTTCTCGCGGATAAACAGGTCCACGCCCAGGTCCTGCTCCAACTGCTTGATCCGCGTCGTCAGGTTGGAGGGCACTCGGTGGATGTGCTGCGCGGCGACGCTGATGCTGCCGTGCTCGGCAACGGCCTTGAAAATTTCCAACTGAACCAGATCCAAGTCATTCTCCAAACGTGAACGTTATGCTCAGTATTATTCAGTTTCCAGAAATTTAACACCACCGTAACCTGCGCACATTCCCACCTAGCAGGACGGTGCCATGACGCAAGTTTCCAGCCTTACCCACGCCATTTCGATCAACCCGCTCAACGGCGAACAGATCGGCCACTACCCTTTTGAATCCGACTCGGCACTGCAAGCGGCTCTGGCACGGGCGGCTGGCGGGTTCCGCGTCTGGCGCAAAACTGCTGTTGAGCAACGCTCGCAGTTGTTGATCGCCCTGGCCAAGGCCCTGCGCGACAGCGCCGATAAAATGGCCAGCATGATTACCCTGGAAATGGGCAAGCCAATCACCCAGGCGCGCGGTGAAATCGAAAAGTGCGCACAACTGTGCGAGTGGTACGCCGAACACGGCCCGGCCATGCTCAACGCCGAAACGACGCTGGTTGAAGGCGGCAAAGCACGCATCGAATACCGCCCGCTCGGGCCGATTCTGGCCGTGATGCCGTGGAACTTCCCGATCTGGCAGGTGCTGCGTGGCGCCGTTCCAACCCTGATCGCCGGCAACACCTACGTGCTCAAGCATGCGCCCAACGTGATGGGCAGCGCTTACTTGCTGCTGGAAGCCTTCAAGACTGCCGGTTTCCCGGAAGGTGTTTTCGAAGTGCTGAACGTCACGCCAGAAGGCGTTTCCACGGCGATTGCCGATCCTCGCATCGCCGCCGTGACCCTCACCGGTAGCGTGCGCGCCGGCATGGCCATCGGCGCTCAGGCAGGCGCAGCGTTGAAGAAATGCGTGCTGGAACTGGGCGGTTCCGACCCCTTCATCGTGCTCAACGATGCCGACCTCGATGAAGCGGTCAAAGCCGCCGTGATCGGTCGCTACCAGAACACCGGGCAAGTCTGCGCGGCGGCCAAGCGCTTGATCGTCGAGCAAGGCGTTGTCGAGGCGTTCACCAGCAAGTTCGTCGAAGCCACGCGCAAGCTGGTGGTTGGCGATCCATTGCTCACCAGCACCTACATCGGCCCGATGGCCCGTTTTGATCTGCGTGATGAACTGGATCAACAAGTGCGCGCCACCCTGGAAGAAGGCGCGACATTGCTGCTGGGCGGCAAGAAGGCCGAAGGCCCGGGTAACTTCTACGAGCCGACGGTGTTCGCCAACGTCACCGATCAGATGACGTCATTCAAACAGGAGTTGTTTGGCCCGGTGGCGTCGATCATCACCGCGCGCGATGCAGCACACGCACTGGAACTGGCGAACGACAGTGAGTTCGGCCTGGCTTCAACCATCTACACCAGCAATGTCGAGCTCGCCCAACAGATGGCCGGCGAACTGGAAACTGGTGGTGTGTTTATCAATGGCTACAGCGCTTCCGACCCGCGCGTGACCTTCGGTGGCGTGAAGAAAAGCGGGTTTGGCCGCGAACTCTCGCATTTCGGCGTACGCGAGTTCTGCAATGCGCAGACGGTGTGGCTGGATCGCCGCTGAGTGCACGCAGTGCCTGGTTTCCCAGGCACTGCTTTTTTATTCGTTGAAATAATAGAGCTTGTTCACAATCATCCAGCGCTCATTGATTTTCAGTAACGACAGATAATCCGTGAAGCGCATGCCGGCGTAGTCATCGATCACTTTGACGGCGGCGGCATCCCCTGTGATATCGACGCTTTTTGTGTCCCAATACGGCTCAATCCCTTTGGCCGCAGGCCCCTCAGCCTTGATCGCGCTGATAAAGTCATCCAGCGATGCCCACTCCAGCTCTCCATGGTAATGACCGATGATGCGACAAGCGGGATGAAACGCATGCCGTAGCAGTACTTCGTCGGCGAAAACCATGCCCTCTACATAATTGCGAACCACAACGCTGATGTGTTCTTTATCCAGCGATTGAACAGTCATGTCATACCTCCAGCCTTCTCGTCCTCGCGTTGCCGGTGGAATTGATCGATCCAACCTGAAAAGTCTAGCACCGCATTTCGAACCGCCGCGCACGACGACTATGCTGGTAAAGATCACTCCCCCGCAGGAGCCCGAATATGCTGACGCTTTATTACCATCCGCTGTCGTCGTACTGCCATAAGGTGCTAATCGCGCTCTATGAACACGCTATCGATTTCGAGGGACGGCTCATTGATTTGGGCAACGCCGGCGAGAAAGCACAGTTGCTGGCGCTCTGGCCACTGGGCAAATTCCCGGTCATCTGCGACCACGCAGGCCAGCGTAACGTGGCTGAGTCCACGATTATCATCGAGTACCTGGATCGGTATTTTGCTGGGCACCACCTGCTGATTCCCGCCGACTGGGACACTGCGTTGGAGGTGCGCCAGTGGGACCGTGTCTGCGATAACTACCTGCAGACACCGCTGCAACAGATTGTTCTCGATCGCATTCTCGCAACTGAGGGTGACCTGACCCGACAGCGCTCCACACTTCAGACCGTGTACGGCATGCTCGACCGGCAACTGGAGAATCGCACCTGGCTGGCCAGCCCGGAGTTCAGCCTGGCCGATTGCGCGGCGGCCCCGGCGCTTTTTTATGCCAGTACGCTTGAGCCGTTCCCTGATGATCACACTCACCTGAACGCTTATTTTGATCGGCTGATGAACAGACCGTCCGTGCAACGGGTGATCGACGAAGCGCGGCCGTACTTTTCACTCTTTCCGTTTGCGCAGGACATCCCGCAGCGGTTTCGCCAGCGCACCTAACCCACGATATCGATCAATTGCTCGCGCTGTGCGCCGGTGAGCATCGGCCCGAAACCGGCACCGGCGTTGTCCGCCATGTAACGCGGATTACCGGTGCCGGGGATCACACAGGTCACCGCCGAATGTGACAACAAGAACTTCAATGCCAGTTGCGCCCAACTGGTCACCCCCACTTGTGCGGCCCACCCGGGTAACGGCTTGCCCTTCAATCGCTCGAGTAAACCGCCGCCCCCGAAGGGCCGGTTGCAGATCACCGCCACGCCTCGTTCGCGGCACAGCGGCAGGATGCGTTTTTCGACAGTGCGATCATCCAGTGCGTAATTGATCTGCAAAAAATCCAGCGGCTCGGCCTTGAGCAGCGCTTCTACTTCTTCATAGGCCGACGCCGTGTAATGGGTGATGCCGATGTAGCGAATGCGCCCTTGTTCCTTCCATTGACGCAAAGTCGGCAAATGGGTTTGCCAGTCCAGCAGGTTGTGGATCTGCATCAGGTCGATGCGGTCGGTTTGCAGCAGTTTGAACGAGCGCTCCATTTGCGCGATGCCTTCTTCGCGTCCCTGAGTCCACACCTTGGTGGCCAGAAAGGCCGGCGAGCGAGGTTCGTGAATAGACAGCAACTCACCGGTGGTCTGTTCGGCGCGGCCATACATGGGCGAACTGTCGATGACCGTCCCGCCTTTTTTGAACAACGCACTGAGCACCTCTGGCAGTTGTTTATAGGCGGGGCTGGCCGGCTCGACATCGAAGCCGCGATAGGTGCCTAGCCCGACAATGGGCAATGGCTCGGCGCTGGAGGGGATGGCGCGGGTCAGCATGGTCTTGCCTCCTGTGTCCGTCGACGGTGCAGATGTTGCGAAGGCTCGATCGACGGTAAACACCGCCGAAGCGCCGGCAGCCAGCGTGAGTAATTGTCGACGCGTGTATCCATCAGTGCCGCTCATCGTATTGCCCGTCCGGCGCCATCCCGTTTGCCCTGGTCGCCCGGGGCGTGGCCAGACCCGGCGCGCCCTGCTGCCAGTGGACTAGACTCTGACACCGATCACCTGTCCGCGGTTTTCTGCCCCAGAGCCGTCCATGCCGTCCATGCCGTCCACTAAAGTTAGTCGAATGTTTCGAACCCTGGCGCTTCTCATCGTCATCATTGCCGCGTTGTACCTGGCGCTGTGTGCGGCATTGTTCGTATTTCAGCGCGCCTTGATCTACTTCCCGCAACCGGCCGCCCTCGAAACGCCCGCCTCGCTACTGACGCTGACCGTCGACGACGCGCACATTCAGGTGTCTGTTCGCCCGCATGCCGGCCCGAAGGCGTTGATCTATTTGGGTGGCAATGCCGAGGATGTATCACGCAATTTGCCGGCGTTTTCTCAGGCGTTCCCCGAGCACGCGCTGTACTTGATGCACTATCGAGGGTTTGGCGGCAGCACGGGGTCGCCGTCCGAAGAAGCCCTCGCGCGCGATGCCCTGACGTTGTTTGACAAGGTCTACGACAGCCATCCACAGGTCGCAATTGTGGGGCGCAGCCTCGGCTCAGGCGTTGCCGTGCGCCTGGCCAGCCAGCGCCCGGCCTCGCGGCTGATTTTGATTACGCCTTACAACAGCCTCGAAGGCCTGGCGGCACAACGGTTTCGCTGGTTTCCGGTGCGGTGGCTGCTCAAGGATCGATTTGAATCATGGCGATACGCGGCCCACATCACGGTGCCGACGCTGATGATCGAGGCCGAGCACGACGAGGTTATTCCTCGCACAAGTACCGAGCGGCTCTACCGCCATTTCGCGCCCGGCGTGGCCACGCTGAAAGTGATCCCGGGCGTCGGCCATAACTCCATCTCCGACAGCCCCGACTACCTGAAGCTCATGGGCGCTGGATTATGAAAAATAGCGTGCTCATAGACAGCATCGATCACCCGGTCACAGAGAGTGATTGGACTCGCCGCCCTCAAGCTCTTAGCCTGCGCGCGACGCGATACACCTGAAGGCAGAACACGATGATCGTCAGACCCAAACCGAACTTCATCAATATACTGAGCGCCACCAAGGGCTCCATCGCCAAACGGATTGCCTTGCGCAGCCTGATGGTGATGCTGCTGGCGTCAGTCATCGTGCTCGTCGAGACGTGGCACCCCAGCTACTTTTCCAAAGTCAGCGCAACGCCGTTCACCCTGCTGGGCCTGTCGCTGTCGATCTTCATGAGTTTTCGCAACAACGCCTGTTATGACCGCTGGTATGAAGGCCGCAAAGCCTGGGGCGATGTGATGGTCGCGATTCGTTCGATGATTCGTGAAACCACGATCATCAAGGACGCCAATACGCGCAACGCCCTGTTGAGTCAGCTGTGCGGGTTCGCCCACGCGCTCAACGCAAAACTTCGCCAGGAAAACGAGCAGGAGGCGAGTGCCCGCTGGCTCGATCCGATCCCCAATGACCACTCGCCCGACTTCAGCGGGAGCATTTTGCTGAACGTCACGCAGCAGTGTTCGGCACTCAGTGAGTCAGGGGTGATCAACGAATGGCGCTACACGATCATGGCCAGCCACCTGGCGCACCTGACCCAGGCGCAAGCCGCCTGCGAGCGGATCAAACACACGCCGCTGCCGTTTGCCTACACCTTGTTGCTGCACCGAACCAGCTACCTCTTCTGCTTCCTGCTGCCCTTCGCAATGGCCGAGCCGCTGGGCTGGATGACCCCGATTTTCACGGCGATTGTCAGCTATACCTTTTTCGGTCTGGACGCGATTGGCGATGAACTGGAGGACCCGTTTGGTCGCGACGAAAACGATCTGCCCCTCGACGCGATCGTGCGCACCATCGAGCGCGAAACTCTCACCGCCATGGGGCAAACACAACTGCCTCCGGTGCTGGCGCCGGTGGACTTTGTGTTGAGCTGACGTCACACCTGATAAAAGTGCCGATACCACGCCACAAACTGCGCCACGCCGGCTTCAACCGCCACTTGCGGGCGGAAGTCGACCCAGTCTGCCAACGCCGACACATCGGCCCAGGTCTTGATGACATCCCCAGGTTGCATCGGCAAGTAATTGCGCTGCGCCTTGATCCCTAATGCCGACTCCAGGCATTCGATAAAATCCAGCAGCGCAATCGGCATGCCACGGCCGATGTTGAAAATCCGGTTGACGCCCTCATCTGCCTGGTTCGGCAGTGGCGGCTTGAGACGCAGCCGGACGATGCCTTCGACGATGTCGTCGATGTAGGTGAAGTCGCGCGCCATCTGGCCATGGTTGAACACATCGATGGGCTGGCCCTTGAGGATCGCTTCGGTGAACTTGAACAACGCCATGTCGGGACGGCCCCACGGTCCGTAGACGGTAAAAAAGCGCAGGCCGCTGGCCTTCAGACCGTAGAGATGACAGTAGCTGTCGGCGAGCAATTCATTGGCGCGCTTGCTCGCCGCGTACAGCGAAACCGGATGATCGACCCGGTCATCGACGCTGAACGGCAGTTTGCTGTTGGCACCGTACACTGAGCTGCTTGACGCGTAGATCAAGTGCGCGGGCGGATGGTGCCGGCAGGCTTCCAGCACATTCAAGAAGCCCACCAGGTTGGATTGAGCATAGGCATCCGGATTGTGTTGCGAGTAACGAACGCCCGCTTGCGCCGCCAGGTGCACCACTTCGGTGAAGCGATACTCGTTGAACAACCCCATCAAGGCGGGTTTGTCGACGATGTCCATCTTCTGAAAATGGAAGCCCTGCAACGCGCTCAATTGTTCGAGCCGAGCGCGCTTGAGCGCCACGCTGTAATAGTCGTTGAGGTTGTCGAGGCCTATCACTTCCAGACCTTGGAGGCACAACCGTTTGACCGTGTGATACCCAATGAACCCTGCGGCGCCAGTCACAAGAACGGTCATAGTGCCTTGCTCCGTTGTTCAGACAAGAGTTGTTAGTTATAGCGTTGCTATTGCATTGGGTCCAGATTGGGAGCTCACTACTTACTATCCCCAACATCGGGGACTGCACTCGGTCGGGATGACTATTAATAGCGTCAAAAGTTTAATAAACCCGACGAAACGGAAATCAACCACAAAAACAATTGCTTGCGTACTGTCAAAATCGCCAATGGATAAAAGGCATGTATTTTGACAAGGAACGTTTGACAGACCGCTTAGAGTGGTCGATAACTACACCGGTCTATTTGAACAGAGCGTGAGTGCAGATTGCCTGCATTGGCGGTTGTTCCTTAGACCCACCTCTTCAGAACTATTTTTTTGTGGGTCCCATGTGCAGACCGTGCGGTAGCTTTGTCTGTTTCAACGTTGAGCCACGGTCTTATGCCCAAAGCGCTACTTGTTAGAGCATTACGTTATTCGTTGCACTTTCGTGAAGCACTATGTGCTTCAGTATTGAAACACTACTGCACATACATACATAAAAAAACATATCTGCGTCCAACTTCACTTCATAGGCCTCACTAGAGCCACTGCCTGCCTAAACTTCGCTAATTACAGAGTTTACCAGCATGCCAGCACATAGCTCCGAACGGTCTAATTGGTACCTCCTGCAATGCAAACCACGTCAGGACGAACGTGCCCATCTCAACCTGCTTCAACAAAATTATGTGATCTTCCACCCTCAGTTGGTGAGTGAACGCGTGATCCGCGGGAAACGCCATCGGGTGCTGGAATCGCTCTTCCCTGGGTATTTGTTTATCCATCTCAGCCGTAGCGACAATTGGGCGCCCATCCGTTCTACCCGCGGCGTCAGTCGTATTGTCGAATTCAATCATGGTCCTGCGACGGTGTCCGAGCACGTCATCGAGCATCTGCGTGCGCGCTGTATTGAATCAGCGGAACCGCACACCAGCCACGACCTGAAACCCGGCGAACACTTGCAGATCATTCGAGGGCCGCTGTCGCCACTTGAAGGCGTCTTCATTTCCTCGCTCGGCGCCGAGCGCGTCATGATCCTGTTGCAGTTTCTTAATCGGGAACAAACTATTTGCGTCCCGCGAAGTGATCTCGAACGTCATAGCACGCCATTACAAATAAATAACTAATCGCTTGCCTTATATGCTTTTTTTTCAGGAGCTATAACATGGCCTTGAAGTCACGCTGCCTTATTGCACTGATCACGGCCTCTCTTTATTCAGGGATGGCATGGAGTATTCGCCCACAATACATAAACGTTTACGGCTTCAACTTCACCCCGACTTTTTTAGTCTCTGAAAGTTACGATGACAACTTTCGTGAGTTAGAAAGCAATGTGCAGTCTTCCATGATCACCCGTTTGGCGCCCTCCTTCGAGCTCAAGGCCGAAGACCGCAACAGCGCCACTCGCCTGATCTGGCAACCCGCCCGCTACATCTATCACGACGAGTCGGACGCCTCATACACGGCCCATCGCGTGCGGGCGGACAGCATCATGGAATTCACCGATCGACACCGTCTGAAACTTGAAGCCGAATACCGTAAATGGGAGCGCACAGAATCGACGGCCGTAGAAGGCGTCAATGACAAGCTCAATAACAAACGGGTCGGCGGTTTATATACCTACGGCGCCAAAAGTGCAGATAACCAGATCGATTTCGGTGCCAGTTATGCGGAACTTCGTTACGACAATGCCGACGGGATCAACGACGACAAAGAACGTAATACCACCGGCGTGACGACTACCTGGTATCACCGCATCGGCAGTAATACCCGCGGTTTGCTGGAATACGATCACACCAATTTTGATTATCTGTTATCCAACAGTCCGCGCAGCAGTAAATCCGATGCCCTACTCGCCGGTGCAACGTGGGACGTCACCGCACGCACGACAGGCAAAGTGCGCATCGGCTATGAGAAAAAGAACTTCGACAGCAGCCAGTCCAAAGACCTCGACAACCCCACCTGGCAAGTGGACCTGCAATGGAAACCTCTAACCTATTCGACATTTACCTTCCTCGCCCGCCAGGCCCTCGCCGAAGGTGACGATGGCGCTGATGCCGTGAAGTCGACCTTCACCCAGGTCGGCTGGCGTCATGGCTGGACCGAACGGATCACCTCCGTGGCCCAGGCCGGGTACGGTCGGTATGTCTACGAAGGCCAAAGCCGTACAGACAATCTCCAGGATTACAACCTGGGTTTGATTTACGCCATGCGCCGTTGGCTGGATATCGAACTGGGCTATCGCTACCGCGATAACGATTCCGATGCCGACAATGAAAGTTTCACCCGCAACATTGTTTCGATCAGCTTCAACGTAAGCCTTTAGGAGGGTTTCGACATGAACTCACAGACTCTTGGCTTGTTGTTCACTTTGCTGGTTGTCCCCACGACCCATGCAGCGGATTCCGGTACTCAGTACAAACTGGCGGCCGGGGATGTCTTGCGCATCACGGTATTTGGCGAACCGGAATTGAGCCTCAAACGTATCCGTCTCAGTGACGCCGGCACGTTTTCCTATCCGTTCCTGGGTGAGATTTCCGCCAAGGGGCTCACACCGAACCAGGTCGAAAAAATCATCGTCGACGGGCTTAAACAGGGCTACCTGACCGACCCGAAGGTCAGCCTGAGCCAGATTGAGTACCGCTCGTTCTACATCAATGGCGAAGTGCAAAAACCCGGCAGCTATCCGTTCATACCCGGCCTGACCCTGGAGAAAGCCATCGCGTTGGGCGGTGGCCTGACGGAGCGCGCTTCGATCAAACGCGTGACCATCGTGCGCGGCGATGGCGGTACGACGCTCACCGATGAAGTCACCCGCAACACCACGATTGCTCCCGGCGACACCATTTCCATTGCACAAGGCTTTTTCTAATCATGGACAACAGCCCTAGCACCTACGTCGAACGTCCTCTGCAAACGCACGTGCATCAGCAGCACAGCGAAGACAGAGACACCATTGACCTACTCAAACTGTGGAGGGTTATCTGGCGCGCAAAATGGACAATCGGCTGGCTGATCCTGTTTAGCTGTGCCCTGGCGGCGGTGGCGGTTTCGCTCATTACCCCGCAATACATCGGCAGCACCACGTTGCTGTTCAACGAAAAAACACCACCGCTGATGTCCTTCCAGCAAGTCAAGGACTCAAGCACCAACGCCACTGACTACTTGCAGACCCAGCAGGCCCTTCTCGAATCCCGGGACCTGGCCGAACGCGCGGTGCGAAAACTCAATCTCACCACCAACCCGATCACCGACCCGCGCCAGCAACCGGCGCCCTGGTTCACGCCGCGCAAGTGGCTGGCGGCCCTGGAGCTCGACCAATGGATCCCCGGTCTGGCCATTTTGATGCCCGTCAAGGACACCCCGACCGAGGAAGACGTCTTCAACCAGGTCACGCAAAACCTGATGCTGCACACCACGGTCAAGTTCGTCGGCAAGAGCCAACTGCTCGAAATCCAGGTTGAACTGCCCGACCCGGATCTTGCCGCCGCAGCAGCCAATGCACTGGCCCAAGGCTTTACCGACAGCCAGATCGACACCAGCGAGAAGTCTTCGCAGTCCACCACGGCCTGGATGAACACGCGGCTGGTCGAGTTGCGCAACAACTTGCGCGTGGCCGAGAAAAAACTCCAGGGCTATCGCGAAGAACAAGGCCTGGTCGATGTCGGCGGCGTCGCCACCATCAGCGCCAACGAACTGGAAATGACTGGCAGCCGAATGGTCGATGCCCGCCGTACCCGCGCCGAAGCCGAGAGCGAATACCGTCAGGCCAAAGCCTTGAGCAATGGTGACTTGAGCCGGCTCTCCAGTGTGCCCGCGGTGTTGAGCAACCCGCTGGTCCAGCAGTTCCAGGCGGACCGGGCCAAGGCCCAGGCGAAAGTCGATGAACTGTCGGGGCGCTATGGTCCCAAACACCCGAGCCTGATTTCCGCGCAATCTGAATTGCGCGCCGCCACCACCAGCCTGCAATTGCAAGTGCAGCAGGTGGTTGCCGGGATCGAGCGGCAGTACCAGCTCGCCTCGGCCAGCGAAGCCTCGTTGCGCCAATCGTTCAACAGCAACAAGGCGCAGATCCAGGACATCGCTCGCAAGGAGTTTCAGCTGCGCGAGTTCCAGCGTGAGGTCGATAGCACCCGTGCGCTGTATGAAACCTTCGTCACCCGCTTGAAGGAAACCGCCGCCACCGCCGACATGGACTCGACCAAGGTGCGCATCGTCGACCCGGCGATTGTGCCGGTGGAAGCCAGCAAACCGCGCAAAACCTTGATTGTGGGGATCGTCGGGTTGCTGGCGGCTGTGATCGGCGTGGCCCTGGCCCTGCTCTTCGACAGCCTGAGCAACACCTTCAAGACCGATGAAACCATCGAGAGCATGCTCCACATTCCATTGCTCAGTGTCGTGCCGTTGGTCGTGAAGAAAAGCCGCCGGCAACTGGCTCGGTTGTTTGAGGACAATGACCACCCGCGTTTTTCCGAAACCATTCGCAACCTGCGCACCTGGCTGATGCTGCAAAGCAGCGACATGCCGTCGCAGATCGTGCTGGTCACCTCGACCGTCGCCGGCGAGGGCAAAAGCACCATTGCCAACAACCTCGCCAGCTCGCTCACCGCCCTTGAACGTGTGCTGCTGATCGATGCCGACATGCGCCAACCCACCCTGGCGCTGAACTTTGATTTCCCGCCGGACAGCCCCGGACTGGCCAACGTGATTGCCGGCACCGCCCGGCTCGAGGACTGCATCTTGTCGGTCGGCAATCTGGACTTGCTGCCGGCCGGAAAGATGGGGCCGTCCTCGGTGGATGTGTTCACCGCGCCGCGCCTGCCGTCTCCCGCCGATGCGCTCAATCCGGCGCGCCAGCCTCCACCGCAGGACTTGCTCAGTTCGCCGCGCATGGCCCGCATGCTCGAAGCGCTCAAGTTGCGTTACCGCCACATCATCATCGACTCCCCTCCCGCCGAGATGATCAGTGATGCGCTGCTGCTGGCCCAGCATTCGGACGCGGTGATTTATGTGGTCAAGGCCGACAGCACGTCAATCGGCCAGGTACAAAGGGGCATTGCCATGTTGCAACAAAGCCACGTACCGGTGTTTGGCACCGTGCTCAACCAGGTCGACCTGCGCAAGGCGCGCAAGTACGGCTACAACCACTCCCGAACCTTTTACAACTACGACTTCGCGTCCCGGTAATGAGTGATAGGGGGGCATTCCCCCCTCACCATAACGCCCCGCCATAACAAAAAGCTGCATCACCTCAAACACAACAAAAAAAGCTGCTTCACCTCTGCCGAGCTACGGAAAAGCCTGCGGGAGCCACGCCGTGTCTGCCCGTCCAGCGTTTGCGCACTACGTCTGCCTTGAGGTCAAGCCCATGACACCGCTCTATACCGCTCATCTGACGCACCGCCGCGGCCTGACGTTCTGGGCCCAGTGGGTGTGCGCCATGACGCTGACCACCTCGCTGCTGATGCTGCTCGTGTTGATGCGCGTCGGCAGCCTGACCAGCGATTACCGCATTCTGATCATCCTGACCGTGCTCGGTTCGGTGCCGATTTACAGCCTGATGCAGGTCTACCACAAGCGTCACGGCCTGTTGGTCGGGCTCGGTCGATTGCTCGCGGGCTGGCTGATCTTGCTGGCCGTTCTGGGGGCCATTGCCTTCATCACTCAGACCAGTGCGAAGTACTCGCGCCAGGTCATCATGGTCTGGGCGGTCCTGGGTTTTCTGGTCCAGGCGTTGAGCTTTCTGCCCCTGCACTACTTTGCACGGTTGCACGCGCGCATGGTCTGCAAGGAGCGCCGTTCGGTGATCATCGGCACCTGCCCGACCGCCCATGAACTGGCGAAAAAACTGTCACAGCCAAACCGCGCACTGGCCTTGGGGTTTATCGCCACCGCCGACGACATCGGCCCGGCGCCGAGCATCCTGCCGCTGCTGGGCCGCGTCGAAGAGATTCGCGAAATCATCACCCGCCTGCATGTGCGGCGCGTCTACATCGTCCTGACCATGGCCCATGCCGCCACTATCGAGGCGTTGTACATCGACCTGCTGGACATGAATGTCGACGTGGTGTGGATCCCGGATTTCGGCAGCATGGTGCTGCTCAATCACTCGATCTCCGAGATCGAGAGAATGCCGGCGATTTACCTCAACGAAAGCCTGATCAGCTCGCACCCGGCCAGCCTGTTTTGCAAGGACCTGTTTGAACGCAGCCTGGCGGCGACGGCCGTCATTTTGCTCAGCCCGCTGCTGGTGATGGTCGCTGCCGCCATCAAGCTGACCTCCCCTGGCCCAGTGCTGTTCAAGCAAAACCGCCACGGTTGCAACGGTGAAGTGATCAAGGTCTGGAAGTTTCGTTCGATGCGCGTCCACGACGATCAGGAGGTACGCCAGGCCACTCGTGACGATGACCGCGTCACCCCGGTTGGACGCTTCCTGCGCCGCAGTTCCATCGACGAGCTGCCACAACTGTTCAACGTGTTGCTCGGGCAAATGGCCCTGGTCGGACCGCGCCCGCATGCCGTCACCCACAACATTTACTACACCGGCAAAGTGCAGGCCTACATGGCCCGCCATCGTCTGAAACCGGGCATTACCGGGCTGGCCCAGGTCACCGGGCATCGTGGCGAAACCGAGACCGTGGAAAAGATGCAGCTGCGCGTCGCCCAAGACCTCAACTACATCAACCAATGGTCGCTGTGGCTGGACATCAAGATTCTGATCAAGACGCCCTTCACGCTGTTTTCGAAAAACATCTACTGACGCCCTGCTTCGACTCTCTGAGGTTTGACCATGAATGTGAGCGTATTCGGTATTGGTTATGTGGGCCTTGTCCAGGGCGCTGCGCTGGCGGAAGTCGGCCACACGGTGATGTGCGTGGATGTCGACGCCGCCAAGGTCGAGGCCTTGAAGGACGGCACCTTGCCGATCTACGAACCCGGCCTGAAGAGCCTGGTGCTCGACAATTACCACAGCGGCCGCCTGCAATTCAGCACTGACCTGGCCAGCGCCGTACGCCATGGTGAGGTGCTGCTGATCGCCGTGGGCACGCCGCCTGACGAAGACGGCTCGGCAGACCTCCAATATGTGCTGAGCGTGGCGCAAACCATTGCCCTGAACATGGACGGCCACCGGATCATCGTCGACAAGTCCACGGTCCCGGTGGGCACCGGCGACCGGGTGCGTGCGCACATCGAACAGGTGCTGGCCGACAAGGGTCGCAGCGACCTGACGTTCGATGTGGTCTCCAATCCGGAATTTCTCAAGGAGGGCTGTGCGGTAGAAGACTGCATGCGCCCGGACCGGATCGTCATCGGCACCGATAGCCCGCACGCCGAAGCGGTCATGCGCGAGCTGTACGAACCGTTCAATCGCAACCGCGAAAAGATCATCGTCATGGACATCCGCAGCGCCGAGCTGACCAAGTACGCCGCCAACTGCATGCTGGCGACCAAGATCAGTTTCATGAACGAGATAGCCAACATCGCGGAAAAACTCGGTGCCGACATCGAAATGGTCCGCCACGGCATCGGCTCCGATCCGCGCATTGGTTATCAGTTTATCTACCCGGGCCTGGGCTACGGTGGTTCGTGTTTCCCCAAGGACGTGCAAGCGCTGATTCACACGGCCACCAGCATCGATATCGATGCACGAGTACTCAAGGCTGTCGAGTCACGCAACAACGAACAGAAAGCCAGCCTGTACACCAAGGTTTTCGATTACTTCAACGGCGATCTTCGCGGCAAGACTTTTGCCGTGTGGGGCTTGAGTTTCAAACCCAACACCGACGACATGCGCGAAGCCCCAAGCCGGGTGTTGATGGAAGCGCTGTGGCGCGCCGGCGCCAACGTCCAGGCATTCGACCCCAAAGCCATGGAAGAAACCCAGCGTATCTATGGATCACGCGATGACCTGACTTTGGCGGGCACCAAAGAAGCGGCGCTGAAAAATGCCGACGCCTTGGTCATCGTCACGGAGTGGCAATCGTTCCGTGCGCCGGACTTCGACCTGATCAACCAACAGCTCAAACAACCGCTGATTTTTGACGGGCGCAACCTGTTCGATCCGCAGCGTTTGAGCCAACGCGGCTTTACCTACGTGTCCGTCGGCCGACAGACCCGCGCTGTCATCTGAAAGGAGTCAGGCCATGATCAAGCTGAAAATTGTCAGGCATTACTCACCGAAATTGCTCGACGCCAATCAGGCGTATTCCTTCATCAACTTCGCGTCCATCGGCAGTTTTTTCAAAGACACTCCGGGCACCGTCGCCTACTTTTGCGACGGCATGCTGATGTCGGCGTTCATGTCGCAGGTGACCGGGCGCAGCATCGGCCGGGTCAGCTTCGATTTCACATCCATCGCCGACCCGGTGTTGGGCAGCGCCGAGCAATCGGGTAAACGGGTGTATTTCGTCGGCGCCCACCAGGCCGAGCTGGAGCTGTTCATCAGCAAGATCAAGGCCCGCTACCCGCAGTTGATCATCGCCGGCTATCACAATGGCTACTTCAATGTGGCGCAAGCCAAGGGCATCCGGCGCGACATCTGCCAGAGCGACGCGAATGTCCTGATCGTCGGCCTCGGTGCCGGATTGCAAGAGCAGTTCGTACAAGATGCGCAGCGCGCAGGCTTTCACGGTGTGGCATTTACCTGTGGCGGGTTCATTCGCCAGGAGGCCATGGCCACGTGTCAGTACTACCCCGAGGTGATCAATCGCCTGCATTTGCGCGCGTTCTACCGGATGTACCGCGAGCCGCACACCATCAAACGCTACCTCGTCGACTACCCCGGCAATTTCCTGCAACTACTGGCAATGCTCGTTCGGCACAAAGTCACCATCCGTGTCGGGGAATGACCATGCACATTCTGTTCATCCTCAAGGATTTCAAGTCGGGTGGCGGCGTCGAGCGCGTCCAGCAGCGCTTGTCCGAGCAGTTTCTCAAGGACGGCCAGCGCGTGAGTTTCTTCGTCATCAACGGCGACACGCCGGACACGCAAGGGGCTCAAAGCCTCAATGACGGCGGCGGGCGCGGTCTGCTCGGATGGCTCAAATCGATCATTCTGTTGCGCCGGTTGATTCAGCGTGAAGGCATCACCCACCTCATTTCCGCCAAGGAGCAGGCGAACCTTTGCACATGGTTCGCCACCCTCGGCAGCCCTTGCAAGGTCATCTATAGCCGCCACGCCACACTCGATTGCACGGAGCAGAAAACCAGCCCCACCGGCCTGCGCCTGCTCTACGCGTTGTACCTGTGTGGCAGCGGCAAGGTGGTGACGGTGTCTACGGTGTTGCGTCAATCCCTGGCTGAAATGATGCCGTGGGGAAGTCAGCGCATCCGCTATTGCCCGAACGCCGTCATCAACGATCAACTGCTGCACGCCGCCAAGGCGCCGTTGCCCACTGAAATTCCGCGCAATTATTGGCTGGGCCTGGGCCGTCTGGTGGCGCCAAAAGGTTTTGACTTGCTGCTCGATGCCTATGCCATGGCCCTGCACAGCGAGGCGGTACCGGATCTGGTGATTGCCGGCGACGGTCCCTTGCGAGGTGAGCTGACGGTACAGGCCAATCGCCTGGGTATCGCGCACCGGGTGCATTTCACCGGGTTCTTGAGTAACCCCTATCCGCTGCTCAAGAACGCACGTTTGTTCATTCTCAGCTCGGTGCATGAAGGCATGCCGACGGTGCTGATCGAGGCCTTGGCGCTGGGTACGCCGGTGCTGGCCAGCGACTGCGAAACAGGGCCCAGAGAATTGCTGGACAACGGCCGCCTCGGCCAACTGGTCAACGTCAACGATGCGCCGGCACTGGCCGAAGGCATGCTGCAAAGCCTGTTTTTGCAGGGTCGGGTCGCCGTCAATGAAGGCATGATTTCCGACGCGATACGTCAGTACACCAGCCAGGACGCCGCGCAAGCGTACTACCAGGTGTGGAATCAATGAAAAAGTTGCTGATTATCCTGCACGACCTCAGCGCAGGCGGGGCCGAAAAAATGATGACGCGCCTGGCCGGGGCGCTGGTGGACGCGGGCAATGACGTGACCCTGCTGATGCTCACCGGCGGTGGCGTCAACGCGGCGTACCTCGACCCACGGGTAAAAAAGGTCGAATTGCGCAGCCCGCGCAGTTCAAGGGCCGTACCGGCACTGGTGCGTTTTCTTCGACAAAACCGCTTCGACGCGCAACTGGCGGCGCTCACTCACGTCAACGTGATCGCCATTGTCGCCGCCGCGTTGTCGGGGACGCTGTCGCGGCTGCATGTCAGCGAACGCAACGCGTTCTCCCACGACAAACACGTCAACCCCGACTTCATGGTGCGCGTCGCCTACACGGTGGCGCCGCTGCTGTATCGGCTGATTCCCAACCCGGTGATTTGCGTCTCGCGCGGCGTCGCCCAAGACCTGATCGACACCACCATTGCCCGTCGCCAGGACGTGACCATTGCCGACAATCCGGTGCTCGACAACGACTTTCGGGAAAAACCGCATCAACCGCCCAGCCATCCCTGGCTGCTGGAAGCGTCCAACCCGGTGATTGTCGCCGTAGGTCGCCTAGCCCCGCAAAAAGGCTTCGATACGTTGATTACCGCGTTCGCCGCGCTGCCGAATCGCGACGCGCGCCTGATCATTTTTGGTGAAGGCGTCTTGCGCGATCAATTGCTGGAACAGGCTCGCAAGCTGGGCGTGGGGCATCGGCTTGACCTGCCGGGCTACACCCATGAGCCCATGGCAGAGGTGGCGGCGGCCGATTGCTTCGTGTTGTCGTCGCGCTTCGAAGGCAGCCCCAATGCGCTGGTCGAAGCGTTGTCCACGGGGACGCGGGTGGTTTCGACCCGTTGCCCGCATGGCCCGCAAGACATCCTGATCAATGGTGTCGTCGCCCCCCTCGTGGCCGTCGATGACCCGATGGCCCTGGCGCAGGCGATTGCCCTGCAACTCTCCACCCCACGAGAAGAACACCGTCAGGCGCGCCTCGACGCGGCCGCCCGTTTCATGAATGCCAGCGCGGTAAAAACCTACCTCAGCGCCCTGCTCGGGAGTCCCTCGCCATGAACAGACTGGAGATCCGCTATTCCACCCTGCGTGACGGCTTCACCTTGTTCGGTGTGCTGTTTTACATCCAGGTGATTTCGTTTGTCCTCGGTTTGGGCAGCGCCTCGAGTTTCGACGACATCGACAAAGACCTCGAAGGCAACGTGACCAACCAGATCTGCGGCCTGATCACGTTGCTGGTGCCTTTGTTTTTCTTCATCCGCAACAAGGTCTTCCTCAGCAAAAGCTTTTACCGCGGCAACTTCTTTCTGCTGGTGTTCCTACTCTGCGTGATCGCCTCCATCGGCTGGTCCTCTGACCCGATGCTCAGCCTCAAACGATTTGTCGCGATGATCAGCGTGGTGTTTTTCGCCGGTTTCATCGCCTACAACTACAGCCTCGAAAAAATCACCTTCATGCTCGGTTGCGCCATTGGCGTGGCGGCGTTGATCGGTTTGATCCTGGCGCTGGTCATGCCCAGCGCCGCGTTCGTTTCCGGCGGTATTCGCGAAGGCGCGTTCAAAGGGATTTTCATGGAGAAGAATGCCGGCGCACGGATCAACGCCATCGCGATCCTGTTGCTGCTGCCGATGATTCGCCAGCGTAACCGCTGGGCATTGTTCTGCTCGTTCTTCTCGCTGATTGCCATCTTGCTTGCCCAGTCGGCGACCGGGGTGGTGCTGGTGATTGCCGGCACGATCAGCTACTGGTATTTCCTGACGTTGATCCGTTTACGCATGAACCGATCGCAGCTGTTGTTCCTCGGCTGCACCCTCCTCTACCTGCTGGTGTGCCTGTTCCTCTACAGCAACTTTGCGGTGTTGCTGGAAATGGCCGGTCGTGACCCGTCACTCACCGACCGCACGATGATCTGGGAGCTGCTCGGGCCGTTTGTCGACGATCAATACCTCAAGGGCTACGGCTTCGGCGCCTTCTGGTCCAGCCCCGATGCCGCCGCGTTCATAAAGCGTTGGGGTTACATCGGCAACGCGCACAGCGGTTACGTGGAGACCCTGCTCAACGGCGGCATCATCCAACTGACCGCGCTGGCTCTGCTGCTCGCTGAAGCGCTGATCAAACAGTACCGGGCCGTGACGGCGAACCAGTCTGCGCAGTTTCGCGCCAGCGCCTTGGTGATCATCGGTCTGTTCGCCGTCACCAATTACGTGGCGTACGTGATTCCCAACTACCGCTCTGCCGAGTTCCTGGTGTTCTGCACCCTGGCCCTGTCCTTTCGGCATCACCCTGCGACCTATCCCGAGTTGTCCCCGGCAACCCTGCGTCAGCGTCCGTCTGGCAGGGCATTACCGCGCGATTCAGCCAAAGCGTAAAAAGGAGAGACACCCGTGTCAGACCAAGCCCCGTCTTTACCGCATACAGTGTGTGTCGTGATCCCGATGTACAACGGCGCCGACAGCATTGAGCAAACACTGGCGTCCCTGGCCGGGCAAACCCGACTGCCCGACCACGTCATCGTCGTCGACGATGGTTCCTCCGATGACGGGCCACAACGGGTCAACGCCTTCGCGGCGCCGTTTCGCCTGACGCTGTTGCACCAGGCCAACGAAGGCCAGGCCAGCGCCCGCAACCACGGTCTGCGGCACTCTGAGGAGACGTTTGTGGCGTTTCTCGATGCCGATGACCAATTTCGTCCGCAAAAACTGGAGCTACAGCTGGCCCTGTATGACGAACTGAGTCGTCAAGGCCGGCCGGTGGGGCTGATCGACTGCTACACGCAGGTCAATTACAGCGACGGCAGGCGGCAAATGGACAATCTGCGCAAGAACGGCCGGCATTTCTACGATTTCATCCACGCCAACGTCCTCAATGGCGTATCCACCGCGCTGGTCAAGCGTGACGTGATCCTGCAACTCGGCGGCTTCGATGCCAGCCTGCGTTACTCCGAAGACCGCTTCATGTGGACCCGGATCGCCGAACACTGGGAGATCCACACGGTGCCGCAAGTGCTGCTGGAGCGCACGGTCAATGCCGGCAACATGACCGCGCAACCGAAGAAGTACTACCCGAACAAGATCAGGTTCATCGAGGTGTACCTCGCCCGCTACGGCGCGCAGCTCAGCAAGCAGCAACGGATCGATTTCGTGCTGGGCAACCACACTGACTTTCTCAATGCCTTTTCCCGCAAAGGCGAGCATGCCGACGTGATCGGCGTCTACCGGCGAATGCTGGACTATTCCTGGCAAACGCTGATCTTCGCCAACGGCAAACCGACCTTGCGCTACCTCTATGCCTGTGTTCGAACATTGCGCAAGGCAACGGCGTCAACCACCGCTCATTGAACCGGTATCCGCCATGGCCAATCACCGTCTGGTTACATTGATCTGGATCTTCACCGAGAAATTCGGCCTGATCTTCCTGTCGATGATTACCTTTGTCGTGTATGCCCGGCTGCTGTCGCCCGCAGAGCTGGGTGTGGGCACGGTGATCATTGCCGTCGTCGAGTTGATCGGCCTGGTGTATTCATCGGTTCTGGAAGACCCGCTGGTACGACTCGAGCGGTTGGAGGACAAACACATCTCCACGGCCTTCTGGGCGGCGGTACTCGTCAGTCTGGCGTCCATCGTCGTCATCTCGGGCGCGGTACTTGTGTACACGCCTGACCCGATGCTGCGATGGATGACGGCGGTGGCCTCGGTGAAAATCCTGTTCACCATGATGGCGCGGGTCTATGTGGCGCAGATGCGCCGTAGCGGCGACTTCAAGACGCTGGCGTCGCGCACGCTGCTGGGCAAGGTGTGTGGTGGCGTCGGCGGCGTCGCTGTCGCGCTTTGGGGATTGGGGGCCTGGGCGGTCATTACCCAGGCACTGATCATGGAGTTCGTGTCCATCATCGTATTGATGCGCGCAGACCGGCAGCGCATCGCCTTTCATATTGACGGCCCCGTCTTGCGAGAACTGTTGAAGGCCGGTGCACCGGTAGCCGTCAACGCGCTGAGTTCGCAAACGCTGCAGCGTGGGGTCAACGTGGTCCTGGGCATGACGGCCGGCGCAAATGCGGTCGGCATGTTCAACATGGCGATGCGCATCATCGAACTGCCCCGCACCGCGATTTACAACGGCCTGCTGAGCTATGCGCTACCAGTGTTCGCGCGGCGCAGCGCCGATCCATCACGGTTGCGCGCGATCTTCAGCGATTCGACCGCTGTCAGCGGCTTCCTGCTGACGCCCTTGTTCATCGGCATCGCACTCACGGCGCACGACGTGATCCTGTTGATCTTCGGCGCCAAATGGACCGAGGCCATTGCGCCGCTGCAAGTGCTTGCGTGCACGGCAGCCATCGGCAATACCGCCATGTACGCCACGACCGCACTGGTCGCGGTCAATCGCAGTTACCTGACCATCAAGGCCGAAGTGGCAACCACGGTACTGGCACTGGCGCTGGTCTATAGCTTCGGCAGTCTCTATGGCGGCATGGCTGCCGCCCTGGCGTTACTGGCCCGGATGGCGATCATCACACCGTTGCAAATCCGCGGCTTGAACAGCGCAATCGGCTATGACTGGCGGCTGTTTTTCGACACCAACTATCGCAGCGTGATTGCCTCGCTCGTCATGGCCGCATTCGTCCTCCTGGTTTCTTCCCGATCGGGTTTTGAAGGTTACTTGCACCTGATCTGCAACATCGTGGCAGGCGCGCTGAGCTATGCCGTGGCGTATAGCGTCATGCACCCGCGCTGGCCGCAAGAATTCAAATCGGTTTTCACCGCTCGCTGAATTCAATCCCGAAACAGGAACACCTCACCATGCGCAAAACTACGCTGATCACTGGCGGGGCCGGCTACATCGGCTCCCATACCGCCCTGGCGCTCATCAACGCCGGACACCACGTGCTGATACTCGACAACCTGTGCAACAGCTGTCGAGAGTGCATCGCGCGCCTTGAGCTACTGACCGACACCCGGGTCGATTTCATCAATGGCGACATGGGCGACTCGATCTTGCTCGACAACATTTTCCGTCGTTACGACATCGATGCCGTGGTGCATTTTGCGAGTCTCAAATCCGTGGAAGAAAGCATCCGCAAGCCACTGGACTATTACGCCAACAACGTCGCCGGGACACTCAATCTTTGCCGGGCGATGGTGCGTCATGAAGTGTTCAACCTGGTGTTCAGCTCGTCGGCCACGGTGTATGGCGACCCCACGCAAGTACCGATTGCCGAAGATCTCGGCACTGGCAAACCCGTCAATCCCTACGGCCGGACCAAGCTGATGATCGAAGAGCTGCTGACCGACCTGTGTCACTCCGATTCGCGCTGGAACATCGCCTTGCTACGCTACTTCAACCCGATTGGCGCTCACGAGAGCGGGATGATCGGCGAAGACCCCAAGGGCCGCCCCAACAACCTGTTGCCGTGCCTGACGCAGGTCGCGATTGGACGGATGCCCGAACTCACGGTGTACGGCCGCGACTATCCCACCGTGGACGGAACGTGCGTGCGCGACTACATCCATGTGGTCGACCTTGCCAATGGTCATCTGAAGGCGCTGCAGGCATTGCAAGACATGGGTGGCATTCATTCCTGGAACCTGGGCACCGGCATTGGCTATAGCGTGCTCCAGATCATCCACAGTTTCGAAGACGTTACCGGCATCACCATCCCCTTCAGCTTCGCCCCGCGTCGCCCCGGAGACATCGCTCAAATGTGGGCCGACCCGAGCAGGGCTGGACGGGATCTGGGCTGGAGCGCGCAACGCGATCTCGATCAGATGATGGCGGATTCCTGGCGTTGGCAGTCGTGCAATCCGCAGGGCTATCAATCCTCATTCGGCGTAGTGGCATTGACTGCGGTGAAATAAGCAATCGTTCCAACAGTAAGGAAAGCACATGCTCAGAGAATGCCTGTGGGTACTGCTGTTGTCGGTTTCGCTGGCGTGCAGCGCTGCGCCAGCGCCTTCCCGTCCGCCAGCCGCCGGGCTGGTGCTGTGGCTGGACGCGGCCGATGCATCGAGCATGAGTATCGACGCACAGGACCGCCTCCAGCACTGGAACGACAAGTCCGGCAAATCCAACCACGCCACGGTGGACGACGCCATTGGGCCCTCGGGTCCGCAGTTCGTGGCCAACGCCTTGCACGGCCACGCGGTGGTGCGTTTCAATGGCGTTTCGGCGTTTCTGGGCAAAACAATCCGCGTTGGCAATGGCCCGGCAACCCTCCTGATCGTCTCCCGCCGGCTGCCCGAACAGAGCCCGGCAGACCCTTGGCAGCGGCTGTTCAGCTCACGCCCCAATAGCGTCGATAACGACAATGTGCTGCCCAACTTTGCCATTAGCCTGCGACAGGCAGACGCCTACGCGCCGACCATCTCCGTGCTCGAACTTCAAGACGTGCCGATTGGGCCCTACGCGGTCGGGCGCAACGTGGTCGGAAACGCCGACAACTTCAAAGGCGATATCGCGGAAGTGCTGGTGTACGACCGCCCGTTTGCCTCCCTTGCGCAGCAACAAGAGGCGTATCAATACCTGGCGGACAAGTGGTCGGTTGCCATTCCCCGGCAGGCTGATACCTGGACCCGGGTCGGGCCGCTGGGCCCCTTGCCGACACTCGACGACGCCGGCTTGCCCTTGTCCGATCAGGCCGATGCGGGTAACTGGATATTCGACAGCAAACTGTCCGATGACTTCGATGGCGACGTTCTCGACACCGTGCGCTGGCACGTCAACAATGCCCAGGGGAATGAATCCCTGGGCCGCAAGCCGGCGCTGTTCAGGCCGGCCAATGCGTTCTTGGCCAACGGCAACCTGAACATCGTCTTTCGCAAGGAAGCCTTGCCACAGAAGTACGTGCAACTGGGTTTCAAGGATTATTCTTCCGCCATGGTTCGCACGGTCGAGCGCGGTTTTTACGGTTACTACGAGGCACGCGCCAAACCCATGGACTCGGCAGGTTCCAGCGCCTTCTGGCTGGCCTGGACGGGCATGGAAGATAACGCCACCGAGATCGACATCTTCGAAATCGGCGGCAAGACCAAAGACGCTGCCTACGACCGCTTGTACAACATGAACGCCCACCTGTGGGCCACGCCCCAAAGCACCGAACATGTCGCCAGCGCCAGCATCTGGGTCAGCCCCTGGCGCCTGGCGAGTACGTTTCATGTCTACGGCTTCGACTGGCAGCCCGACACCCTGCGCTGGTACGTCGATGGCGTGCTGGTCCGGGAATCCAGGAATACGAATTTCTTCTTTCCAATGCAGATCGTCTTTGACAGTGAGGCCATGTGGCAATGGTTCGGAGTGGTAGACGATGCTGACCTGCCCTCTACCTTCAGAGTCGATTACGTCAAGGTATGGCAACGCAGTCAGTAGCGTTTCTCAATCATGGATCTGTCCGTCAGGTTCATCCGATTACCCCTGAACTTTCGTTCGAGCAGTCAGGTCGACAGAATTCCAGCCTCATCCGGCTCCCGGGCGGCGGTTAAAAAACAAGAATGAGGGGCTAACGGTGAATTGTCTGATTTGTGTCGGCGTGGCGGAACGCATTCAGTGCCACGGCCCATGGGAGGAAAGGGATTGTCCGGAATGCGGGCGCTATCGGGTTTCCGATGAGCTGCTTTTGACCTTGATGGATCAAGGCCAGATCTTCGATGTCATCAAAACCAGAAACTGGCTCGAGAGCCAACGCAAGGAAGGTGTTACCCCTTCAATTGAAGTCCATGAGGCGCTACTGCTGCTCTAGCGTTCGCGCTGGATCAACGTTCAATCGGCAGGGAGGTCAGTTGTCAATCAGCGCCAACCCATCTGGAGCGTGTACGTGATCAAACGCCGGCTGAATGAACTGGATTTGCTGCGCTTCCTGGCAGCGCTCGCCGTGGTGTTTTTTCACTATGCTTTTCGCGGGTATGCAAAAGGCGACATGTCTGTAATGCCCTACCCGCTGTTGGCTGAGCCTGCCAAATACGGTTACTTGGGTGTCGAACTGTTTTTCATGATCAGCGGATTCGTCATTCTCATGACCGCGTCGGGCAACAATCTCAAAGCCTTTTTCATATCCCGCGCCATTCGCCTCTACCCTGCTTTCTGGGTGTGCTGCACCCTGACTTTTCTGATCACGCTGGCCATTGGGCAGCCGCGATACACCGCTGATGTTTATCAATACATTATTAACATGACGTTGCTGGGCGACTTTGTAGGTGTCGAGCCCATAGACGGCGTGTACTGGTCGCTGTTTGTAGAAATAAAGTTCTACCTGATGATCTCCATTCTCCTGGCCTTCAAGAAAATAGAAAAAATAGAAACCTGTCTTGTGTGGTGGTTGCTGATCTCTGCCGGTGCCGAAGTATTCGCCTTCGAAAAGTTGCGCTCGGTATTAATTACCGATTACGCCGCCTATTTCATAGCGGGTGCGACGTTCTTCATGATCTGGGCCAAGGGGATCACCAAAACACGAGTGCTGCTCTTGGCTGGGGCATTGGCATTGGCCTGCTTCACCGCCATCGTTTGGGCCGAATTGCTCGAAACCAAATATCCAACCGACTTCGATCCCCTGATCGTCTGCAGCATGATCATCCTGTTCTTCATGACATTCTTCCTGGTCGCAACCAACAAGACTGCAGCCGTAGGGACATTCAACTGGACGGCATTAGGCGCGCTGACTTACCCACTTTATCTACTGCATCAAATGATCGGCTTTATGATTTTCAACATTGCCTACCCGGCGATAAACCCACACCTCCTGCTCTGGGGCACTATCGCGTTGATGATCGGTGCGTCTCATGTCATCCACAAACAAATAGAAACCCCCATTGCCAGGCACATTAAAAAAGCCCTTTCATTCTCCTTCAAACGTGTCGAGGCGAATAAGCCTCGATAAAGCGCCTCCTCCACCGCAGCGCAGCGCAGCGACATGACCGTTGATCTGCAATTTTTGCTAACGCCCAATAAAAACATATTTTGATGCTTTAATTGATATTGTCGAACAATCCCACCTACAGAGGGTGCCGTGATGAATATCAAAACCTTGGCTTTATTGTTGTTGGCCCTGTGCGCTCAACCCGTCTGGAGCCAGACGCCCCCCGCTTCACCGCCCGCCGCCGACAGCGCGGCACTCACCACCCGTCTCGCTCTGCGGGACCTGTGGGTCGAGCATATTTTCTGGATCAGAAGCTACGCCATTGCCAATCAGGAGCACGACAAGGCACAGGCTAAAGTCGCCGCCGATCAGGTGGTCGATAACGCCACCAAAATCGCCAACAGCATCGCCCCGCTCTACGGCCAGCCCGCTGCCGATCAGCTGCTCAAGCTGCTTGCCGGTCACTGGGGCGCGGTGAAACACTACAGCGACGCCACCGTCGCCAAGGATGCGAAAGGCAAGCAGGCCGCCGTCGCTGACTTGACCAGCAACGCCAAAGCCATCGCCGCCTTCCTGGCCAAGGCCAACCCCAACTTGCCGGAGAGCACCCTGGTCACGATGCTGGCCGCCCACGGCGGGCACCATGTCAGCCAGATCGATCAAATCGCCGCGCACGACTATGCCGGCGAAGCCAGCACTTGGAACATGATGCGCACCCACATACTCGCGCTGGCCGACGCACTGACGGCGGCGCTGGTCAAACAGTTCCCGGAAAAATTCTGATCCCGCGCGAGGACACCCCATGCTTGAAGGACTGGGCCGAACCCAGCAGGACTTGCTCAATGCGCTGCTGCACCATGCACGCGGCATGAGCATTGACGAGCTGGCCGAGCAGTTGGCCGTCACCCGCACCGCGATTCGCCAGCACCTGGCGGCGCTGGAGGGTGCCGGCCTGGTGCTGCGCGGCGACACGCGCCCGACGGGGCGGCGTCCGGAGCAGTTGTATCAGCTCACCGACCATGCGAAGGAACAGTTCCCCCGCCAGTATCAGCTGCTGGCCAGTGTCCTGATTGACGAAGTGGCTGGCATCATCGGCCCCGAAGCCCTGGCGGCACTGATGCGCAGCATGGGTCGTAAACTGGCGCTGGACCGTGAACAGCACGTGGTGGACGAAGGCACCATCGTGCAGCACATGAATCAGGCCGGGTACGAAGCCGAGGTGATTTTTCGCAGCTCGGACGATAAGGAAATCGTCGCGCACAACTGCGTATTCCACCGCCTCGCCGCCGCGCACCCGGTGGTCTGCGAGCTGGACCTGGCCTTGATCGGCGCGTTGGGGGGGGGTGAGGTCGACCATACGGAATGCATGGTTCGGGGCGGAAATGTCTGCCGGTTCAAACTGCGGCCGAGTGAGCCTCAGGAAGAGGCTGAAGCGACCACAGAACCGGAACCGACGCCTTGAATCATCGGTGAAACCCTGGCCACCGACCGGCGCCTTCAAGTAGGGGGCGTCGCCGCCGATACACCTGAAAGCGTCACGGATACGACGTACCGTGTCTGGCATCGAGCGTCTCAACGCTCCTACTTGTGAGCGGTCCTCGCCAAGGAAGCACAATGATCACTGTCTCAACTTCAACGAATGCGGCGATGTCTGTCTACGCGGCGGCTGTCGATTCGAAGTCTGCCAATACCCGGCAGCAGCTCGGTCAAGACGAGACAGCGCAGACCCAGACGTCAAACACTGATTCGGTGAGCCTCTCCAGCACTTCCACCGATTACAACAGCTCGATCGTCGGCAATGCGCCGTACTTTCCGGTCCGCGCGGGGATGAATGCCGACGCGCTGGTGCTTGGCGCGTCCAAGCCTGGCGCAGTCTCCAGTTCCAAGGACAAGACCTTCCCGGAAGTGGCCGCCGACGCGCGCAAGCGCATGGATGAAAAATACGCGCAGATGACCGCCAGCGGCCAGCCATACGCCAAGACGGATGAAGACCGTAATGCACTGTTTGGCGACCTGGATCGACGTTCGTTGAACGCCGTCGCCACCAACGAAGGCGGCAAGTTCACCGCCGATGAACAAGCGTCGGCCCAAGCCTTGATGCGCCAGCAAGGCCGACTCGCCACCGGTTATTACAGTGGCCCGGCGGACCAGGAAAAAAACTGGAAAGACCCGTTCGCCAACGACCCGGTTGCCCGCGCTCATGCCGCCCTGGATTTTCTCGACAACATGAGCCCCGAAGAAAAGAACACGCCGCAATGGCTGACCCAACACCTGTCGCTGGAAGCGGCACTGAACCAGAACGCTGGCTCGGATCCCGCCGATAAGAAGTCCGGGCATTTTCACAACCTGGCTGAAATCCTCGCGGGTGTAGTGACGGATGGCTCGGACAAGGACAAAGCCGACGATGCCAAAACGGCCGACCCTCTTGCCCACCTTCTGGACACGCTTCAAACGCAGGTTTCCTGATCCCGCCACCACCACCCCTGTAGGAGCCGAGCTTGCTCGCGATAGCGCAGTGTCAGTCGATACAAATGTTGACTGATACACCGCCATCGCGAGCAAGCTCGGCTCCTGCAAGGGGACTGCGGTGGATGCGCTGTTTAGGCAGCGGAGAGCTGGCGTTTGCGAGCGGGCAACGCGATGACTAACGCCAGCACGATCAACCCCGCCGCCAGCGCAAACGTGACACGCATGCCATTGCCTGCAAACACCGCGCCCATCACCGAAGCGCCCGTGATCAACCCCAGATTGCGCGACAGGCTGAGCAACCCGGCGATCACGCCCCGCTGATCGGTACTGACACCGCTCATGATCAACGTATTGTTGGCCGCCTGAAACAGCGCATAACTGGCGGTGATGACTGCAATGGGCGCGACATAGCCGGGAATGCCGAAACCGGTCGGCATAATCGACAACACCCCCGCACCCGATGCCATAAATGTCAGCCCAAACACCGTCATGCGCTGCGCGCCAAAACGGTCCACCAGACGACCGGCCGGCACTCCGGCCAGCACCGCCACCAGCGGGCCGACCGACAACGTAAGCCCGACCAGCGCCGCCTTTAGCCCCAGCGTGCCCGACAGATAAAACGGCCCGACCACCAGCGTCGCCATCATCACCGTCGACACCAGCACGCTCATGACCATGCTCGCACTCAACCGGCGATCCTGGAACAGCGCCAGCCTGATCAAGGGCGATGACGCTTTCGCTTCGACGAACAGGAACATTCCGGCGCCCACCACCGCGACCAGCAGCAACACCAGGTTGAGCGCCCCCCAATCACCCAACGTCATGGCCAGCGCATAGGCGCCCAGTGTCAGCGCCAACAGCAGCGTTCCGGGAACATCAAACCCGTCACGCCGGGCCACCGGCCGATCCGCCGGTAAACAGCGATAGGCGAGCACGAAATTCAGAACGCCCACCGGCACATTGACCAGAAAAATCGCCTGCCAGCCAACACCGGAAATCAACACGCCCCCCAGCGCCGGACCGAGCGTGGTACCGATCGCCGACATCGTGCCGAGCATTCCCATGGCGCTGCCGGTCTGTGCCTTCGGCACCGTGTCCGCGACAAACGCCACGGTCAGCGCCAACATGAGGGCCGCGCCAAGGCCCTGCACCGCGCGGGCCGCGACCAGCCAGCCCAATGAGGACGCGAGCCCGCAGGCGAGCGAAGCCAGGGTAAAAATCGCGATCCCGCTCAACAGCAAGCGCTTGCGCCCGACAAGGTCGCCGAGCCGTCCGGCACTGACGATTAATGTCGTGATCGCCAGCAAGTATGCGAGCACGATCCACTGAACCTGCTGAAACGTTGCGTCAAAGGCGTGAGCCAATGTCGGTAATCCGGCATTGGCGATGCTGGTGTCGAGTGAAGGCATCAACATCGACAGTGAAAGACTGGCGAGCGCCCAACGGACCGATCCTGATTGCGTGATGAGTTTCATTGCCTGGCCACTGAATCAAAAGTTGGCCTTCAGCGTATGGCCGGACGTGGCATGGCGGAAGACGCACGGCTTGCACTTGATACCTGCACGCAACGCCATATCACTGCAAAGTCGTGCTAGCGTTCACCCCATGACCACTCCCGACTTGAACCTGCTGATTACCCTCGATGCCCTGCTCACCGAAGGCAGCGTCGCGGGCGCCGCCCGACGCTTGCGCCTGAGCCCATCGGCCATGAGCCGTGCGCTGGCGCGATTGCGGGAAACCACCGGCGACCCGTTATTGGTGCGCGCCGGACGCGGCCTGGTGCCGACACCCCGCGCACTCAAACTGCGCGAACAGGTGAGTCAACTGGTGCTGCACGCCGAGGCGGTGCTGCGCCCTGCCGAGCAACTCGACCTCAAACACCTGGTGCGCACATTCACCCTGCGCACCAGCGATGGCTTCGTCGAGAACTTCGGGCCGGCTCTTATCGCCCGCATCAGCGAGCAAGCACCCGGCGTGCGCCTGCATTTCGTGCAAAAACTCAATCAGGACCGCACGCTGCTGCGCGATGGCACCGTCGATCTGGAAACCGGCGTGGTGGACGATACCACCAGCCCCGAAGTGCGCACCCGCGCGTTGTTTCAGGATCGCTTCATCGGAGTGGTGCGCGTCGGGCACGGGTTGAGCGAGGGCGAGATCACCCCCGCCCGTTACGCGTCCGGCCGGCACATTCTGGTGTCGCGACGCGGGCGGGATAAAGGGCCGATGGATGACGCCTTGAAATCACTGGGGCTTGAGCGAGACATCGTCACCATCGTCGGCGGGTTTTCCGCCGCGCTGGCCCTGGCCCGCGCCTCGGATCTGATCGCTGCCGTACCCGAACGGCACACGCAAAACCTGCGCGCCGGACTGCACAGTTTCCCGCTGCCGGTGATGACTCCAGCGATCACGGTTTCCATGCTCTGGCACCCGCGAATGGACGCGGACTCGGCGCATCGGTGGTTGCGCGAATGTGTGCGTGAGGTGTGTGCAACGGTGGACTGATTTTTGCGGCAGCCGGGTCTAGACTTCAATCCTTGCCGATACGGTCTGCTGATGTGAGCCAACGCCATGAGCGACAAAGACGATCTGCGCAAATACTCTTCCGAAGTCATCGACGGCGTCGAAGCCGCTCCCGCACGCGCCATGCTGCGCGCCGTGGGTTTTACCGATGAGGATTTCAAGAAACCACAGATTGGCATCGCCTCCACCTGGGCGATGGTCACGCCGTGCAACATGCACATCGATAAACTCGCCCTGGAAGCCGAAAAAGGCGCGAACGCTGCCGGTGCCAAAGGCGTCATTTTCAACACCATCACCATTTCCGACGGCATCGCCAACGGCACCGAAGGCATGAAGTATTCGTTGGTGTCGCGCGAGGTGATCGCCGATTCGATTGAGGTGGTGGTCGGTTGTGAGGGCTTTGACGGCCTGGTGACCGTCGGCGGTTGTGACAAGAACATGCCGGGCTGCCTGATTGGCATGGCGCGGCTCAATCGGCCGTCGATTTTCGTCTATGGCGGCACCATTCGCCCGGGCGCCGGCCACACCGACATCATTTCGGTGTTCGAGGCCGTGGGTCAGCACGCACGGGGCGATATCAGCGAGATTCAGGTCAAGCAGATTGAAGAAGTGGCGATCCCCGGCCCCGGCTCCTGCGGCGGCATGTACACGGCCAACACCATGGCGTCGGCCATTGAAGCGCTCGGTATGAGCCTGCCCGGTTCCAGCTCCCAGGAAGCGGTCGGCATCGACAAGGCGTCAGACAGCTTTCGCGCCGGTCAGCAGGTCATGGAATTGCTCAAGCTGGACCTCAAGCCGCGCGACATCATGACCCGCAAAGCCTTTGAAAATGCGATCCGCGTGGTCATCGCCCTCGCCGGCTCGACCAATGCCGTGCTGCACCTGTTGGCCATGGCCAATGCCGTGGATGTCGAACTGACGCTGGACGACTTCGTCGAGCTGGGCAAGGTGTCCCCGGTGGTGGCGGACCTGCGCCCCAGCGGCAAATACATGATGAGCGAACTGGTCGCCATTGGCGGCATCCAGCCACTGATGAAACGCATGCTCGCCGCCGGCATGCTGCACGGCGACGTGCTGACGGTGACAGGCAAGACCCTGGCGGAAAACCTCGAAAACGTTGCCGACTACCCCGAAGGCCAGGACGTGATTCTGCCCTTCGACAAACCGATCAAAAAGGACTCGCACCTGGTGATCCTGCACGGCAACCTCTCGCCCACCGGCGCCGTGGCCAAGATCACCGGCAAAGAAGGCCTGCGCTTTGAAGGGACGGCCCGCGTCTATCACGGTGAAGAAGGTGCGCTGGCCGGCATCCTCAATGGGGAGGTCAAGGCCGGCGACGTCATCGTGATCCGTTACGAAGGGCCAAAAGGTGGCCCGGGCATGCGCGAAATGCTTTCGCCCACGTCTGCGGTGATGGGCAAGGGATTGGGCAAGGACGTCGCGCTGATTACCGATGGCCGTTTTTCCGGCGGCTCGCACGGTTTTGTGGTCGGGCATATCACACCGGAAGCGTTTGAAGGCGGGCCAATCGCGCTGATTGAAGACGGCGACCGGATCACCATCGACGCCGAAACCCGGCAGATCACCGTCGACGTGACCGACGCGGTATTGGCCGAGCGCAAGACCCGCTGGGTCCGCCCGGAATCCAAGTACAAACGCGGGGTGCTGGCCAAATATGCGAAGACCGTGTCCAGTGCTTCGGAAGGCGCGGTGACGGATAAGTACCTCTAAAACATCAGAGGCCCGAACGTCTGAAGAACACATGGATGTGTATAGGCGACTAAAATTTATAGGGGGCTCACTTCAGCACGCCTTTGTAAGGCAGGAGGCTTACGATGAAAATCGTATCTTCGCTGGCGTTGATGGTCGCGGCTGGCTGCATCTCGGTGGCTGTAGCAACCCCGCAGCAGATCGACGCCGTTCCCTTGAACGCAACTACTTACAATGCCGGACATATCGCTCAGGCCGTTCTAACCCCCTTGAACACTGGTGAGACGGAACTCTCATTGTTCGTGGGTGGTGTACCCGATGGCACTTTAGTTCCGGCGCACTTGTATACCTATGTCTACTCGGGAAGCTGTGCCCGGCATGAGCCGAAACCGGCCTATTCACTCAACCAGGTCGTGACTGACAACTTCAACGAAACAGAGGGAATCCAACTCCAGAAGACTGTGCCTCTGCCATACGAAACACTGCGCTCCGGCCATTACTCGCTGGTGGTGCGAGATAGCCCGGCCGATGGCAATCACGATATTTTCTGCGGTGAACTTATCTAAGAACCTCTCCTCCCGCTTCCACGCAAAAGCGTGGGAGCGGGAAGACGTAACGACCAGATGCTGTCAGAGCCGAAACCGATCCACCGACTGCGACAGCTTGCCCGCCAGGCTCGACAGTTCATCGGTAGTCGAGGCGGTCTGGCCGATGACCTTGCTGTTGCCCTCCGACATACCGGCGATCATGTCCACCTGATGGGCAATTTCGTTGCTGGCCAGGCTTTGCTCGCCGATGGTGCGGGTAATGTCGTTGACCAGTTGCGTGGTACTCAGCGTCGCACTGAGGATTTCACGGATGGCGCGCTCAACGTCGGCCGTCACGGCCATGCCTTTGTCCACCTGTGCCACGCCCGCCTCCATGCTGGTCACCGCCTCGCGGGTGCTTTGCTGGATGCGCGAGACCATGCTGGCAATTTCCTGGGTGGAGGCGCTGGTGCGTCCGGCGAGGCTACGCACTTCGTCGGCGACCACGGCAAAACCACGGCCCTGCTCACCGGCGCGCGCCGCCTCGATGGCGGCGTTCAAGGCCAGCAGGTTGGTCTGGTCGGCGATGCCCTTGATCACCTGAATGATGCTGAAAATCCCTTCGGACTCCTTGTCCAGCGTGCGAATCACCTGGGCCGATTGCTGCGCGGAACGGGCGATGCCGTCCATGTCTGCGACGACCTGATGGATCACCCGACCACCATCCTTGGCCAGTGATTCAGCCTGATTGGCCATGTCCAGCGCGCGTTCGGCGTGGCGGGTGATTTCCTCGATGCTCGCGGTCATTTCGCTTGCGGCGGCGGCCATGGTGCTGGCGGCGGCGCTTTGCTGCTGGCTGCTGTCGGCGACCTGATGGCAACCGCTGCTCAATTGATCGCTCATGCCACTCACGCCGTGAGCGTTGCTGCGCACCACTTCGATCATGCCGCGCAAGTCGCGTTGCATCGTGGCGAGGCTGCGAATCAGGGTGCTGGCTTCGTCTTTTTGCGTCGGCTCGACAATCGGTTCGCTGAGGTTGCCATGGGCGATGCTGATGGCGATGCGATTGGCGGTCTGCAAAGGCCCCATGATGCTCAGCATCACCCAGCGTCCCTGAATAAGCAGCAACACCAGGCTGGCGATGAGCACGACGCCGAGGGTGAAGTTGGCGCTCTGGATCGCTTGCTGGGTATTTTGGCTGGTCTGTTGCGTGTTGGTTTCGATCAGCTCGCTGAGGGCCGCCATCTGATCTTCCAGTTGGCTGAACGCGGCATTGAAGGTGCCCAGCTCTTTCTGCGCGGCTTCGGGGTTTTCCAATGCCAGGCCAACGATGCGCTCTGCCGCAGCGATGTAAGTGTCCAAACTCGGCTTGACCTTGTTCAGGGCAACCTTGAGGGTGTCGTTGACCGGCAACTTGAGGTTTTCACCCAGCACTTCGCGAAAATGCGTCGTGTGTTCTTCGATTGAACTGTGCACCTCGACCTTGCTGCTGGTGCTTTTGCCCAGGCCGACCAGCATCGCCGACAACACATCGGCGCGCAGGGCGTCATGCATCATGTCGGCTTCGAGGTGATTGCGCAGCGC